>JABDGM010000049.1 GCA_013286045.1 Planctomycetota bacterium | reverse complement strand
CAGCCCCGGCGCCGCTTCTCGATGGCCAAACAAAAAAGACAGGCCGATTATAGTCAGATCGCGACACCTCTTACAGCAGCGAACATTGCGACTAACTCAAATCGCCGTGTCGTCCAACAGTGACCTTACCGGAGTCGGTTGGCCTACTTGGCGAAGTCTGGAATAAAGCACTTGGCATTTCATCCGGTTCCCGGACAGCCGGTCAGGTATATTGCTATAGGGGGCTTTGAGTAGTCGCCGCGAGAGTAGAGAAAACTTGCCAAGATCATCGCTAGAACGCCGAATGCATGGGTGTGGCTGGGTCCATCAATGGAGGTGGTATGTTTGAAGGTGACAACGTATTCGTCCTAATACCGTTGGCGTTTTTCGCCTGCGTTGTGCTCGGAATAGCGATAACCGAATTCCGCAAGTATGCCACACGGCGACATGAACTTGAAATCAAACGCGATATGGTTGAACGCGGATTAACCGTTGATGACATCGAGCGCGTGATCGCCGCAAAGACGCCGGGCGACAAATAGCTTTAGCTCCGCAGTATCCGCGACGCTCGATGGCGGCGTGACGGCTGCATATTGGTTTGGAGAACTTGCTCCGAAACCTTCGTAGTCATCTGTCATAGAATGACCGTTTTAATCTGACCGTCGGCGCATTCTGCGAACACCGCTTGCCTACCGCACGTCCCGACGAAATCGCGGCACTCCTAGAGGCCTCCGCGTCTCTGCGAGAAAGCTTCAAACCCGCCAAAAGATTCTCACCGACCGCCGAAAGATTTTTGTTGAATTTGGGCCAACCCCTGTGGTACGGTCTCTCCACGCATCATTGCGCAAGCGTTCGCTCTTCGAAAACTCATCCACACAGGCCATTGACCGACCCAACCGGCTACGCTCGAAATGCGCGCGTCGCGGCTCACGTCGCGTCGCGGAATTTAGATTCGCCCCGGTGCTCCGAAATCTCAATATTCGAAGGGTTTTGTCCGAGCGAGGCCGAAGAAATGCCTAATTTTAAAGCTTGCGGCTCCTCCGCAACCGGACTGAATACCCGAATATTGTATTAAAAAATCGAGTTCAGCGCCCGCGACATTATTCAGAGTCGTTCTGTAGCCGGGGTCTATGACCCCGGTCTTCGCCGCGCTTCCAAACGCCGGGCTCACAGAGGCCAGCTACTACCGGCAGAGAACCGATTACTCCGAGAAATCCGTATCCGTGTCACCAAGATCAAGCTCCTTGATCCACACGTTCCGGAACCGCACGTCGTGCCCTTCCGATTGCAGCTTCAACCCCTGCGGCGAATCGGTGATTCCCTTCCCGTCGTCGTTCCCGCCATCGACACCGGAAAACTTCCCGCCCCACACTTGGCTAATCCGCACCCGGTCGTGCACCTTCTTGCCGTTGAGGTACATCGTCACCATCGGCTGCTCGGTCAGCTTGCCGTCTTTGAACCGGGCGGCCCGGAACACGATGTCATACGCGTTCCACTTGCCGACGCCCTTGTATTCCTCATATGGCGAGTCCGATTCGTTAATCACCGCCGCCATACCGTGCCGCGTTTTGTCGCCGTCGAAGATTTGGATCTCGTACCGATTCTGCAAGTACACGCCACTGTTGCCGCCGGGCTTCATAACGAGGAACTCCACATGCAGCCGAAAATCCCGATAGGGCTTTTTGGTAACGATATCGGCCGTCCCATACTTGCCGCCGGCCGCCACTTCTTCGAACGACGAAATGCAGTGGCCCCCATCGACAGAATCATCGACCGGGTCATCCACCACCTGCCACTTAATCGGCAGCGACGAAGCAAACCGTGGCCCCTTCCAATAGGTCCACTTGTCATCAAGCATCGCCCGCGAGCCATCGAGCAGCACCTCGGCCCCCGGCAACGGCTTCGCACCCACGCCGACTTCAGCGCTCACGCGAGAGCACGCGGCCAGGCCCAACAGAAGAACCGCGAACGCGAATAAAGATTTGACCGTCATGGCAATTCAACCGCTTACCCCGGCGGCCCCTTTAGCTCAAACGTAACCGGTGGGTTCTCCCCGTCGTGAACCTCCGCCGAGAGCCCGCTCTGTTCGAAAAAAGTGTACTTCGATGGAATCAGCAGCTTCCCGAGCGACATTTCACCCGGCGGCCTCACCGTCCCTGGTCGCTGAGTCTCATAACAAGTGACGCGAACCTTATGCTTGCCGAGAACCACACCGTCGTTGAGCCGATACGTCGAAAGCGTAAAAGTGCCGTCGGGTTGAATGTCGCCCCGCGACGGCTGCCCGCTCGGCGGCTGGAACGTCACGGTCCCGAACTCAAGCGGTTTGCCGTTGTAGATTACCTTTCCCGTGACATGAACCATCGCCGGCCCACGATTGCAGCCCACGATAAGGAGCGAAACCACAGCGACCACCGCGCCGATTTTCGACGCCGAGAAAAAGACGAGGACCGTATGATCGCCGCGATGCGGTTTCCAGTTTGCCACGCTAGGAATTTAAGCGATGCCACGCCCCTGTCAACACTTCGCCGCCGAAAGACGTCACCACCCGCTATTGCGTCGACAATTTCGCCCAAAACGGGTGGAGACGATCGGCACGCGTGCGGGCGTCTTCCAAAAGCACGCTCAGGTCCGGATGCACGTTGCGATCGCGCGGCGAGATTGGGTGATTGTTCACTTCGACCACAAGCGGCTGCGTGAAATCAACGAGGTCCGGCGACAACCACACCGTCACCTTACTCGCCTGCAGTTTGACCGAAATCTTGTTTGTTTCCAGCCGCTTGCCTTCAATCGTCGCCGGCCGCACGGCGTGGGACGGCGGCCAGTTGTCTGGCACGACCATCGATTTCGGCGGCAAGCCATCCGCCTCGAGCCACCAGAAAAAGTTGTCCCACGTGCGCATCGTCACGCAGTCTATTTCTTTGGGTGTCTTGCGCTGCCTACGGCCCATCCAATCGAAAAGCCGCTGAATTTCATCGCCGAACGGCTCGTAGCCGCGGCCCTGGTATTCGACGACAGTAATATCCGTGTTCGGTTTGAGGTAGCGGTCGAACTGCGTTCCATTCCGCGAGAACTTATCCGCATCCAACTCGCCGCCGACGAAATACCAGGCAACATACGGTGCGTTTTTCGCGTAACGCCCAATGTACTTATCCGCCACAGCCACGACCGGAATTACCCCGGCCCACAAATCAGGGTGCGCGATCGCAATGTCCCACGCCGCATCGCCACCAATGCCGTGTCCCGTGAGAAACACACGATCGGTATCAATCGAGAAGCGCCGGCAAGCGTCACGCAGCGATCCGAGCACAGCCGCATGTTCTCGGTCCGAGTATTCGTACGAGTACTGCTGCGGCTGAACCCAATCAACGCCGATGACGATGTAACCATGGCGGGTCGCCTGACCCGACCGGTCGGTGGATTTTTCCTTATCTGCGGGCCCGGCCCAGAAATCGATCATTTGTTCCGGGCTGCTGCCCGAATCACAAAGCGTCACGATCGTCGGATAGTGCCGCAGCGGATCGTACTCCGGCGGAAGCTGCACGACGTATCGGGCATCAGCCTTCCCAGGCAAACCTGTGGCGTGAAGCTCGTGCATCCCAGGGCCACGCTCAGTTTGTTTCGTCGCTTCGAGCGGCGGCTTCATGAGCTTCAGCATCTGGGCGATGCGTTCGATCGAAGCGCCTTCCATATCCTGCACTTCCGAAACCAGCTTCGCACGGTTCTGCGCCAGCGGCTCGCGAAGGTACGCGAGAATCGTTTCCCGTGCATGAGCCAACGACACCGCCGTCTGGAAGTGATCGGTTGCTTGATTCGAGCCAACGAGCCACCCGCTGATCGCGAGCGCCACCTTTTGCTCGGGCTTGAGCGCTGCGTCATCTACCAGCCGCTCGAACGAGGCCAGCCGGGCGATGGCGTCTTCATCCGCTTCGGCGGTGATTTCCTTAACGAAGTTTTCCGCCAGTTGCCGGTCGTTCGCGCTATCGAATTTGGCGACTTGCGCGTTAAGCTCATCCAACACGGCATTGCGACGTGTATCCTCGGCCGCGTACTTATCGAGCAATTCGCGAACCTGCTGCAGCGTCTCGCCGGCGACCCCATCGGACGGGAACTGCGAAAGCAAATTGCGGGCAAGCTCGTGCTGGCCCGCTTCCGCCCGCATTTGGATTTCCTTCACAATCAGCTTCGCGCCGAGTTGCCGCAGTTGCTTGACATCCTGCAGAAGATCTTGGCGCTGTGGAAAGTCTTTGATGACTTTATCAAGCTCGATGCCGGCGTCGCGGTAGCGTTCGCTATCCAAGTAGAGCCGCACCAGCTGCAACCGGCCTTCGATGTCATCCGGCTTGGTGGCGGTGGCGATTACCTTGCTCAGCACTTCGCGCGAAAGGCTGCTCGTGGCGACGCGCATGTCCCACACGACCGGCTTCGCGCCGCCGCGAAGCGCTTCGATTTTTGTGTACCGCGGCGTGATGAGCGTGATGCCCTGGACCACCGCGAGCGGGCCATCCTTGCTTTGCATTTCGTAAATGCGCCGGCCAAACTCATCGAATGGCGTCACCCGCGCGGCTCGACCGACACTGCCCACAATGTTGCCCCGCTCCGCCAGCGGTTGATAGATATCGATTTTGACATCACGCGGCGCCTTGTCCTCGAGCACCTGCTTGACCTGAATACTGTGGATGTACGTCCGCCGCAGCCCGTCGTCGACCACCAACAACGGAGTGACGGCCACCTCGCCGGCCGGCGCTTTGGACGTGAGCGGATTTTCGTCGATGCTGGCCAGCTCGGCGAATTTGCCCTCCAGCTTCCGGCCGTCCTTAAGCAGGAGCGTTTGGCCGAACGCCTGGGCGGAAACCACCAGGAGCAGAAGGAGCGCCGTGGCGTTCGTCGATCGAGAATTTCGAAGAGTCGGCACGAACGTGGATCGCTACGGAAGTGTCTGAGATCGGGGCAGATTTGCGGCTACTTTCATTTTCGTGTGCTTCCCAAGGCGGTCAATCGAAAGAGGCGCAAACACAACACCCCGCAGGGACCGGTGATACCGACTATTCGGGCGAATTGCCCCGTACGATTGCGATCATTGACATTGCCCGCCGGCTGGGCGAAAACGGGTGCGGATTTCCCCAGTTCGTCTGGCGACCTATTTCGCAGGGCAAAAATCGTAATGTCGTTGCGTGCCGCGCTCAAATCAATGCTGGTCGTGGCCCTGGCTCTGCCGATCGTGGAGTGCGTTCTGCTCGGTGTCCAAAATCTCGTCCTGAGTATGGGCGACCTCGCGGGTGCTAAAATATTGACCTGCCTGGCATCGTTGTGCCTGGCATTGTGGGCGGTTAGTTTGGTCGGCCTGGTGATTGTGCTGGCCGTAATTCACGTGGTCAAAGAGGATGACCCAGAGACTCGCGAGCTAAATTGACGATGCACGAAACTTATGAGAACCCGCTAATCAACCGCTACGCGTCGCGCGAAATGGCGGTTCTGTGGGGAGACCAGCGGAAGTTCAGCACGTGGCGAAAGCTGTGGGTCGCGCTGGCCGAGGCCGAGGCGGAATTGGGCCTCGCGATTACGCCCGCCCAAATCGCCGAATTGAAATCCCACACGGACGACATCAACTTCGAAGCTGCTCAGAAGTACGAGCAAAAGCTGCGGCACGATGTGATGGCGCACGTGCACGTTTACGGCGACGTGTGCCCGGGCGCTCGGCCCATCATTCATCTCGGCGCTACGAGTTGCTACGTCACCGACAACACAGACCTTATTCTGATTCGCGAAGCATTGCAGTTGGTCGCCGGGCGGCTGGCGGCTGTGATCATCGCGCTAACGGATTTCGCCAAACACTATCGCGACCTGCCGACGCTCAGCTTCACGCACCTGCAGCCAGCCCAGCCGACGACCGTTGGCCGCCGCGCGTGCTTGTGGGCCTACGATTTGGCGCTCGATTTGGCGGAGGTTGAGCATCGCATTGAAACGCTCAAGGCCCGTAGTGTGAAAGGCACCACCGGCACGCAGGCGAGTTTCTTGGAGCTTTTCGGCGGCGACCATGGCAAGGTACGGCAGCTCGAAAAGCGCGTGGCGGAAAAGCTGGGGTTCGAATCCACGTACGCCATCACAGGCCAAACCTATTCCCGCAAAGTCGACGCCCAGGTGCTCGATACGCTAGCTGGCGTCGCAGCGAGCAGCCACAAGGCCGCCACGGATCTGAGACTTCTCGCGAACCGCAAAGAGATTGAGGAACCGTTCGAGAAGAACCAAATCGGCTCCTCAGCCATGGCCTACAAACGAAACCCAATGCGCAGCGAGCGAATTTGCGCACTCGCTCGCTTCGCCATGAATCTCGCGAGCAACGCAGACGATACGCACGCGACCCAGTGGATGGAACGAACGCTCGATGATAGCGCGAACCGCCGGCTGGTGATTCCGCAGGCGTTCCTCGCAGTCGACGCGATTTTGATTCTTTATCAAAACGTCGCGAACGGTTTAGTGGTCTATCCGCAAGTTATCGCCAAGCACCTGCGCGAGGAACTGCCATTCATGGCGACCGAAAATATACTCATGGCAGCGGTCGCCGCCGGCGGAGATCGACAAACGCTGCACGAAAAGATTCGCCAACACAGCCAGGCGGCGGCGACCATCGTGAAGGAGCAAGGCGGCGCAAACGACCTCATCGGACGCTTGAAAGCGGATAAGGCGTTCGCGGCGGCCGATATCGATGCGGCGATTGATCCCGTGACCCTGATTGGCAGAAGCAAGGAGCAAGTCGACGAGTTCCTCACGGAAATTGTCGAGCCGATTCGAATGCGCTATAGCAACACGAGATCCCTGACAGACATTCGCGTCTAGATCAAATCCAGCGGCGATTGCCGGCGATGCCGCGTTCGGCTGCACTCGTGGCACACACCGCTGATGATCAGCCGGTGCCCCGTGACGCGAAAATTATGCTCGCGGGCCACGGCATCTTGAATGTCGTTCAGTTCGTCACTGCTAAATTCGATGAGCTTATCGCAGATTTGGCAGTACAAATGATCGTGTTGCGGGTAGCCGTAGTCATGCTCGTACACGCTCCGGCCGCTGAGCGTCATTTTGCGCAATAGCCCGGCTTCGACCAATTGGTCGAGCGTGCGATACACGGTCGGCCGGCTGATTTTCTCGCCCCGATGACCGGCCGAGTAGGCGTCGATCAATTCGTCGGCATTGAAGTGGTCATGCCGCTCGAAGATGAAATCGACGAGGGCCCGCCGCTGCTGGGTCGTCCGCTTGCCGCGACTCTGCAGGTATTCCTCGAATCGCTCCTTGGGGGAGAGCGAAACCTGCACCTCACCGAGTGAAAAGTCGTTCGACATTTAGAGCCAACTAACGAGGCAAGCGAAGAGAGTATCTGGCTTATTGAGACAACGGCCGGGTGCCCGATTTGTCTCAAACTATTGCGCAATTCGGCTTTACGAAGGATCGCCGTGCGCTTATTGATTCTAAGCCCAAGTGCCAAGCCTGGCAACAATCGCCGGAAACGTGAAGACTTTCCGGGGCAAAAGCCGCGGCGGGGCTACCCGATTTGATCGAGCATTCGATCCACGGCGGCATTCATTTTTTCCGGCGTGTCGTACGTGCCGGCCGCGATTTGGCTGCGGATTTGATTTACCAGGTCATGCCGAATTCCGCCTGCCTCGGTCGATTTCATCGCCGCTTGGGCCTCTTGCGAGATTTCCACCCGGTCGGTCTGCGAAGTAGCCGACGTGCCTTGCGCCGACTGAGTGCGTTGGGTGAAATGCGGCGGGTTGACGCTTTGTGCGCCGTGAACCTGAGATGGGCCGTTGATGTTCATGAAAACGTCTCCCGATGCGGGATGAGTCAGTGTGTGGGTTACTCTTGGTAGAACGCTTGGCGTTCTTCGTGGGCCGATATCGATTAGCTTTTAGTCGGCCAGCGTCGCGAATGCGAGTGCTAGAGCACTATCAAAATCGACGCGGCCGGCGGCGGCTTTCCAACAATTTCTCCGAGCGACTAATTCGCGCTATCACGCGCATTGTATGGGGTATAGCGATCGTTTACGAACGGCTTGAACAGTCGTGTCGACGGGTGGCTTGGCCGCCGCGAATCGGTGGCGAAACCGCAACCTACGACCGCTCGTCCGCCGGTTTCTAATCGAGCGGACGCAGCACCTAGTCTTATTACGCCGCTGGTGACGACCGTGTTTTGGCAAACGGCAATCTCGGGCGGTGAAAGAGTAGGAAAACGCGCAGTTTCCGTCAACCTTGCGTTTCCAGCGCTGATAGCACATTGTGGCCGAAAGGTATATTTGCGGGGTGCCGCTGGTAGACCAACCCCCATATTTGGCGAAACTCCGGGCGATACCGGAGGTTTCATAAGTTAGGAAAGCAAGGTTGGGAGGGTTATCATGTCGCCGCGTTGTCGCCCGGTTCTGTCTTTACCGATACTTTCGGCCGCAGCGTTCGGCGCTCTTTTAGTAATGGGAATGGCGGCCGGCCTCCCAGCGGCATCGCCCAAGAGTGGCGATATCTCGGACGATGACGCCGCCCTGTTCGACCGGCTGGATACGAACCATAACGGCACGCTCGAAGCGGACGAAATCTCGCCCGAAAACCGAGCACTCTTTGACCGGCTCATCCGCCGGGGCGACGCGAACCACGACCACGTCCTCTCGCGGCAGGAATTTTCGGATGCTCTCAAGTCTTCGCGCCCGGAAAAGCCAATCGAAGCGAAGGAGTCGACAACGATCCCAGGCGCGAACGCGGTACGCTACCTGCTGCTGACGATGGACACGAATCGCAACGGCCGGATCGAGAAGGACGAAGTGCCAAAAGATCTGAAGCCAGTGTTCGACACAATGCTTGAACGACTGGACAAGGACGGCAATGGCGCGATCGAACGCAAAGAATTGAGCCGCGGGGGACCGGGCATCGGCGCGATTGCGATGCGTTACTGCGAGCGGAAGGGGATCGACGTCGACGCCGAGCTCGCAAAGCTCAAAAAATCGCAAGGCGATGCTTTCGACCGGTTCGACGACCGCCCAATGCCGTTGGCCGATGTGAAAGACCCCAAACAGGCCCGACGGCTGTTCGCCACACTCGATGAGAACGGTGACGGGAAAATTGATCCAAACGAGGTCCCCGAGCCACTCCGCGAACCAATTCAACGACTCGTGCGAATCGCCGACCGCGACGGCGACGGCAAATTGAGCGAGTCGGAATTTATGGCCGCCACCGAGCAAATCTCCCGGTTCATGAAGCGCCGACAGGGCGGCGAAATGCCATTCCGCAAAAACAAGGACGATCGCAAGGATAGCGCGACATCGAGCACCGCTAAGAACAACTAGAAGCGGTTTCATACCGAGCGAGTGGGAATTTCCTACATCTTCCGCCGCGCGTTCTTCAACTGTAGCTGGGGTCTGTGACCCCGGCATTCTTGCGCCGCGGCCGGCCTCACAGACGTCAGCTACAGAAGTCGTCGCATCGTGCAGCGCGAACCGTGAACGGCGCTAGCATGTC
Source organism: Planctomycetota bacterium (assembly GCA_013286045.1). Classification (GTDB taxonomy): domain Bacteria; phylum Planctomycetota; class Planctomycetia; order Pirellulales; family Lacipirellulaceae; genus JABDGM01. The sequence goes on along the minus strand of JABDGM010000049.1, from coordinate 20,392 downwards.
TTGCGTAATAGTTTCAATCCAACCGGTCGTCGGATCCCGCAGAGTCCGGCGACCCTTTTCCCCAGATTGCGGTTTGGTCCAACAGAGAGGGGCCGCGATGCAACCTACTACTCATCCACTGATCACCGGGGTCGATTGCCCTTGGCTGCCGCCAATTTCGTTCGGCATTGAACCTTATCTTAAGCTGTGCCGCACGATTCACGAATCGCTCAAGGAGCTCGAAGCCCGCTACCCGTCGCAGCGACCGCTGCTGACGCTGGAAGGGCGTTCGAAAAAGCTCAAACGCCGGCCGAAGTAAAAGAGGAAGCTGTTCAGGAAACCGGGGGCTTGTGCCCCGCGGCGGATTCGCTGTGACGCGCTAGCGTCCGGTTTCTTACACTTGCCTGTCCGGCTCCACGGCTGCCGTCTATCATGGAGGCATGAAAGTCCTCCTGGCCAGTCCGCGCGGGTTTTGTGCCGGCGTCAACATGGCGATCGAGTCGCTCGACCTCGCGCTGGCGTCGCTCGAACCGCCGATTTACGTCTACCACGAAATCGTCCACAACAAATACGTGGTCGAGCACTTTCGCGGCCGCGGCGTCACGTTCGTCGACGACTTGGCCGAAGTGCCGCATGGCTCGACCTTGCTGTTCTCCGCCCATGGCGTGTCGCCCGAGCTCCGCCGTACCGCCGCTGAACGGAATTTGCGCGCCATCGACGCCACGTGTCCGCTGGTGACGAAGGTCCACCTCGAAGCGATCAAATACGCAAGCGCCGGTTACACAATCCTGCTCATTGGCCACGAGGGACACGACGAAGTCATCGGCACGATGGGCGAGGCGCCCGAGGCGATCATGCTGGTTGAGTCTCCCGAAGATGTGGCCTCGCTTAAGGTGGCCGACGAACACAAAGTGGCGTACTTGACTCAGACCACGCTCAGCGTCGACGACGCCAACCGCATCATCGACCGATTGAAGGAGCGGTTTCCGCACATCACGGCTCCGCCCAAAGATGACATCTGCTATGCCACGCAGAATCGCCAAGAGGCAGTGTCCCTCCTCTCGCGGGAAGCCGATCTGGCGATCGTCCTCGGCAGCCAGAACAGCTCGAACAGCCAGCGCCTCGCGGAGCTCGCTCGAGAGCGGGGCTTGGCCGCCCATTTGATCGATGGCCCCGCAGATTTAAGACCCGAATGGTTTGAAGGCGTTGAAACGGTGCTCGTAACGGCAGGCGCAAGCGCCCCGGAGCAAGTCGTCGAAGAATGCCTCGATTGGATGCGCGACCGATTCGACGCCACCATCGAACCGCGTTCGATTCGCGAGGAGAGCGTGTCGTTTCCGCTGCCGCGCGAACTGCGAACCGTAGCGGCCGCCAAATAATCTCAGTTGCTGGTGGGCATCTTCACGCCCAGCTCTTTCACCAAAAACGCCCAGCGATCCGCAGCGTTTTCGATAAGCTTCGCCACCGACGTGCCGTGGCCGTGGCCTGCTTTCGATTCGATCCGCAGCAGGATCGGTGCATCGCCCCCTTGGGCGCGCTGTAGCGCGGCCGCAAATTTGAAGCTGTGCATCGGCACGACGCGGTCATCGGTATCGGCCGTCATGATCAGCGTCGGGGGATATTTTGTGCCTTCCTTAATGTTGTGATAAGGCGAGTAGGCGAGCAGAGATTTGAATTCGTCTTCCTTATCGCTATTGCCAAACTCGTCTCGCCAGAACTGACCCGCCGTGAAGTTCTGGAATCGCAGCATATCGAGCACACCCACCTGCGGAATGCACGCCCCAAACAACTCGGGCCGCTGCACCTCGCACGCACCCACCAGCAGGCCGCCGTTGCTGCCGCCCATGATCGCGAGCTTTTCGCGCGACGTGCGACCTTCCTTAATTAACCACTCCGCCGCCGCGATGAAATCATCGAACACGTTTTGCTTCTTGAGCGCCTTGCCGGCGAGGTGCCATTCTTCGCCGTACTCGCCGCCGCCGCGCATGTTCGCGACCGCCACGATGCCGCCCATTTCAACCCAATCGATGTACGCGGGACTAAACGCAGGCGTCATCGAAATGTTGTAGCCACCGTAGCCGTACAGCAGCGTCGGGTGCGGTTCGTCCAGTTTCAGGTCCTTGCGATACGTGAGGATCATCGGCACTCGCGTGCCGTCTTTGCTGTGATAGAAAATCTGCTCGACGGCGATCGAATCTGGTTTGAAATCGACTTTCGGTTGATGGACGAGCTCGGTTTTATTCGCCGGCACGTCGTACCGATAAACGCTCGTCGGCACGTTATAGCTCGTGTACACGAAGAACGTTTCGGTGTTCTTCTCATCGCCACCGAACCCTTGCACGGTCCCCGGCCCCGGCAGTTCCACCTTGCCGAGCGATTTACCGGTCAGATCATGCAAACGAACTTCGCTCAGGACGTCGACCATGTACTGGCAAATGATGCGGCCGCTCAGAATGTTCGCGCTATCAAGCGTTTCTTTGCGGCCCGGCACGATCTCGGTGAGGTGATCGCGCCCAGGCTGGTCAACTTCCATCCGCACAATGCGCTTCGTCGGCGCCTTCAAATCCGTCAGAAAGAAAAGCTGATGCCCATCATTGCCGAGAAACGCAAATTGGTTGTCGAAGTCGCCGATGAGCTCCTTGAAAGGCGCGTCAGCGACGGCCGCGGCGTCCCGAATCAAAACCTGATTTTGCGGATCGGTGCTGTGCGAAATTTCAAGCACGAGATACTTGCCGTCATCCGTAACATTGAATCCAAAGTTCCAATCCGGATGGTCCGGGCGGCGATACACAAGCTGATCTTCGTCTTGCTTCGTTCCAACCTTATGGAAATACACCATCTGGTTTAGAGCCGATGCCTGGAACTTCTCCCCCTCTTTGGGCTCGGGATATCGCGAATAGTAAAAGCCCGTCCCCGCTTTGTTCCACTCGATCCCGCCGAACTTCGACCATTTCAGATGGTCGTCGAGCGCTTTGCCGTTACTCACTTCCACCAACAAAATCTCTTCCCAATCACTGCCCGCAGACGAGCGCGCATAAGCGAGCAGCTTGCCGTCGTCCGTCGCGCTAAAGCTGGCCATCGCGATCGTGCCATCTTTCGACCAGGTGTTGGGGTCAATCAGCACGTGCCCCTCGTCCTTGTACGAATCGGCCGCGTACAGCACGGCTTGATTCTGCAGCCCGTCGTTCTTCAAAAAGAAATACTTGCCGCCCTTCTCCACCGGCGGCGAGTAACGTTCATAGTTCCAAAGCTCCGTAAGCCGCTTCACGATCGCCGGCCGCTCGGGAATCGCGTCCAAGAACTTCCGCGCAACGTCGTTCTGCTCCTTGACCCACGCCGCGACCTCGTCCGACTCGCGCACATCGGCTTCGAGCCAGCGGTAAGGATCGGAAACTTTAACACCGTGGTATTCGTCCACCTGTTCCACACGACGCGCGGCAGGGTATTTCATTTTTTCATTCGAATTGTGATTGTCAGAGGATTTATCCGCAGCAACACCGTCGGCCGCAAACAATAGTGCCACTATGCAAGCCAGTGTGATCATCTTCCATTTCATACTCATATAGTCTCCGAATATTAAACCACGGAGGCACGGAGTTCACGGAGAAACAGCACCCGAGACTCTCCGTGTCCTCCGTGCCTCCGTGGTTAATTCTTGCTCTCCGAATCAGCTACTCGCGCTGCGATAACTCAGAAGCGCCCGCTGAAAAACCCAGCGGCTGGCAACAAAACTGCCCACGGTCGCGGCGATCGCGAATAGCGCCAATGGAGCGTACTCCGCCCGCAGCGGTTTGGCCAGCATCCGGGCCGGAACGTTCACCACGATCAACACTGGCAGCAGATAGGTGAAACCGAAGCGCAGCAAGCTGCCGACGGACCCGCTATAGATTTCCATTGGGTAGCGCGAAAAGGTCGTAATGTAAAACCAGAAATCGTAAATCGAAGTATTTCGCCCGAGCCACACGCTGACCGCCGCGAGCACGATCATCAGGCTATACAAAATGACAACGCCCGCCAGCACGTAGATCGGATACAAGATCACCTGCCAGATCGTCAGATGAAAACCGTCGACGCGCGGCAACGCGTAAATCATGAGCGCCGCGGCCACCAGAAAATTCGAGAACGATGCCCACTCAACCTTTCGCAGCGAAATCAGGAATTGCGTATCGATCGGCTTCAGTAGGGCGAAGTCCAGCCCACCGGTGCGAATCAGTTCGCTAAACTCATCAGCATTCGTCATGAAGAACATCTGCACGATGCTGTTGATGAACATGCTCGTCGCAATAAATACGAAGAACTGATATTTGTCCCATGCGTCGCCCGCGCTCGTGCCCGGCCCAATTTGCGACGTGTACTTGAAGATCAGCAGGTAAAAACCGACGTTCATCATCACCCAACCAAACGATGATATCGTTTCGATGATGAAGTTGGTCGGGAACATCATGTCGCGCACGAGGCTGTTACGCAGGAACGTGAGGAAGACGCGGGTGTAGGACGGTCGTTGCATTCTGTTGAAACTTTTTTGAACACTTATAAACACTAATTATCTCTTATCGAAGCAAGATAATTAGCGAAGATTAGCGTGAATTAGTGTTCCTGTATTTTTTCAAATCACGTTGATCTTTCATCAACCGCCAAACCCGCTGTAACGCTTGACCCCGCGCCAATACGTTACGCGGCAGGCGACGATAAAGAACAACACCCAGGCGGCCTGCACCGTGAGCCCGAACCACAGATCGTGACCTTGAATTTTCTGCAGAAATACGGCGGAGGGGAAGTACGCCAAATATTGCAGCGGCGTCAATTGAACCAGCGTCCGCCAGGGCTCCGGCAACATATCGAGCGGGAACATGTGGCCGGAGAAAAAGAAGTTGAACAGCATGTAAACAAACAACAGCGAACTGACCTCCAAAAACCAGAAGCCAATCATGCCGATCGTCGCTTCCAGAAAGAAGCCCAGTAGGAATGAAAAAACGAGCGACGTGATGAACGCGAACATTACATCGGCCGGCGGCCAACCAGGAAAATAACCGCGGCAGATGTAAAACACGAATGCAAACGGCAAGAACGCGATACCGTAGTACACGATCTTGTGCGCAACGCGCTGCAGCAGCAGAAAGCCGACTAAATCGATCGGTTGCACCAAGTACTTCTTGATTTCGCCGTTGCGAATCTGCAGCGCAATGCTGCCCGCCAAGCCCGGCATACTTGAAAACGCCCGCGTGATCGTTGTCATCAAATAGTAGGCGACGAAATCATGGTATGTGTACCCGGCGATTTGCTGGCCAGCGCCAGACGTACCCTGGCTGGCGGCCATGCCCTCAAACACCGCGCTCCACAGAAAAATCTGCGTCACGATCGGCAGAAAACGCATCAGCGTGCCGAGCCAGAAGTCGCCGCGGTATACGAGCCGCTCTTCGATGCAAATGCGAAGAATCGTCCACCAGGTTTGTACGCGGGCAATCATGCGAGAATGAAAGATATAAGACTTAGGATAGAAGATGTGAGGCAGATCGCTTACTTTGCTCGCTTACGATCTTAAGTCTTAACCCCCCACTCTTAAATCCCTCTTCCGAGTCGCCGGCGAATCGGCAACGCGGCCATGCATGCAAGAAATAGCACGAACCCGCTAGGTTCGGGCACTTCGCCGCCGTATAACGACGCGCCCGAACCGCTTCTCGACGCACGGAAATTGCTTCGCCACACGTTGTAATCTGCTTGTGTCACGGTTCCTGGCGTCGTGTCGTTCGGCAGCGTGTAAGTCTGGTTCAAATGATCGCGCCACATCACGTAGTCCGCCGCGTCAACCACGCCATTGCCGTTGTAATCGCCATTTACGCCGGGCGGCGTTGCCACCGTCCAACCGATATCTGTCAACGCCGCCACGTCGAGCGCGGTAACGAGCTTCCGCGTGCCATCCAAGATACTGGGAGTCATTTCCACTTCTTGGCCGATCGACGTGCCGTAGACAACGCTGGTCGTTCCCTGCGCCCAATGCGCTAAATCTGTCGCCAGCGGCACCGGCTGAAAACTGTGCGCCGCCTCGGCACTTGTGCCAATAAACTGGTTAGTCGCCGTCACAAGCGACTGAAACGGCGAGATATCCGTAATACCATCGTACTGGCCAAAACCCACGGCATGCCCGATCTCATGCAAAGCCGTGGAATAAAAATCCGTCTGCCCCGAAGTGGGTTGTGTCGTGTGATCGAAGTGCCACGTGCGCGCGGTGTTATCAAAGCTGACTTCGCCGCCCCAAGCCGCAAATCCACTCGTCTGGCCGCGCGTTTTGATCGAAGCGGGGAAACTCACGTTGGTCGCGTTGATTTGAGCGACTTCGGCGCTTGAGAACGTACTCGACCCGGTGCGGGTTGGACTCCACCCATACCCGCCAACCTCCCCATCGCCAATGATTGCACCCGTTAAGTCCGTAGCCCCAGCGTAAATAACGTATTTATTGGCCGCGATGGTAGGATTCGAAACGCTCACTTGGGCGCCGGTCGTTGGGTTCAAAAACAATTCGTGCCATTCCCAGGTGTAAACGCCGTTCGAAACTGAGCTACGAATCGGCGCCGGCGTTTGAATCGCCGTAAAAGAATCCGTGAGAATCGCGCTGTAATAGCTCGCCGCGGCCTCGAGCGCCGCTTTCGCTTGGGCGCCCGCCGCCGCGCCCTGCGGGTTGCCTGCCCCAAAGAAGTTCGACGTGTCGTACGTGTAATCGATTTGCAGCGTAATTGCTGCCGCCGGCTGTGCCACGACAGATACGAAGAAGCCCAGCCACCAAACTCGCGCATGCCGGAAGTTTTTCATTTCAAATCTTTCCATTTTCAAACTTGCAGCGCGATGGCCAGACTTCCTTCAACTTTAGGTGGCATCCGCGATGTAGGCCAGTCGCGGCAAATTGCCCGCGTCGAGCGCTCTCTCGCCGCCTATTTGCAGAACCGTAAAACGACGGCACCGATCACCGACTTTGTTTCGCAAATTATTTAGGAAAGTTCCGGTTTGCCGTGAGCATGAACGTAGACATCCGCGGCCACGGTATTCTCGATCGTGGCAGCAATCCCACCGGCGAGGTCGATGTCGCACTCGGGCGTGTCGCCCGCATGCTTTCAAACACGGCAGTCAACAGAAAAATCTGCGTCACGATCGGCAGAAACCGCATCAGTGTGCCGAGCCAGAAGTCGCCGCGTAATCGAGTCGCTCCTCAATGCAAAAGCGAATCGCCCACCAGACTTGAACACCAGCGAGCATGCGGGTCCGAAATCGGGATTCAACGGGGCGGCGACAGGGCGCTGCCCAGCGGACTACCGGCCAGGTCGCGACGTCGCGCGACGTGACCTACAAGAGGCCAAAGCAATCCACCCGAACACTAGAAGCACCGCGCTAGCGGGCTCGGGCACGGCACTTCCCTCGCCAAGCGATCCGCTACCGCTGCCTGCACCTGCGCCGAAATTGCTCCGCCAAACATTGTAGTCCGCTTGCGTCACGGTGCCCGGCGTCGTGTCATTCGGCATTGCGAAGCTCTGGCCGAGATGGTCACGCCAAACAATGTAATCCCTCGCATCCACGACGCCATCGGCGTTGTAGTCACCATTGACGCCGGGCGGCGATATCACCGACCAACCGATGTCCTTGAGCGCCGCCACATCGAGCGTGGTCACCTTCTTCCGCTGACCATCATTGATGCTCGGCGTCATAACGGTTTCCTGCGCTATCGACGTTCCATAGACCACGCTGTTCGTCCCTTGAGCCCAATGCGCCAAATCTGCCGACAGCGGAACCGGCTGAAAACCGTTCGCACCTTCGGAGTTGTTACCAATAAACACGTTGCCACTTACGAACGATTCCCAAGGCGTCACTGGCGAACCGCCGTTTGTCTCGCCAAATCCTAGCGCGTGCAGGAGTTCATGCAACGCGACGGAACTAAAATCGGTCTCCCCCGCAGCGGGCGCCGTCGTGTTGTCGAAGTGCCAGTTGCGTGCGGTGTTGTCGAAGCTGATGGCGCCGCCCCAGGCCGCGAAACCGCTCGCCTGCCCACGCGTTTCGACCGCCGCCGAAAAACTGTCCGTCGTTGCGTTGATTGTGTTAATGTCTGACGGTGTAAATTGATTCGCTCCAGTGATGTTGCTGCTCCAGTCGAATCCGCCGACAGCGCCGACTCCGACCGTCGTCCCCGTCAGATTGCTACCCCCGGCGTAAATGATGTACTTGTTGGCCGCCACGGTCGGATTCGAAATGGTAACATCTGCGCCCGTCGAAGGATTCGAAAACGACTCGTGCCATGTCCAAGTCACAGTGCCATTCGAGTTCGGAAACGTACTGTGATACTGCGCCGGCGTCTGAATCGCTGAAAAAGAATCTGTGAGAATTGAGCTGAAATAACTCGCGGCCGCTTCGAGAGTCGCTTTCGCTTGCGCGCCCGCGGCCGCGCCTTGTGGATTGCCAGCCCCGAAGAAATTGGACGTATCGTACGTGTAATCGACTTGCAGCGTAATCGCCGCGGCCGGCTGAGCTGCAGCGCACACAAACAAGCCCAACCACCAAACTCGCGTACGCCGGTAGCTTTTCATCCCGCCTTCACTTCGAACTTGCCGCGCAACAACTGTTCCCTCCTTCCAATTTACGCAGAATTGGCAAATTCGCCTAGCTGAGGGCACGCTCTCGTATACCAACTGCCGCTCGACAACCGTCGTTAGAACCCTAAAATAACGACTCCAATCAGATCGTTTTTTGCGAATTGTTAAGGAAAGGTGTAGTTTCGCCATGAGCATGATCGTCGATATCCGCGGCCGCCAAATACTCGATAGCCGTGGCAATCCCACCATCGAAGTCGATGTCACGCTCGATGACAACACCATCGGAACCGCCGCCGTCCCCAGCGGCGCCAGCACCGGCATGCACGAAGCCTGGGAACTCCGCGATGGCGACAAAGCGATCTACCTCGGCAAGAGCGTGTCGAAGGCCATCTCCCACATCAACGAAGTGCTCGCCAGCGAACTCGTCGGCATGGACGCGACCGACCAGATCGCCGTCGACATGAAGATGCTCGAACTCGACGGCACGCCGAACAAAAAGAAACTCGGCGCGAACGCGATCCTCGGCGTCTCGCTCGCTACGGCCCACGCCGCCGCGCGCTACTGCGAAATGCCGCTGTACAAATACGTCGGCGGTTCGAACGCCCGCGTGCTGCCGGCTCCGATGATGAACATCGTCAACGGCGGACAGCACGCCGATAACTCAGTCGACGTCCAAGAATTCATGGTCATGCCGCTCGGCTTCGACAAATTCAGCGACGCCCTCCGTTGCGGCGTCGAAGTCTTCCACCACCTCAAGAGCGTGCTCAAAGGCAAGAAGCTCAACACGGCCGTCGGCGATGAAGGCGGCTTCGCCCCCGACCTGCCCAACAACGCCTCCGCGATCGACCTCATCCTCGAAGCCACCGAAAAGGCGGGCTACAAAGCCGGCGAACAGGTTTGGATCGCGATGGACGTCGCCGCCACCGAGCTCTACGACGCCAAGACGAAGAAGTACACTATCGACGGCAAAGCGATTGACGCCGCCGCGATGGTCGACCTCCTTGCGAGCTGGGCCGACAAGTACCCAATCTGCTCGATCGAAGACGGCTGCAGCGAAGACGATTGGGATGGCTGGCGGATGCTCACCGAACGGCTCGGCAAAAAAATCCAGCTCGTTGGCGACGACCTGTTCGTCACCAACACTGAGCGCCTGCAGCGCGGTATCAACGAAGGCATCGCCAACAGCATCCTCATCAAGGTGAACCAAATCGGCACGCTCACCGAGACGATCGAAGCCGTCCGCCTCGCCGATCGCAGTGGCTACACGAACGTCATGAGCCACCGCAGCGGCGAAACTGAAGATTCCACGATCGCCGACCTGGCCGTCGCGCTCAGCACCGGCCAAATCAAAACCGGCAGCGCTTCGCGCAGCGACCGCATTGCAAAGTACAACCAACTGCTCCGCATCGAAGAACAACTCGGCGACGCGGCACAGTACGGCGGGCCGCTGTTCCCGAAGAAATAAAAATTAACCACGGAGGCACGGAGGACACGGAGAAGTCAAAAAAAACAATTGCAATTGGATGAATACAAGCCGAAGCGAGACAGATGGAAATCGTTTGTTGCGGCTCTTTTTCTCCGTGCTCTCCGTGCCTCCGTGGTAAATCATCTTGCCTGAAACCAACCAGCAATCCGGCATCACCGACTCCGCCTGGTTCTGGGTGCTAGTCTTCGCCCTGATGGCCCTCGTGGCCCTGTTCGCCATGAGCGGCAAATACGGTCGGCGACAGGCGAACATCGAGCGAAATTACCAGGCCCGCACTCGAGTCGCCGAACAAGTGGCGACCGAGAATAATTCCGGCGACCCGGACCGAATGGATCATTTAGAAGTCCGGCGCGACTTTTCGACGCCGGATGAAAACCTCGTCCCCCTGTGGCCGCTGGCCGTGTTGCTGGGTCTGGCGGCCGTCGTCGCAAGTGCAATGCTCTATCGAGCCCACCTGCGCGGCGAATTTAACTCATCTAGTTCAGACAATTCTGTTGTATGAGATGGCTCGCCGAGAACGCGCTGCCGATCTGGATCGGCGGCGCGATCGCGCTAACGATGGCCTGCGTCGCCTATTTTCAAACTCGCACCAAGGGCGCGATGTACGGCATCCTTGGCGTGTGTGCCGTTACGGCAGCGCTCTTGCTCTACAACTGGCTCGTCGAAACTCCGCGCGAAGCCGTCGAGCACGCGCTTTACAATCTAGCCGCAATTGTGGAAGCGAACGACGTCCCCGGAGCACTCGCCCAACTGGCGCCGACCGCCAAGCCTCAACTGCGAAAAGACGTCGAAACGCTCATGCCTCAAGTGCTAATCGAACGGGCTCGGATCATGGGCGAACCGCAGGTCGAACTAAACGCAGATGAGAGCACCGCCACCATTCAATGCCGCGGCTTCATCATGGCCAAGAACAAGCGCGACGGCTTGAAAGGCGGAGCCGAAGACCGTTTCGTCCTGCAATGGGTCCGCCAAGGCAACCGCTGGCTGCTCGATAGTTACACGTCGCAAAAAGATTGGAACGGCGCCGTGCGACAGTTGCAGAAGGCGAGCCCGCCCGCGCCTACCAAGTAATCGCGGAGGCGTCGCCTTACGGACCTTGCGGCGGACCACCGCCTTCGCCCCAATTTCCACCGCCCTGTTGCCACGGCCCGCCGTTCGTGCTTTGCCATGGCCCCTGTCCGCCGTTCCCCTGGTTCCAGTTCCCTTGGCCCCAATTGCCTTGGTTGTTTTGGAAATTATTCCTCGGACCAAACCCGTTAAAGAACCGATTTCCAAAGCGGTTATTGAATCCGTTCTGCCCAGGGTAACTCTGGTTGTAATACCCGCCCGCGAGGACCGACTCCTTCCAAGCATCATGAAATCGCTCCCACTCGGCATCCATTCCACCGCGGCCGTTACCCCAAGCCTGCACTTGATAGTAACGATCGACGGAACCATCGGCTCCGCGAAGATTCGTCTGCGTGAAGCGATAGTTGCTCGTCACATTCCGCTCATCCTCGAGCGGTTCCACCGGCGCGATGCGTTCGTACTGAGCGACGCGTGCGCCCGTCATCGGATCGTGCGAATACGTGCTGTGCATGAAAATCCAGCTCGGCTGCCGATCTTCCACAACACACGGCGGCGGTCCACACGTTGGACACGGCGCCTCGCACGCAGCAGCGATCGACGCAGAACAAATTGCGAACGCAAACAACGAATAGCGGAGGAGAGCGTTCATCGGCAGCACTTGCGGGAAAAGAAGAGGGGAATCCCCGGCACGGATCGCCGGACAATTCCCAATCTAATCACCCGCCGGCGCTCGCAAGCGGCGTTGCGATTTCCCCACATTAGCGTCGACGACAGCGCCGATTTCTACCGACGATTCCGAATGTCGCGGTTGCAACGGCTCAAGTCAAAAGCGAGGCAAATCACTGCGTCGCGCCTGGCGCGGCAGGAGGAGCAGTCCCCGGAGTGGCAGGGGGAACAGGTACAGTGCCAGGAGCCGCAGGGAGAGCAGTCCCCGGAGCCGGCGCACTGCCCGGCGCCTCTTTCTTAATGACATACAACTGCCCGAAGTTGCCGGCGGATTCGCCATTCGGATCGTAAAGATACTCCTCATCCGCCTCGATGTGCGGCAATTGAAGATCGTTCTCTTTAACGCACACGTTCATGAATTCCTTCGTGTCCTTAGGATTTCGTCCATACGTTCCCTGGAAGTTGCGCACGCCTTGAATCCAAGAAATATTATCGACGACGTTCATCACATGCCGCCGCGCGCCCATGATCGCACTGTAGTAACCGCCGCCCTGCACGATCTCCCGGCTGCCGACCGCTTTTCTTTCCTGCACTGGCGGAGCCTGAGCCGCTGCCGCAGCTTTCTGATCGGCCGCCGCCTTCGCAGCCGCCGCCGCATCCTGCTGCTTCTTCGCTGCACTCTGCGCATCCGCCTGGCTGGCGAGCGCGTCCATACTCGTCCCGCCACTGGAAGTGCTGCCCGACGAAGGGCAACCTGCCGTGATCACCACGATCGCAATAAGAAACACCGCCTGGCAAATCTTAATAGCATTCATGTTTTGGGATACCTGACGTTTGATGAGAAAGATGAATCACCACAAAGACACGAAAAGCACAAAGAGCTTCTTTCCTTTGTGACTTTCGCTTTTTTCGTGGTTAATTATTCTGCCCGCCTACAAAGAAATCTTCCAATCCCGCATCCTCGCGAGCTCCTCGCGCTCCGTCCGATCAATCCTGAGCGGCGTCAACGTAATGAACCCGTCTTTCAGCGCTTCTAAATCCGTGAGACCGCCCGCCACCGGCACCGCCGGCGAATTCATACACCAATAGTAGTGTCGCCCTTTCGGGTCAGTCCGACGCTCATAGTCCGCCGGCCACCCGATCGTACTCATAGGCACAATTCGCACCTCGGTCGCACGCGTCATCGCCACCGTCGGGATATTGATATTGTACAACTTGTGCGAGTTCGCGTCGCGCTGCGCCAAAATCTGCTCGATCATCCGCGCAGCCATCTCGCCGGCGCGATCGAAATTAGCGTGCTCGTCGTATTCCAACGAAACCGCCACGCTCGTAATCCCAAATACCGCCCCTTCAGTCGCCCCAGCCACGGTGCCGGAGTACAGCACGTTGATCCCAACGTTCAGCCCGCCGTTGATACCGCTGACCACCAGATCCGCATCCGGGCAGAATTCCGACATCGCCAACTTCACGCAGTCCGCCGGACTCCCCTCGACTGCCCAACCGCGGCGCCGGTCGCCATCAAAAACTTCTTTCGCCATCAGCGGACTCAAAAACGTGATCGAGTGCCCAACGCCGCTTTGCTCAATCGCCGGAGCCACCACATGCACCTCGCCCAATCGCTTCAGCGCACGCTCCATCGCCGCCAAGCCCGGCGCGTAAATTCCATCATCATTTGTTAGCAGAATCTTCATTGCCCTCAGCATAAGCGCCGTTTCCGCCCTCTACAACTCGCCACTAGTTCGGGCTAAGAACGAGCGCTATAATCGCAGTTCATCGCGACGCCACCCCGCCCCACTTCACGCAATATCTCTGCATGACCAAAACATCCAGCTCGCCGCACCAATCGGACCTCGCCACCGAACGTGTGCTCGTCTTGGATTTCGGTTCGCAATTCGCCCAGCTCATTGCCCGCCGCGTTCGCGAGCAGCACGTTTACGCCGAGATCGTCCGCCACAACATCACCGTCGACCGCGTACGCGAACTCGCGCCGACGGCACTCATCCTCTCCGGCGGCCCCTCAAGCGTGTACGCTGAAGGCGCACCTCTTTGCGATCCCGCTATTTTCGACCTTGGCATCCCCATCCTCGGCATCTGCTACGGAATGCAGCTCATGTGCCAGGCCCTCGGCGGCCGCGTCGATAGCCACCCGGTGCGCGAATTCGGCCGCGCCCAACTAAAAGTGACGCCCGCAAAAGAATCCGACGACCTCTTCGCCGGCGTTCCGCGCGAAACCGAAGTCTGGATGAGCCACGGCGACCAGGTGAAGCTCATCACCGATCAATTCATTCCACTCGCCAGCACCGTGAACTGCCACCTCGCCGCGGTGAAGCATCGCAGCCGCCCACTCTACGCGCTGCAGTTCCACCCCGAGGTCACGCACACCCCCCACGGCAAAACGATGCTCGCGAACTTCGTGACCAACGTTTGCAAGTGCCGCGGCACGTGGCGACTCGGTGATTTCGCCGAGCGGACGATCGCCCAAGTCCGCGAGCGCGTCGGGAACGACCGCGTCATCTGCGGCCTTTCCGGTGGCGTCGACTCCGCCGTCGTCGCCGCCTTGCTCTACCGCGCGATCGGCCCGCAACTCTCCTGCATCCTCGTCGACAATGGCCTGCTGCGGAAAGACGAAGAGAAATCCGTCGTCGAAGAATTCACCAACCACTTCAAAACCGACCTGCACGTCGTGAAAGCCGAAGGCCGCTTCCTGAGCGCGCTTTCTGGCGTCACCGACCCGCAAGAAAAGCGTCGCATCATCGGCCACGCCTTCATCGATTGCTTCGCCAGCGAAGCCCGCAAAATCCAAGGCGCAAAATTCCTCGCCCAAGGCACGCTTTACCCCGACGTCATCGAAAGCGGCGCTGCGCAAGACGGCCCCGCCGACACGATCAAACTCCACCACAACGTCGGCGGCCTTCCTGCCGAGCTCGGCTTCGACCTCATCGAACCACTACGCGACCTCTTCAAAGACGAAGTCCGCCAGCTCGGCCTGCAGCTCGGCCTGCCCGAAGAAATCGTCTGGCGTCACCCCTTCCCCGGTCCCGGCCTCGCTGTCCGCTGCTTAGGCGAAATCACCCGCGACCGACTCGACACCCTCCGCGAAGCCGACGCCATCGTCGTCGCCGAAATCAAAGCCGCGAACCTCTACCGCAGCACATCGCAAGCCTTCGCCGTGCTGCTCCCCGTGCAATCTGTCGGCGTCATGGGCGACGCCCGCACCTACGACAACGCCCTCGCAGTCCGCTGCGTCACCACCGACGACTTCATGACCGCCGACTGGACCCACCTTCCGCACGACCTGCTCGCAAAAATCTCGACGCGCATCATCAACGAAGTGAAGGGCGTGAACCGAGTCGTCTACGACATCAGCAGCAAGCCGCCGGCGACGATCGAATGGGAATAAGCGCGACGCGTTTATCGCATTCGAAATCTTCGCGCGCTCATTAGCCCGACTGAACCTACGAGCAATATAAGCGTCGACGGTTCGGGCACAAAATTGAAACGAGTGACGAGTCCCCAATTGTTGAATTCCTCGCCGAAGTTGTCGGCGCGGCTAAAGATGCCACCGGCAGTTCCGTTCATCGAATCCAAGGCACCCATGCCGCTCCGGATGACCGCGTTCGCGCGTGTAATATCGATCAGCAAATCCCCACTGCTCGGGTTGTAGTTGAACGGTGTGCCCGTGATCGTAAAACTCGAGCCAGTGGCTCCCGACAAGTGTACCGTCGCGAAAAGCTGAGCATCTGCCCCGGGATTGCTGTCGAGGTTCACTGTATCAAGACTATTGACGCCAAACTTGGACGTGGACAGCCTCACCGTATAGTCCGCCGTTTCAAATCTTGCGGGTGCGGCATTATCGAAGAAAGTCAGGCTACCTATCGTCGTTGGTCCACCGAAAAGAGAACCTTTGTAGACCTGCTGATATCGAGGATTGGCGCCAAAACCGTCGGAATTGAATGGGAAAGCATTGTTACTTCCAAAAATCGCTCTGCCGAACGTCACTTGAGCGTCGCCTCGCGCACGTAAGATCAACACGAGGGTGATACAAATAACCGGTCGGAATTTTTTCAACATTAGCGATTAGCCTAAATAATTGACCGACTTGGGCCGGATCATTATCACCAATAGCGCCGCACCATACCATCTCGTGGGGTAGGTCAAACCCATTCCACCCGCGATACCTGCGCGAATGGAAATTAAACGCGACGACTCCTTACTGAACCAAGACCGGCGAACCCGACCAGCAGCAGACCGAAAGTTGCTGGCTCCGGCACGGTGACTACAAAGCTAAACGACGTCCCATTCCACGATGTGATCGCTAGCGTCTCACCGCCGGGCGCGTACTCGCGATACATGCCTTGCCCGCTACTGACAATATGCAAGTTCCCTGCAGCGTCAAAAGAAATGTCACGTCCGTTCGCCGTGTTGATCCCTCCATCCATCAGAAGCCGGTTGGCAAGGTCCGGCACCCCGTTAATCAGCGGCAGCAGCGCAACGTCATTGTCGACCTCGATCACAGCCAGCCATTTCCCGTCCGGCGATACGTCGATCCCCGCCACAGCAGCAAAGATATCCGTAGCATTCGGATCACCGAGCAGCGTCTTGCTCGCTTGCAACGAGTTGAAAAGCAACGTCGTTCCCGTCGAATCAAAAACGAGAATCCCCGGCTGACCGCCGGTCGTGCGATTTTGCGACACGTAGAACTTCCCATCCGGCCCGCGCGTCATGTCGGCGGTGATACCACCTTGAGGAAAATCGCCAATCAAGCCATTGGACGCTGCCGGCGCAGGGGGCGTCGGAGCGCCAGGCGCATATTGCGTTGGCGTACCGCTATAACCGGCGTCTGGTATCGAGCCGCCAATGTCGTATCTCCATATACTATTGCGATCGGCTTTGGCGTTCGGCCCACTGCCGCCGAAGTGCGCGCTGTCCAGATCTTCATCCAACGTATAAACAGTTAGGTTCCCCGCTGCGAGCGAACCCGTCGCGAACGACGACGAGATACTCCCATGGTTCTGACCTGGCGGCAGCCCGGTTCCATCCGACGTCGTCGGCTGATTGTTGCCATCGAGCAGCGGCGGCTGTCCCCCAAACTGCGCCAGCACATTTACCGAAGTTGTCGCGCCGCCCGTCAGGTTCGGCTGGATCAAAAACAGATTCCCATTGGTATCGCTATAGTCGGCGGCCCAAATCCTGCCATCTTCTCCCACACGAATGCGATACGGACTGTTCGCCGACATCGGAGGCGTAACAAACGCCGGGAATCCGTCGTTGTTCTGCGGATTTACGGCCGTATCGCCGTTGTGGAATGTATCCGTGCCGTCGGCATTCAGCGCGTACAAGCCAAAGCCGTTTAACGTCCGGCTAGCGGTCACTGGCGTATTGCCCGGCCCGATCTCGCCGCCACTAGGGAGCGTCCCAGCAACCGAATTGCTGATGTAAGTCGTGCCGAAGTACGGCGAGTTCGGATTCATGTTCACGCTCACCCCGCGCGGCGAGTTGAATCGGTTCAGCGGACTTCCGTCATCGCTAATCACCTTCGTGCCAGACGCGCTGGTTGCCTGCGATAGTCCACCGCCGTTGGGCGGAGTGATCGCGCCCGTCGGAATCAGAAACCCGGTCGTGTCCGTGTTTTGTGCCGCAATCGAAAAATGGTCCGTCGGCGAATTCAGGTTGAACGTGAGCGTCCCTTTCGAACTCCCATCCAACGCCACCGGCGCGCCGCCATTGATGCGGTACGTCAAACTCTGCGTCGGCTGATTCAAGATGAAGCTGACGGTCGTCCCACTAATCGTGACCCCCGACGCATAGGGTGTCGCGTTACTCACCGAGCCGACCAAGATAAAGCACGCCGCCACACATGCCACTTGCGCAATCCGCGCCAGAGAAGTTACCAGAGAATATTGACGACTCATTAGCGTCCCTCCAACGAATAAATAACCGCAGTTCCCTCTAAGTTGACAACTCCAAACGGGTGGGTCAAGTATTTTTTCGCGCCCTCTACGGACTGGTCGCTTCAGCGACCCGTTTTCACGACCCGTGACGCTCCCAGCCGGGTTCGATCTAATACCCAGAGATACGCCGCTTTTCTAACGGAGCGCAATTAGCGATGCCCGCCCCACTCATTCCGTCTCGCCGTCACTTCTTACAAACTGCCGCCGCATCCGCTGCAGGCCTTTTTGTCGCGGCGTGGTGGGCCACCCCCGGCGCCTTCGCTGAAGCCCTCCAACTCACTCCTCGCCAAACGGAAGGCCCCTTCTACCCCGATCGACTGCCGCTCGATACCGACAACGACCTCATCATCGTGAACGACAACATCACGCCCGCGATCGGCGAGATCACGCACCTCTCCGGCAAACTTTTGGACGCCGACGGCAACCCCATCCGCAACGCGACCATCGAAATCTGGCAAGTCGACGCCAACGGCGTCTACCTCAACACGCGCGACAACCGCGCAAAACGCGATGCCAACTTCCAAGGCTTCGGCCGCTTCCTCACCGCCAGCACCGGCGACTACTACTTCCGCACCGTGAAGCCCGTCCCCTATCCCGGCCGCACACCCCACATCCATTTCAAAATCAAGCAAGGCACCGATAGCGAATTCAACACGCAGTGCTACATCAAGGGCCACCCCCAAAACGAGCGCGACGGCGTCTACAACGAAATCCGCGATAAGAAGGCGCGCGACTCCGTCACCATCGACTTCAAGCCAATCGCCGACTCAAAAACCAACGACCTCGAAGCCCGCTTCGACATCATCCTCGGCGTAACCCCACACGCGAGCTAATACAGGCGAGGTCGCTTCAGCGACCGGGCGCGCCGCGGCCAAGACTTCTAGCTTTCGATTCTCAAGCGCAGTCGCTATACTCCGCGCACCCCATCTCTCCGACGCCGCTTACGACAACCGTCGTCTTACGACTCCTCTACCAATCCAATGCCCAATCCCACCCCCAGTCGGCGGCGTTGGCTGATTCTGGGCATCATCTTCAGCGCCGTGGTCCTCAACTACGTCGATCGACAAATCCTGTCGATCCTCAAGCCCACGCTAAAACAATCGTTCGCCATGGATGATCGCGGCTACGCGACCATCGTGAATGTCTTCACCGCCTGCTACGCAGTCGTCTATCCGATCGCCGGCTGGCTCGCCGACCGCTTCGGCGCCCGCATACTCATGCTCGTCGGCATCAGCGGTTGGTCCATCGCCTGCCTCGGTTGCGGCTTCTCGTCCTCCTTGCGCCAATTAACCTTCTCACGCGGCGTCCTCGGCGTGTTCGAGCCCATGGCATTTCCCGCGCAACTCCGCGTCGTCACCGTCTGGTTCCCGGGAACGCTTCGCGCTACGGCCAACAGCCTGTGCGTCGCGGGCTCATCCATCGGCGCGATCATCGCTCCGCCCCTCATCGCCTGGATCACATTGCACTACGGCTGGCACACCGCCTTCATCGTCCCCGGCGCAGTTGGCCTCGCGCTCGCCGTGCTCTGGATCGCCATCTATCGAGATCCGCCTGCTCCGGTCGCCGAACTTGCATCCGATCCCGAGCCCAGCCGTCACGACACTCCCTTCACCTGGCCGCAGCTTTGGAAGACGCGCAGCCTCTGGGGAATCCTGCTCTGCCGCTTTCTCACCGACCCCGTCTGGTACTTCTGCCTGTTTTGGCTGCCCGGATACCTGCAGGAGCAATCGGGGCTTTCACTGAAACAAATCGGCCTCGTCGGTTGGATTCCATTTCTCGTCGCCGATTTAGGCGGCGTCGGCAGCGCCGCCTGGTCCGACTCCCTCGTTCGTCACGGTGTCACACCACTCCGAGCGCGCAAAATCATGCTCGCCTGTACCGCCGCACTCGCCCCAATCTGCATCCTCACTCCTCACCTTCCGAGCGCCGTCGCAGTCCTGGCGATTTTCAGCATCGTCGGCGCCGTCTGTCTCAGCTGGCTCTTTTCCCTCAGTGTCGTGATCGCAGAAACCTTCCCGGCCGACAACGTAGGAAGCGTCCTCGGGATCGCCGCCGGCTTCGGCGCAGCCGGGGCTATCATCTTCAACGACCAGTTCGGCAAACTAATGGACACCGTCGGCCCCGCCTCGATCTTCGCCGCAATGGCCGTCCTCCATCCGCTCGCGGCCGTAATTTTGTGGGCGTTCGTCCGCCCCGAAACCGCGATAACGGCCCGCCCAAGCCCTCTGCTATAATCTCTCCTCAAATCGCTCGCTCAGTTTCAATCAGCCGCGGGGCGCTAGCCCCCGGTTTCCTCGCACTAGTCACACGCTACGTTCGCATGACCACAACTTCCGCGCACGGCCGAACAATCACCGAACCCGCCCGCGAAACTCCTGTCATCGGCGAGTACGACGTCCTCGTCTGCGGCGGCGGCCCCGCTGGCCTTACCTCGGCACTCGCCGCTGCCGAAGAAGGCCTCCGCGTCGGTCTCATCGATAGCCGCAGCTTCGTCGGCGGAAACATGACCATCGGCCTGCCCGTGCTGGGCTTCCTCAGCCAAAAAGGCGTGCAAATCATTCAAGGATTGCCTCAGAAATTCATCGACGCGCTCAAAGCGGTGAGCGCCGCCAGCGAGCACCGCCCCTGCCCGCTTCATATGGGCATCACACTCGTCGAACCGGAAGCCG
>JABDGM010000048.1 GCA_013286045.1 Planctomycetota bacterium | reverse complement strand
CGCCGTGGTTGCCAGTCACGGGAATCGAGGCGATGTGGCAGAAGCAGAATTCGCGTGACCTGGTGGTGGTCGGGTTCGCGTTGACGCTGGGGTTGCTGGTGGTCGACGGGTTCCTGGGTTACGTGAATATCAAGCGGGTGGCAGAGAACGAAGCGGCGGTCGCTCACTCGCACGAAGTGATCGGAGAGATGGAAGGATTGCTGTCGACGTTGAAAGATGCCGAGACCGGGCAGCGCGGCTACCTGCTGACGGAAGACCCGAAGTATTTGGTGCCTTATACGGACGCTCTCAGCAGGTTGCATACGGAAATGTCGCATGTGGAGCACCTGACCTCGGACAATTTCGAGCAGCAGGCGCGGTTGGACGATATGCAGCGGAAGGTCGCGGAGAAGGTCGATGAGCTGGAGCGAACCGTTGCGATGGTAAAGGGTGGCGACCGGGACGGCGCGTTGAAAATCGTGCAGAGCGGCGTCGGAATGAACCTGATGGACGATTTGCGGAAGCGGGTCTCGGTGATGCGAGAAACCGAGGAATCGCTGTTGCAGGCACGGACGAGCGAATCGCAAACGAGTTCGCAGGCCGCGATTGCATCGGACCTGATCACCACGGTCATAGGTTTGATCCTGGTCGGCTTGGTGTTCACGATGAGTGGGCGAAATGTAAAGGCGCGGGAGCGGGCTGCGATTGCGTTTGCCGAGCAGGGAGAGCGGTTGCGGACGACGCTGGCGAGCATTGGGGACGCGGTGATTGCGACGGACATCGACGCGCATGTCACGAACATGAATGCCGAGGCGGAGCGATTAACAGAGTGGAGCAATTCGGAGGCAGTCGGCAAACCGCTCGATGAGGTGTTTCATATCGTCAATGAGCAAAGCCGGCAGACGGTGGAGAACCCAGCACGAAGGGCTTTGCGCGAGGGGATGATCGTCGGGCTGGCGAATCATACGGTGCTGATCGGTAAGAAGGGCCGGGAGCGGCCGATTGACGATAGTGCCGCCCCGATTCGCTGTGTCGATGGCGAAGTGGTGGGTTGCGTGCTGGTTTTCCGCGACGTGGCGGAGCGGCGGGAGCAAGAACAACTGCTGCACCAGCGCGATGCGCTATTGCAGAGCGTGACAGACAATGCGGAGGTGGGGCTCGTCATCATCGACCCCGAACACCAGTACATTTACGCGAATAAATCGTTTACGCGAGTGCTTGGGCTGCCGGCGGGCGAGATTGTCGGCAGTAAGGTGGCAGACGTTTTGCCTGGAGTTTACAACGCAGAGGTTCGGCCGCGGTTAGAGCAGGCGTTTCGGGGCGAAACGGTACAGTACGAACTCACGCTCCCGCCGTTGCCGGGGGCAGAGGAGTCGCGGCATTTTGCGGTCGCGTACACGCCGCTTCTTGAAGAGGAGGGGGTCGAAAGCGTGGTCGTATCGGTCATCGATATGAGTGACCGCAAGCGGATCGAAGATGTGTTGCGAGACGCGGATCGCCGCAAAGACGAGTTTCTTGCGATCTTGGCGCACGAACTGCGGAATCCGCTGGCGCCGATTCGCAATGCGCTGTCGCTGTTGCACGTTGCCGGTGAGGATCGGCAGGTGTTCGACATGGCGACGGATATGATTCGTCGCCAATTGACGCAATTGGTGCGGCTGATCGATGACTTGTTGGATGTCAGCCGAATTTCGCGCGGCAAACTGGAGCTTCGGAAGGAGCGGATCGAGCTGAACTCGGTGCTTGAGCAGGCGCTTGAAATGTCGCGTCCGACCGCGGAGATGGCGCATCTGGAGTTGACGAGTGCGCTTCCGAAGGAGCCAGTGTATTTGGAAGCGGACCCGGTGCGGTTGACGCAAGTAGTCAGCAACTTGCTGAACAACGCGTGCAAGTTTACGGGTGAGGGTGGCCGGATCGAGCTTTCGGCGGGGCGCAAGGGGAGTGACGTCGCGGTGTCGGTACGGGACACGGGAATTGGGATCTCGGCCGATAAGCTCGACAGCATCTTCGAGTTATTTTCGCAAGTCGATCGCCCGATTGGTCGGCATGAGGGCGGATTGGGGATCGGGCTGACGCTGGTAAAGCGGCTAGTCGAAATGCATGGCGGAACCGTCGAAGCGCGGAGCGGAGGACTGGGGAAGGGGAGCGAGTTCGTGGTTTGTTTGCCGATGGCGGCGGAAGCGGCGCGTGTGGAGACGACCAGAGAAATGCCGGACGCGTTCGACGGGGACAGTGGCAAGCGAAGAATCCTCGTGGTGGATGATAATCACGACAGTGCGAAGAGCCTGGCTATGCTGTTGCGGTTGGCGGGGAACGATGTGCAGATGGCTTTCGATGGTGAGGAAGCGGTGGAATCTGCCACTCGGATTCGCCCGGAGGTAATCCTGCTCGACATTGGCTTGCCGAAACTGAACGGTTATGACGCTTGTCGCCAGATCCGCGAACAGTCTTGGGGCAAAGATGCGGTGATCATCGCATTGACGGGTTGGGGGCAGGCGGAGGATCGCCGGAGGTCGACGGAAGCAGGATTTAATGGGCATTTGGTGAAGCCTGTAGAGCACGGGGCGCTGATCGCGATGCTCAAAGAAATGCTGGACAAAAAGAGCTGAGAGATGGATTCGCGACAGATTGGCGGACGACGGATGGCGCGGGGGCTCATTGTCGACGAAAAAGCGAAATTCTTGTTGAGTTTTTGCGTGCGGCCGCTTATTCTGATGCGAGCCGCCAGTGGGGGGCTGCCGACCGGGGCTTGCGGGAAAAGCTCGGTGTGGTAGCTCGAAACAGGGCGCCACTCGTCAATTAGTTGGGTCAGTAGCTTTTCACTCATCAAAGATTCGTTGTTGGTGGACCGGGCGTTGCGAGCTCTTGTCCGAATTTGCGGTTCTGGGATTTAGTTCGATTCGTTTTCGATATGTTCGCGTGCATTAGCGGGCATACAGGAAGCGACACAATCGTGGAACTCGCAACACTTTTCTCTCGTTCAAAACTTCTCATCTCAAGGACGATGGCCATGACGGCCCATAGTGCCTCTCTATACAAAACGTGTGCGGCCCTGATCTGCGCCGTGGTTTGTGCCATGGCGTGCGAGGGGCGTGTGTTTGGCCAGTCTTCGAACTTGCCGAACATCGTGTTCATTCTCGCGGATGACATGGGTTTAGGAGATGTCCGGGGCTATACGCCGAACTCGGCGATCGATACGCCGAATATCGATCGCATCGCCAGTGGCGGAATGATGTTCACCAACGCGCACACGACCGATTCGGTGTGCACGCCGAGCCGGTATGCGTTACTAACGGGGCAGTACTCGTGGCGGGCCGGGTATCCGCAAGGCGCGCTGAATCCGTTTTCGGGGCCGATTACGGATCCCAATCGGCTGACAGTAGCGGAGATGCTGCAATCGAGCGGTTACAGCACGGCCATGTTCGGCAAGTGGCATTTGGGTGTTACCTACAGCACGACGAACGGCGCCGCACCGGCGATCAATGGAAGTAACGTGGACTTCTCGAAGCCGATCATGGACGGCCCGGTGGATCGCGGGTTTGATACTTATCTCGGGCTCGACTCGAGCGCT
Source organism: Planctomycetota bacterium (assembly GCA_013286045.1). Classification (GTDB taxonomy): domain Bacteria; phylum Planctomycetota; class Planctomycetia; order Pirellulales; family Lacipirellulaceae; genus JABDGM01. The sequence continues at coordinate 26,352 of JABDGM010000048.1, read as the reverse complement.
AATTATCCGCCGTATGCATTTATCAACGGTCGGTACACGGTGGGAGCAGATTTGGTGACTCCGGCAGTGCCGACGGGGCGGGTGAATGGAAATCCATCGGACCCATATATAAATTTCCCGGGTCCGATCGCGGATGGTTTCGACACGAGCAAAACGCTGCAGACATTGACGACGGCCACGACGAATTACATCAGCTCGAAAGCGAATGGAGATAAGCCGTTTTTTACTTACTTCGCGATGAACGCGCCGCATGCACCGATTACGCCGCCAGCTGGAATGACGTCGGGATACACGGGGCCGAATGCGCCTTATGCCAACTTTGTTTATGCGGTGGATCAGGCAGTGGGACAGGTGTTGGATACGATCAACGACCCGAACCACGATGGGGATACGTCGGACAGCATCGCCAGCAATACGTTGGTTGTGTTCACGGCCGACAATGGGGCGGCCTCGCTATTCGCGATGCCAAATTCCCCCGGCAATATCAACGGGGTGCCGATGCGGGGGGCGAAGGACACGATTTTTGAAGGGGGCACGCGAGTGCCGTTTTTAGCCCAATGGGGCGGCCACATTCCGGCCGGCACGGTGAATAGCCATCTTGTCTCGTTGAGTGATGTAACGGCCACGGCCGCTACGATTGCCGGCTATACACTACCTGCAGCGGGCGCAGCGGAAGACAGTGTGAACATTTTGCCTGAGTTGCTAGGCACGGCCGGCAATGGGGTGCGAATGGTGAATGTCGAACATTCTACCGGCGGAACATTTGCAATCCACCAGGTTGATTCGGGCGGCACAGAATGGAAGCTCATCTTTTCGTCTGGCGACGGCACGACGTCTGCGAACAACTACGACCCGACGGTGGGGATTACCGATTTCTCGAAAGTGCAACTGTACAATTTGTCGAGCGATCCGGGCGAACATACGAATCTTCTGAGCGGCGGCGGCTCGGGAAGATCTCAGCGAAAGGCTTTGCAACTGCAGAAGTACATGCAGTCGTATATTTACACAGGCCGGAGCGCCGGAATTAAACCGCCGACGTTGGTGCAGGGCACTGCCGCCGAGCTTGGCGTGTCGACGATGCTGGTCGATTTCGGTGTGAGCACGCAGCAAACGACTCAGGCGAACGTGACGTGGAACAATTTTTCCGGTACGCCGTACAGCGATCCGACGATTACGAAAGGCTTGTACGACCAAGGCGGCGGCTTTACGGGCATCGTCATGAAGTCACAGTTCGTTAAGGGTGGCGTGTCCACGGGAGTGACCGACCCGGGCCTTAACTATGACGGGCCGTACCCGAGCGCCTTGGCGGGCATTCCAGCGGATGCGCTGCGTGACGGATTCTACGTGTCGGACGGGAGCTCGCTGTTAGTGACGCTGAGCTCGCTGGATGCACATGCCACGTATGATTTTCTGTTCTACTCGGCGGCCAAGGTCTTCAGCAGCTATACATTGTTCACCGTAACCGGCGCCAACTCGGGGCAGGATCACATTTCCCCGGTCAATATGAACGCGACGCAAGTGGCAGTGGTCAACGGGATCGCGCCGGACAATTTCAATACAATTACGATCTCGGTCGAAGGGCGGCAACTGGACGGTTCGCTGGAAGACCCGAATATTCCGTACGATGCGGCGGGTCAGATAAACTTCGTGAGGATTGTCCAGCACTTGCAGATCATTCCGGGCGATTACAACAACGACCGCATCGTGGATGCCGCGGACTATGCTGCGTGGCGGAATGCATACGGAGCTACCGGCAGCAATCCGGCGGATGGAAATCACGACGGGGTCGTCGACCAGGCCGACTATTTACTATGGCGTCTGGCGGTAGACGCGGCGGAAAATTCCGGCAGCGGCGCTGGGCAGCGGCCGTCGCAAGTTATTCCGACGGCGCAGGCAGTGCCAGAGCCGGGGGCGCTCATTCTCTTTAGTATTGCTGCGACTTTTTCATGGGGACGGATGCGCCGGCGATCGTAGCGCCCCCCTCTTCTTTCATGCGACGCATGAGTCGCGGCGCGAGCGCCGCGAGACGCCGGTGGCGAACATTGCACCCAGCGCGAGCAAAGCGATTGAGGTCGGCTCGGGAAGGTTTGCGCCTTGGGCGGTAATGGTCACGAAACCATCCGCCACGTAGGGGTTCATGCGGATTCCTTCCACGGTATTCAGCGACAATCCGGCTCCGCCGTTGATATTGCTTAGCGATATCGAGATGGAAACCGAGTTGTCTGCGAGATACGGCTTGAGAGTTCCGCCGGTTACGGTTTGAAGCGTGGTTGAGATCACACCGCCGGTGCCCGGCGGCCCCAGCGTACCGACGAGGTTGACGCTGCCCGTTGGACCCGTGAGGAGCAGAGTGTTGCCGGGGCCATACAAACTAAAGGTGGGGAGATTGCCGATGGCCGGGTACCCTTGGATCACGAGGGATGGTGTGCCTGGAATTGTGGAGGTCGGAGTTGGCGACGCGATCAGTGGGCCGGTGATCGTGAATGAACCGTTGCCCGAGGTGACGTCGGCGAATAAAGGATCGAGGAAGCTCGTGAATTCGATGTTGGTATCTTGATCGCCGGTCGTGGTGGCGTCGCCATCGTTGAACGTTCCGAATTCGCCGCCGCCCTTCTGTCCAACGTCGGGACCCGAGCCGCCGAGGTCGAGCTTGAGAATTGTTGCTGCTCGTAGGCTTGCGATGGTACCACTTAAAAGTGCACAGACGGCCATTCCGACGAGAGTGCTTCGAGTTGTCCGATTCATTGGTACTCCCCCTTCTTGCAGTGCTGGGAATCCTGCGGCTCTTACGCAGGAAGATTCACGAAACTGCAACAATGATGTGACTGCTGCGACTAACGAGACAGCGGCTGTGGATAAGTTCGGATTATACCATCCGGCCGAAGTATAGGGGAACCACTTTGGGTGGCAGTCGAAAGTGAAGGTGCAAGCAGCAGTGGGGTTTTTGCCATACGACTATTTGCCGACTGGCGGTCGCTGGCGTTGAGCAAGCACTAGCATCACGCTGATCGCCATCGGGACGCCCAGGCCGGGCTCCGGGACGGCCATGACCGCGCTGGCGGCCGCAGCGGCGCCGACACCCGAGGCAGGCGTGCTACCGAAATTCGCGCGCCAAGTGTCGTAATCGGATTGGCCGACGGTGCCGTTGCCGGAGCCGTCGGCGGCGAGGCCGGTGCCGGATTGGCCGACACTTTGTCGCCAAACGACGTAGTCGGCGGCGTCGACGACGCCGTCACCGTTGTAATCGCCGGCGATGCCAGTCGGACGATGCCAGACACGGACGTAGTCGACGAGCATCGTTTGCGGGAAGACGGTGGTACCGTTGGGATCGCCATCGAAATCGCCACCGACAGCGAGATTGAGAATGATATTCTTGGCGGTGGTGAAGTTGGCATCCGACATGGAGGACGGGTTCTCGTCGACGGTAAAGAACAGATTATTGTCCACGTAGAAGCGGATTTCGTTGATGGTCGTGTTCGGCTTTTTATCCCACTCCGCGGCATAAATATGAAAGCCGGTGGTGAAGTTAACGGGCTGGCCGTTGCTGTTCGCTGAATACGTATTCGTGACCGACTTGTGCTGGTCGCAGCAGGCAACATTGGGATCTTTTTGCCAGTGGAAGGAACTGCTGGTGATTGTGGGCTCGCTCCCTTTGTTTTCCATGATGTCGATTTCGCCGCCGGTTGGCCACTGGACCTGATTGGGATTCATCCAGAAGGCGGGCCACATGCCTTTCGTCGTGGGGAGATCGATGCGCGCTTCGATGCGGCCCTGGCCGAAGAGCATGTTCGAAGTGATGAGGCCGGAGCGGTACTGCTTGTTCCCGAGCGGTTGGTTTGTAGCGGTGAGTTGCAGATTGCCGTTGGCCACGGTGACCTGGCCGGTTGTGTAATACTCTTTTTCGTTGTTGTTTTGATTTTGGCGCGTAAGGGCCGTCCAGTTCGTGGTGTTAAGAGAAGTGCCGTCGAACTCATCGTGCCAGAACAGTTGCCAGCCGGGGAGATCGGGAATTTGGGCGCGCGATTCACTGACGGAATTCGCCAGCGCAATGGCGGCAAGCAGGTAAGTAACAGGTCGCAGTACGGTACGGCAGCATATAGTCATGTGATATTCGCGGGGCGTGCGGAAATCCATTCTACGCGCCCTTCGACGAGAGGGCGAAATCGAACGTGTTGTGGCCGGACTTTACTTCGCTTCGAAGGCCGGAGTCCTTCGGCTTGGAATATTTATCCGGCGTGATTAACGTGGCGACGGGAAGGGCATCTCGATTGGCGGGCTGGGTAAGCTTGTTGATGACGATTGCGACCTTGTAGACGCCGGGTTCGATGCCATCCGCAGATCCGGTCTTCAACGAATAGTGGCCGGATTGATCTAGGAAGCCGACGGCGGGCGTGCCGCCGCCGGATTCGCGATAGAACGCGACCGTGCCGTTCTTATCAGCGCCGGTGATCACCTGGCCATCGAGCGTGACCGTACCGGAAACGCTCGCCAAACCGTTGCCGCAACCCGCGACGAAGAGCGTCGCCGCGGAAAGAACGGCCATCAGAAATCGATCCTTCTGCATGAGTTTAAAACGAGCCTGGCACCGATTCGTTGCCGTTGCGGGTGCAGCTTGTGCGATAGAGGATGTTGTCGACATTGTCGGAGACGAAGCGGACGGATCCATCGGCGGCGCAAAATTGAAGGCCGCCCGGATGACGGCTGCGAAAGCCTTGCGCGTCGTACCAGGCGGCGGCGATTGGCACGGGGTCTTGGCCGATGCCGTAGTTTGGGGGCGTATTGCAACTGCTCCAATCGCCGTTCGAGTAAAACGAAGTCGAATGCAAGTTATACTCGGGAACGTCTTCACCGATCATAAAGGATTTGCTCGTGCCATCGGTGACGGTCGAGATTTTTACTGGGTGCTGAAATGATTGGCGGAAGAAGAAGCCGCGGCAACGTGTGTCGCGACTGCAGTCGCGTTGAGTTGTCCAACCGCCGGGAGCCGGTACGGTGTAATTGCCGCTTTCGTATTGGACCGGGTCGTCATTGCTATAAAGCTTGGCGCCGCCCAATTCGTTGACAAACGCGTCGTCCATTACGCCTTTGTAGCTGGTGAGAGAGACGTCGCAGCCGACGAATTCCCATTCCTGATTGTTCAATTGGCGGACAGAGGCATCCGAAGGGCATTGCAAAACACTTAGCTGAGTTTTCATCAGGTCTGGGGACGACAGGCCATTCTTATTTGAGGCTAATCCTGTGGTTGCAGCCGGTACACGACACCGGCCGCTTTGATAATTTCCCTCAAACGCACCGGCCGCTTTGAATTGGTCGTAGAGCGATTGCTCTTCGAGTTGGGGCAACGTATTGACTATCCAGCCAACACACGGTTGTGCGACGCCTGGAGGCGCTTCGTTGTTTGAGCCGCCAGGGTTCGAATAACCCATGCTCACGGGGAAGTGTCTTTGCGTATCGTGATGATTGAGCGCGGCCAGGCCGAGGTTTTTGAGATTGTTCGCGCAGCCGCCGCGGCGTGCGGCTTCGCGCGCCGCTTGGATCGCTGGAAGCAACAGCGCGACCAGGATGCCGATGATCGCGATGACGACGAGGAGTTCGACCAGCGTAAACGCCGAATGTCGTCTGCGATTTTGATATCGCATGACTGCCTGCTCCGTTCCTTACGAGCTGCGGTGCAGCTGGGTTCCGTTATGACCGACGTCGCTTGGCGGCAACGAAGGCAGCGCCGAACATCGCCAACAACCATGAGCACGGTTCGGGAACCGCGGCGGAGCCGAGGCCGGCACCGCTGCCTGAAGTGTTGCCGAAGTGGGCTCGCCAGAAGGTGTAGTCCGATGAATCCACCACGCCTGGCGTGGGGTCATTCTGCAGCGGGCCACCATTGCGCCAGAGGACGTAGTCTGCCATATCCACGACGCCATTGCCGTTGTAATCGCCTAAGAGGGCGACGGCCTGCCCGGTCAGACTGACCAGCGAAGCGTTATCAAACCACACGGCACCGCCTTTGTTGGTATTGCCGGGGTAAAGCTGAATGAAGAACAGGCTCTCACGGACGAACGCGGTTCCGTCGGGAGCAACCGCATCGACCGAGTACGGAATCCATTGGTCTTGGGCGGCGACCATGTTGGGATCGCGGCCATCGAAGATCGGCGTGTTCTTTTCGTTTGTACCAGGGCTGAAGTTTACGGAGCCAATTACCTGTCCGGCGGCGTTTACGAACGACAGCGTGATATTCGTGTAGTTTTGAGTACCCGAAATGGAGTCGAAGCTTGGAGAATAGGCGTAAACGGTACCTTCAAACTGTTGGCCGGCGGTTGCGGGAACGTTTTGGAATGCACCGGAGGCGTTAGTGCTCCCTTGAAATGGGCCGAAGACTTTTAGGGCGTTGAAGCCGTCCTGTGGTACGACTTCGCCCGATGCATAGGACGCGTTGTTAAAGAGCTGCCACCCACCGGTGCCATCGGGACCCGCGGAGCTGAAGTTTTCGAAGCTAGGGTCGGCGAGCAGATTGTTGCTGACGGTGGTGTTCGTCCGGCTGATCTGCATGCGGTCGACTTCAACTTTGTACGTAGCGCCAGGCGAGGTGGCCGAAGGTTGTAGAGAGGCGTTGTAAGCGGCGGCGAAGCTGCTATCTGGCGCCCACACATTAATGTGGGCCCGCATCGGATCGTTTGGAACGACGGAAGTTTCGGTGCGGACCAACGTGTTGTCGATGTACCACTTCACGTTGGTGGGAGACCAATCGACTCGGTAGTCGTGGAACTGCGTGACATCGAAGCCGCTGGGGTTGCTGATTGCCACGGGTGCGCCAGCGCTCGCGAAATTGCCGTCGTTCCAAACGTTTGTCAGCGTGTTATCTGGCGCAGCGGACTGCGCATTGTTGGTGAGGATTTCGTGATCGATTTCATCGCGAACCGGCGTGCCGACAGGGTTCTCGCGTTGAACATCGTACAAAAATGGGGCCGCAACGATGCCTGCCGGTGTTCCGGCTTGCAATCGCATGCGCGTTGTCATGCTGAACCCACCGCCAACCGCGTAGTTGCGTTTGGAGATCAGGTCCGTGCCGAGAAACGTGGTGCCGGCGGCGTTCGGATTGTAGGTATTCAAATTCAACACGGCCACTTTGCCATCCGTGCTGCCCGGGGCGGCGGTAGCAACGCCGTCTTGAGGTAGCGTAAAGCCAAAGTTCGTACGGCCGACGAAGTCGTCGCCGGTGGTGCCACCGAACGGCGCGCGATACGAAGTTACGTCGACGACGCCGCCCGGATGAAACGCGACGTTGCCGTGCGTGCCATCGAATTCATCGTCAAAGATCACTTGGCCGGATGCGGTCGGAGTGCTCCACGGCATTCCACAAATAAAACTCAATCCAACCGCGAACCAAACGACTCGACGACAAGTAATGCGCGAATTCATGGCGAGAAGATCTCCGCTTTGGGGCCACGAGTGGCCGCGCAGACCAAGCACCGGGCGCTTGATCTACGTCCATTTGAAAACTAAACCGAATACCGCGTGTGTCCGCGAGGGCGACGTCTAGCGACGGCGCCGAATCGCGGTGATGCAAAGCCCGGCGAGTCCGGCCAGCGTCATCATTGCTGGTTCTGGGACAGCCGCAATCTTGATGTTTCCGTAGGGTGCGACGTCGGTAGCCCAAACGTCTGGCCCGATTGTTTCAAAACCGTATTGGATGTGTCGCGCCGGGTCATTAATCGTGTTGAGATTAATGCTGAACGCACCGGCCGTGAGGGGCGCCGTCACCGTAACATTGGACGAATAGTCCGGAGCAAAATCTTTGATAAAGGCAACCGAGGTCCAACCATTTCCGAGTTGATTTGTGCTGCCGACCAGCGTGTTCGAAAGTACGGTGCCGCTGAAGGTCAGGTTTTGGCCCGTGTAGACGCCGTTTGTTTCAACGTACATGTTTGCGTCCATCGTCTTATTACCGACCGAACCAGGCCCACCAGCGGGCGAATACCAAAAGTTACTCGGGTCGTTTACAGAGTTGGGAGCAATCGTCAAAGTGCCGCCACCGAAAACTGCGGCCAAATCAGAAGTTCCCCATGAGCTTCCGAATACATAGCCACCGCCGTTTTGCGGAGTCTCGGAAACATTCATAAAGCCAACCCAAGCAGCATTTGGGTCGACATTAACCGTAGCTGCTTTCACCGGCAGCGCTACGCACAACGCCGCGCAGCAAATGAAAGCCATCGCCTGGAACCGCTTCATTAGGACACCTCCTCGGAAAGAGAATCAGTCACCGGTGCAAGAAGTAATCGAACCGAACGTGAAAACTTTTGCGGAACTGTTTCACGTAGGTTACTTCTGGTCGAAACGTTTGTCAACAAGATTGCGATTTTTTTTGGCCGCAACAACTGGATTATAAACAGCCGTGGCAACGACCGCCAGAAAATGGATTGCGGCGAGAGATGCGGGAATTCCGCATGGGCGCGGTCACTCGTCGACAGAAATCCGCTCGCCGTTGGGCATGATGCGGACCGCTTTCGCCGGGGCGCGACCCGTCGTGTGATTGATTTCGAGCCACGCGGCACCGAGGCCTTCGACGTGCCGGCCGTCTTCGACGCCTTCGCAGCGTTGAATTAGCAGTTCGAACGCGAGGCGGCCCAGCTCGCGAGAATCCTGGCAAATGGCGGTCATCGTCGGAGCGACGGAAAACCGGGTATCGGTGTCGTCGAATCCGAGAATCGACATCTCTTCGGGAATGCGAAGCTTGAGCTTATGGGCTTCATTCACGGCCCCGGCGGCGGTGAGGGGGTCAACGATAAACACGGCGGTGGGAGGCTGTGTGAGGCTCAGCATTTTTCGCATGAGCTGGGCGCCATCAAGCCGATGGGCGGGGACGCGGAACTCGAGCTGCTCGTCATAAAGCCCATGTTTTTTCAGGGTTTGGCGGTAGGCATCGAGCCGATCGGTATGGTCGCCGTCGTCGATATTGTTTGCCGCAAAGGCCAGCCTGCGGTGGCCCAAGGAGATCAGGTGCTCGATCCCCTCGGCGCTCGCGGAGCGTGAGTCGTTGTACGCAAATGGCAGCCGGGGATGCTCGAAACGATCACCCAAAACGACGGCAGGAAACCCTTCGTCGCCAATCTTGCGGGCGATATCGCGATCGGAGTAGGTGGACCGCAATATGGCCCCGCGAATGCCTTTGCGGAGAAAGAACTGGGAGTAGGTTTCGTCAGGCGCTTTGTCTCGCCGCAGGTGGGTGATTTTCAGGTCGAAATCGCTCTCCAGCATGGCGGTTACGATGCCCTCGATGCAGGCCGCATCGTAAGGCGAGCCCACGGAAAATGGTCCAGTGTAGACCAACGCGATCGATGCCGCCGAGCGTCGCCCGACAGTAGGTGAGTAGCCACAACGGCTTACGGCTTCCAAGACCCGGTCGCGAAGTTCCGGTGCAACGGCGGTGCTGCCGTTTACCACGCGGGAAACAGTGGCGATGGAAACCCCGGCCTTCTGGGCAACCCTGCGAATCGTGGTCATGGGAGAAACGATGAGAAAATTGGGCGAGAAACAGTTTCTCTAATTACAATATCGAGCGGCGGGGCGACTGTCAACGAAATGGTTAGGGTCGCAGGGTAACGGTTGGCCCGCCTCAAGGCGAAATCCATGACGGTCGTCGAGCAAAAACTAGCGCTGCGAGAGAAGTTCGCCTACGGCGTGGGCGATGCGGCGGCGAATCTCGTTTTTCAAACGCAGATCACGTTTTTGCTGTTCTTCTACACGAATGTTTTGGGAATTGCGTCAGGCGTCGCGGGAACGATCTTATTGATTTCGCGAGCGTTCGACGCCTGCAACGACCCAATCATCGGGGCGCTGGCCGATCGGACGCGGACACGGTGGGGTCATTACCGGCCGTGGATTTTATGGACGGCGGTGCCGATGGCGATCGCGCTGGTGTTTTGTTACACCGCGCCGGATCTGAGCCCGACGGCAAAAATTGTGTGGGCCGTGGCGACCTACAACATTCTGATGGCGGTGTACGCAGCGAACAACATTCCGTATTGCGCGCTGTCAGGCGTGATGACTGCAGACACGCGCGAGCGGACGAGCCTGGCATCGTGGCGATTCGTGTGTGCGATGTTTGCGACGCTGGTGGTGAACATGTTCACGCTGAAGATGGTGGATTCCTTCGGCGGCAGCGACGTGGCTGCTGGATATCGGGCGACGATGGCGGTGTGGGGCATCGTTGCAGTGGCGTTGTTTGTAGTGACGTTCGCATTCACGCGCGAGCGTGTAATTCCCAGTCCGCGGCAGGACTCCTCGGTGCGGCAGGACTTGGTGGATTTGCTAAACAACAAACCGTGGGTCGAGTTGTTCGGATTGGCGCTGCTCATTTATGTGGAGCTTGCGCTGCGCGGTGGCGGCATGTTGTATTACTTCAAGTACTACTCGCGGGCACCGAATATTTTTAGCTGGATCGATAACTTTGGATTGTTTAACGGCATCGGCCTGGCGTTTGTGATCCTTGGCGTGAGTCTGTCGAAGTGGCTCGTCGAATGGTTGGGGAAGAACACGGCGTTTCGACTTTGCCTGGTACTGTCGGCGGTGTTTATGGGATTGATGGCGGCGGTGCCGAATGACTCGATTGCGAGTTTATTTCTGCTCCAGATATTACTCCAACTGTCGTTCGGGCCGACGATCCCGATCCTGTGGTCGATGATGGCGGATGTGGTGGATTACTCGGAGTGGGAAACGGGGCGGCGCTCGACGGCGCTGGCGTTTGCGTCGATCGTGTTTGGAATGAAGCTGGGTTTGGGGATCGGCGGTTGGTTGAATGGCGAGGTGCTGTCGTGGCTGGGCTATTCGAAAGACGTTCCGCTGACGGCGATGGCCGAGCGCGGGATTGTCATGCTGATCAGCGATGTTCCGGCGGTGGCGCTGCTCGTTGGGGCGGTCGTGCTGCGGTACTATCCGCTAACGGACAACTTGATGGATGAGATTGAGGTCGCCCTTGCCGAGCGGCGGGCAACATTGGGACAGAGCGTTTAGGTCATACTGAGATGCACTATTTAATTGGTTTGGATTCTTTGATGCGAAGCGCAGATTTTTATCGAAGGTTGGTCGTTTCATTGATTCTAGCGACCGCAATAGCCGCAATCTGGAGCGGCGCTGTTCGCGCTGAGACGTCGGCGGTTGAGGAACCTCCTTCCAAAGTCCAGGAGCGTCCGTGGCTGGATCGAGATCGCTCAATTGATGAGCGTGTGCGACTGCTCGTTGCGCAGATGACGCTCGAAGAAAAGATCGGCCAGATGTGGCAGCTCGGCGGGCTGGGACCGGATGCCACGATCACCGGCGACGGGAAGGCGGCTCGTGGCGGATTGGTTGATGACATTCGTACCGGACGGGTTGGGTCGGTTCTGAATGAAGTCGATACGCGCACGATTAATGCCATACAAAAGGTAGCCGTGGAAGAGAGCCGTTTGGGGATACCGCTCATTATCGGGCGTGATGTGATTCATGGTTTTCGGACGGTGTTCCCGATTCCGCTGGGGCAGTCGGCCAGTTGGAACCCCGAGCTGATCGAGGAAGCCGCCGCCGTTGCCGCGCGCGAATCGAGGTCGGTTGGCATTGCTTGGACTTTCGCGCCAATGGTCGATATCGCCCGCGACCCGCGATGGGGACGGATTGCCGAGAGTCCGGGCGAGGACCCGTATTTGGCGAGCGAGTTTGCGGCGGCGATGGTTCGCGGATTTCAGGGCAAGGATCTTTCTGCGCCGGACCGAATTGCGGCCTGCGCGAAGCACTTTGCTTGTTACGGTGCGACGGAGGGCGGTCGCGATTACAACACGGCGGCAGTTTCGCCAGCGACGCTGCGCAACGTGTATCTGCCGCCGTTCCACGCGGCCGTTAATGCGGGCGTCGCGACGCTGATGACTTCATTCAATGAGTTGAATGGCACGCCGGGAAGCGGTAACAAATATTTGTTGCGCGACGTGTTACGCGACGAATGGAAATTCCACGGGTTTGTTGTGAGTGATTGGGAATCCATCCGCGAGATGATCGTGCATGGGTATTGCCGCGACGACAAAGATGCGGCGCGAACGGCCGTCGAGGCGGGGGTCAATATGGAGATGGTCAGCCCGCTGTATCACAACGAACTGGCGTCGCTAGTTAAGTCGGGGGAAGTTTCGCAGGCGACGATCGATGGATTGGTGAGCGAAGTGCTGCGAGTAAAAATGCGACTCGGGCTGTTTGATAAGCCTTACACCGATCCGAAGGGTGCGGCGTTGATGAGCGATGATGACTTGAAGACGGCGCGCAAACTGACGACGCAATCGATCGTGCTGCTGAAGAACGATAGGCGAGTGTTGCCGCTCAATCGTGAGAAAGTTAAAAATATCGCAGTCGTGGGGCCATTGGCAGATGATGCGCGAGCGCAGCTTGGCACATGGTCGATCGATGGGCGGGCGGAGGATTGCCGCACGCCGCTTGCGGCGATTAAGGAAGCGGCTGGTGACGACGCTCAAGTTACGTTTGTCAGTGGGCTCGCGGACTGTTTAGACCAGTCGACTGCGAAATTCAAAGACGCGGTGGACGCTGCGCGTGCAGCGGATGTGGTGTTGATGGTCGTCGGCGAGAGCGCGGATTTGTCCGGCGAGGCGCACTCGCGCGGGATTCTCGACCTACCGGGTGCTCAAAACGAGCTGGTGGACGCGGTCGCGGAAGCCGGCAAGCCGATTGTGTTGATCGTCGAGGCGGGGCGGCCGCTCACGATCGGTCGACAGATTGAGAAGGTGAATGCGGTCCTGTACGCGTTTCACGGCGGAACCATGGCGGGGCCGGCGATTGCGGATCTGTTGTGGGGCGTGGAATCGCCCTCAGGGAAGTTGCCAGTTACCTTTCCGAAAACTGTGGGACAGATACCGCTCTACTACGATCACACAAACAGTGGCCGACCGGCGCGGCCGTATGATTCTGTAAAAGATAGCCAGGTTGTGGACACGATTCGGCGCGACCTTGGCAACAACTCGAACTACATGGATGTCAGCCCGTATCCATTGTTCCCGTTTGGCTATGGTTTGAGTTATGCGACGTTTGAATTTGGGCCGGTTAAGTTGTCCGCGAAGAAGGTGAAGAGGGGGGAGAGTATTAAGGTGACGTCGCGCGTGAAGAATACGGGGAGCTTGGGGGCGGACGAAGTCGTTCAGCTCTACATTCATCAAAGATGGGGCAAGCCGGTTCGCCCCGTTCGCGAGTTGAAGGGATTCCGACGAGTTCATCTCGACGCGGGTGAGGCATCGGACGTTGAGTTCTCGCTGTCGTCGAACCAGTTGATGACTTCAAATATTGAGGGGAAAGCAGTATTGGACCCGGGACAAATCGAGGTCTTTGTAGGCGAAAACTCGCTGGCTCCCGCGGCCGGTGAGTTTGAACTCGAGGAGTCAGCGACCCCATGAAAATGGAAAATCTGGCCAAAATGGGCGCGGTCAAAAAAATGCCGTGACAAAACGGACTTTGATCTGCCCATAATGATGAAACTTCGGTGAGCCTCATCATGAACTCTGGCGCGCAAGCCAAGGCAGAAGAACTGTTTACGTCGGCCCGGGAAGGGTCGTGTTCTTGTTTGGGCCAGCTTCTGGCGCTGTATACTAATTATCTGAAACTGCTCGTCGCCGCGCAACTCGATACGCGGCTGCGAGCGCGGGTGAGCCCTTCGGATATCGTGCAGGAGTCGTTCTTCGAAGCGCATCGCGACTTTGGCGACTTTCGCGGTAATTCGATCGGCGAGTTTGTCACGTGGCTGCGGCGAATCGTCGTGAACAACATCCTGCGGGTCGTCGAGCAGCATGTGCTCGCCGAGAAGCGCGACGTGCGGCGAGAGGTGTCGCTGGAGGAGATCGGGCGAAGGCTGGAGAAATCGACGGTTCGGCTGGAAACGTTTCTGGCCGAGCAGGCGGAGTCGCCCAGCGGTTGCGCGGTGCGAAGGGAGGACGAAATCTTGCTCGCAGATACGTTGGCGAGCATGCCGGCCGACTATCGGGACGTGATCGTGTTGCGGCACATCGAGGGGCTGCCCTTCGAAGAGGTTGCGACGCGGATGGATCGTTCGGCGGGTGCAGTGCGGATGTTGTGGTTACGGGCGCTCAAGCGAATGCGAGAATCATTGAGTGGTGAAAACGCGTGAATAGCCGGCTACCTGATCTCGACGAAACGTGCGCCCAAGAGGACGCCCCGCGGCAAGAGTTGGCGGAAGTGCTGGAACAGTACCTCGCCGCATTGGAGCAAGGTGGCGCCCCAGATCAGCAATCGCTGTTGGATGCACATCCGGATTTGGCGGCGGAACTAAAGCCGTACCTGGAGAGTTTGCGGCTGCTTGATGGCGCGACGCGCGACTTGCGGGCGGCGAAAGCGGTCGTTAGCGAAGCGGACGCCATATCCCCCGGCGGTCGCCAAATCGGTGAGTACCGAATCGTTCGCGAGGTTGGTCGCGGCGGAATGGGCATCGTCTATGAGGCTCATCAGCGATCGCTGAACCGGCAAGTAGCGCTCAAGATTTTGCCGTTCGCGGCGGTGTTGGATCAACGGCAAATCGCCAGGTTTAAAAACGAAGCGCAGGCGGCGGCCCAGCTGCACCATCCGCACATCGTGCCGGTTTTTGCCGTTGGGCAAGAGCAGGGCATCTACTTCTACGCGATGCAATACATCGATGGGCAATCGCTCGAGCAGGCGATTGTCGAGCTTCGTGAGTACGCGCCGCGATCCGGGAACGCATCGACGAGGGGCGCGGGCGCGGCGGGCGGATCGACGACGACGCTCTGCAATGCGGTTAATTCGGCATTCGGCCAACGGCCGGTCCGAAGCGCGGATTTCTTTCGCACCGTCGCTCGGTTGGGTAAAGAAGCGGCCGAGGCGTTGCAGCACGCGCACGAGAGCGGAATTATCCACCGCGATGTGAAGCCATCGAACCTGATGGTAGATCGCAACGGGAAGCTGTGGGTCACCGATTTCGGCCTGGCCCGAATTCAGACCGACAACGGCGTGACGCTGACGGGCGACATCATTGGCACGCTGCGTTACATGAGCCCCGAGCAGGCGAGCGGCGCGGTCGTGGTCGATGCTCGAACCGACGTGTATTCGCTGGGAGTTACGCTGTACGAGCTGCTGACGCAGCGGTTTACGCATCCGGCCGAAGATCGGCGGACGTTGTTACGGCAAATTGTGGAAGATGAGCCCATCGCGCCGCGAAAAATCAACGCGGCGATTCCAGTCGATCTCGAAACGATCGTGCTGGGTGCAATGGCGAAAGCCCGCGACGATCGTTACGCGACGGCCGAAACGCTGGCGGAGGATCTGGAGCGGTTTCTTGAAGGATTGCCGACGTTAGCGCGACGCCCGACATTGGCCGACCGCATGGGGAAATGGGCGCGGCGGCATCGGCCGCTCGTGGGTGTGGCAGCTTGCGCGGTGCTGTTGGTGACGTTCATTTCGGCGGTGGGGTTGGTCTTGCTTGCGAGGGAGCAAGGCCGGACCTCTGCTGCGCTGCAAGACGCAAAGCAGAACGCAGAGATTGCCCAGCAGAACTTCGAGCGAGCGGCGCGGCACTTTCAGCAGGCGCGAACCGCGGTCGACCAATTCGGCGTGCAGGTATCCGACCGGCTTGCCGAGTATCCCGGCGTCGAGCCGGTCCGCCGCGAAGTGCTGCTTGATACGTTGAAATACTATCGGCAATTCGCATTGGACGCCGGCAACGATCCGCAGTTACGCAAGGAGACGGCGCTCGCGCATTTTCGATCGGCCGTCATAGCAGCGAAGTTGGGTGCAGTGGATGACGCCATCGCAGAGTACAAATCTGCCCAGGCGCTTCTGCAAGACTTAATCGCCGCCGACCCGGGCGACGCGGAGGCGGAGGCACAGCTAGCGCTATCGCATAACAATCTCGGATTGCTGTACGCGGGCCGCTCCGATTTGAAGTCGGCCAGGGCAGAATACAACGCGGCGATTGTGGCTCAGCAACGGCTGGTCAGCAAACACCGCGATGATGCCATGTTCGCCAGCCAACTGGCAGAGAGCGAAGCGAACTTGGGCCTGCTGTTGGATCAGTCGGGCGACGGCAACGGCGCCGAGGAAGCACTTCGGGCTTCGATCGCCGAACTGCGCGAATTGGCGACAGGGCCTGCTGGACGAGCGCGTTCGCAGCACGACTTGGCAATCGCTTGCAACAACCTGAGTTTCGTGCTTCGAAATCGCGATGCCGCGGGTGCCGCCGACGCCGCGCGCGAAGCGATTGCCATTCTCGAACGCTTGCGAAAAGATGACGAGCGCTCGAACGCGTATCAGGATGATTTGGCCCTGTGTTACAACAATCTCGCGACGCTCAAGAGTCAAAAGGGAGAGTGGTCCGAGGCGATCCCATCGCACGAACGGGCAATCGAACTGCAAGAACAGCTGGTGCGCAAGAGCCCGTCGATCGTGCGGTATCGCAGCGATCTGGCGATCAGCTTGAACAATTTGGGCGTGGCGTACTGCCGGGTTGGCGATTCGGCAAAGGCAGATGTCGTTTATGAACGAGCTCGCGATTTGTTCGCCGAGCTTGCAAATGATTATCCGGATGAGCTCTCTTTCCGCGGTTCGCTCGCGGCCCAGTTGAACAACCAGGCGCTAGCGCTGGCGGGCATGGGTCGGCATGCGGAGGCAATCGCGATTTATCCGAAAGCGATCGAAGGGCAGAAAGTTTGTTGCGCCGGGGCCCTGAACTCCGCGTTGATGCGCGATCTGCTGAGCAGAATGTACTACAACTTTGGCCAATCGTTGCGCGCGGAAAAGCAGTGGAGCAACGCCGAGCACACAGCGCTCGAGCGGCGGGCATTGTGGGCAGGCAGCGGCGAACGATTGGTTGGAGTGGCAGCGGAACTGGCCGACCTGCGAGCGGCGATGGCCCGAGAAAACGGACCTGCTGGCAGTCACACGAAGGATATCGATCGCGACGTCCTGGAAACGCTGCAGCAATCGTACGATTGCGGCTGGCCGCGTGCGATCGATTTCGGGGCAGGAAAGCAGTTTGCCAGTCTTAAGCAGAACAAGCAGTTTGCAGATAAGGTCGCTGAGTTGAACCAGCGGTCCCGGGCAGATGAAGGAGCTGCCGGCCCGGCAGCATCGGCGTCGAAGTCGAACTAGGGGTTTCGCGTTATGTTCCAATCTCGAGCTAAGAATCGCAACGGTCGGCGGTCGACGGCGCGCCGTAAGAATCACGGTGCGGCGACGCGGCGGTTGCGCGTGGAGGGGATGGAACGGCGATTGATGTTATCCGCAACAACTCCAGAAGCGACACCAGAAGTACCGCTTTACTCTACGTTGCATATCGAATTGAGTTTCGTCGCCGCACCCGCGCCGCTGCTTGGGTCGCCGACCGCAGATGGCGGTCCGATCCTTATGTCTGCGGACGACGGGCATGGGACGAGCGTTGCTAGGATCGACACGTCGCCACTTCCACCGGCGCAATACACATCCTTCCAGGTCTTGAATACTGGCCAAGCGGTTTACGGCAACGGATTCAACAGCGTCACTGACATGGACGACGTCGAACCCAATGTGTACGTATCGGGGGGCAGCAGTTGGCAGCTCGTAGGCATGTTCCTCACTCCCGATTTGAGCACGATCGAGGCAAAGACTTTCGTGGCACCGGTGCAGACGCCGGAGATTCTGCCGTCGGATGGCGAAGGCGGTTCAATTCCAATCAGTAGCGTCGTGGCAGAGTTGAAGCAGCTACCAGCAACCGCAATACCAGCGGAAAAGCCAGTCGACGGGCACTCAACAGAGGCGGCCGTTGGCTCGACTCATTCGACCCATGGCAGCTCCTCGACGGCGAGCTCGATTCCAGGCGAATGGGGACGAGCATCAGTTTTTGAAACCGTTGGCGGCGCACGAAGTTCCGACGAGCAAAATACGCTGAATATTGAGCGTGCGAAATCCCGCGGCGATCAAACCAGGTCGGATGTCGCGTTGCCACTCTTCGTGAGTGATGAGGCGGGCGCTACGCCGCACGCAACCGAATCTCTACCTGCAGCCGATCGAACTCGGCGTGAAGATGGAAAGGCCCCGGACCAAACTCAGGAGGCCACGCCAGCGCGCGAGGTTTCCGCGACAAGCGGGCTCGCGATGATCGACGTTCATTCGGCAATGATCGAAAATCATTCGGGCAAAGTGTCGTCATCGGCAGGCAAGGCGTCGGAATCGGACGGCAGTCCGACGGGGATGATCGGGTCTCATGATGCTCGCGTTGCGTCGGTGGCAGCCGCGATGGACGAGCTCGGCGTCGCCGAGCGAACGAGTGGCTTATGGCGTCGTTCTCGCGTCGCGGCGGGAGTGGTGCTGGTCTTAGCGCTGGAGCGCGTCGCGGCGTTTCATACTCGCGAGTCCAGCCGGAAGACTGCCGCGGAGGCAGTGTCATCGCCTAACGTTCGAAAAAAGCCCACGCAGCCGCGGATGCGCGGGGGCCTGCGGCTAGACGCTCGCTGATACGGCCGCTTGAGGCGCTTTCGGCTTCGGATTCTTACCGGTAATGTCATCGAGCGCTGCGAGGATGCCGTCTTGAAAGTCGACGCGCGGATTGTAGCCTAAAAGACGCCTCGCTTTATCGATTGAGAAATCGAGATTGAGCGTCATGAACTTGATTTGAGCGCGGGTCAGGAAAGGCGGCGTCTTCCGACCGCGGAGCTTCGCAATCCGCTCGATCGGGCCGACGATCGTGCGGCCGATTGCTTCCGGCACGCGACCCGGCATTGGTTTGCCGAGGTATTTCGCGATAGTGCCGATGAATTCCTCGCGAGTGACGAGGCGGGCGTCGCGAATGTTGAAGGTTTCGCCCAGGGCGTTCGGATTTTCCATTGCGAGAAGGATGGCATCGCAGAGATTTTCCACAGACGTGTTGTTGAGAAGGCGATCGCCGCGGCCCAGGAATTTCATTTTGCCCTGTTCGATTCGTTCGACGAGGCGGCGGATGGCGTGTCGGTCGCCGGGCCCGTAGATAAACCCGGGGCGCAGGATGACGGCGGGCAAGCCGTGCTCGCGCATGTGGCGCTGCAGCAAGACCTCTGCTTCGGCCTTGGTTTGCGTGTAGCCGTCGAGGCCGTGGAGCTCGGGCTGGACGGTTTCATCCGAACCGTAATGGTGCCGCGGCGGATAAACGCCGAGCGAGCTGATCTGGATCCAGCGTTTTAGTCGGCCAGTACGCTCGGCCGCGCGGAGCATGTGTTCCAAGGCCACGACATTAATCGCCCGGTATTCCTCGGCGGGGCCCCAATCGCCGACTTTCGCAGCGGAGTGGACGACGATGTCCGCCTGCTCGATCGCAGCTGGCAAAGACTCGGGGCGATCGAGGTCGGCGTCGACGAAATTGATCGGCAACCCAGCGAAAACGCTGCGATCGGAATTTGCGCGGACCATGGCGAGGACGTTGTAGCCTTTGGCGGCGCATGCGCAGCAAACATGGCGGCCGACGAGACCGGTAGCGCCGGTGACGAGCACATTCGTTTGGGTCATGAGAGGGAAATCCTGAAAACTTTAGAAATGCAACGCCTTGGCTCCATCTCGGAACGCGCCGTTGGGAGCATCTTAGTTTATCAAGAAACCGGCGTCGAATCTGCGATCTTAGCGGGGTCGCGGGCGATAGTGACCGATTCGAAATTCGGCAAGTGCAGCAATTCGGGAAGCGAAACGGTTTGGCAATCCATGAGCGCGCGGCGTTTTGCGGTCAGGACAACCGGCACGAGCTTGCCGACGCCATTTTCGTGCAAAACGCCCATCCCCTGCCAGGGTTGTGTGCCCTGCTGCTTGCCGACGGAGCGAAG
Organism: Planctomycetota bacterium; assembly: GCA_013286045.1. Lineage (GTDB taxonomy): Bacteria > Planctomycetota > Planctomycetia > Pirellulales > Lacipirellulaceae > JABDGM01. Next base: position 6,550 of record JABDGM010000048.1, on the reverse strand, counting down.
ATGGAAGGCCGCCGGTTGACGGATGTGGTGCTGATCGCCGTCGAGATACATGGCGATCAGCGAATGCCCAGAGCGCGAAAAGCCGCTGAGTTGCAGCGCTTCCCAGTAAACTCGGTAGCGGTGGGCGGCACGCGCATACAGTCGCTCTTTTCGTTCGTCGTCCATTTCATCGGGGAGCGCCAGATTTCGCCGTGCAGACTCGAGCATTTTTTCGATGATCGGCTTATTCTTTGGGTCGCGCTCCCAACCGTAGAGTCGCAGTTCCGCCAATTGGTACAAGCCGAAATAGAATAACCAGGCGAACGATGATTGACGCATGGTTCCGACGATGAAGTTCTCGTAACGCATCGCGGCGATTAGGCGCGCGATGCTTTGCATGTAATCGCGCATGGGCGCTTTCGAATATCGATTCGCCATGCGGACCGTGGAATCGTCGAATACGATCTTGATTTGCAGGCCGGGCGGGTAGACGGCTTGGACCTTGTTATGCCACGCGGCCAGATGACAAAGCGCGAAGAACTCCGCCCAATCGGCCATGGTGTGATCGACCGTGCGCGGATTTTTCATCGGCGCGTAGCCGATGCGAACCTGGATCGGCTCGCTCCGCGCAACCCAGTGCTGGACACGAGCCAAAAGTTGCTCGTACTCTTCTGCCGGAGGGTACGGCGTGACGCGGAAGTCGCGAACGAGCATCGCGTCGAGCGTGGCCTTTGCCGTAGCGGCGGACTGGTTCGGCGCGATGCGGAACGTCGGATCCCAATCGCCCGGCCGAACCCAGCGGCGCCGAATCTCGTCGACAGCGCGGTCGTGGAATTCGGCGGCGAAGGAATTAGCCATCAGTGATATGCACGATCGATTGTGGTTAAACCGTGGCAGCCGGAGCTTCAACTCTTTCGCGTGCAACTTGGATGGTTGCGAAATCTGGTAGCGGAATCAGACCAGGAAGTTCAACCGACTCGCAATCGACGCGGGCCAACCGCTTTGCGGTCAACACGATAGGGACGAGCTTACCGGCGCCGTTGTCGAGCAGTGCGCCGGGGCCTTGCCATGGCTGCGTGAGTTGCTGCTTGCCAAGCGAGGCCAAATGCAAAGCGGCTTCCTGACGTAAATGATGCTGGTGGCCGTCAAGATACATTGCATTCAAACCTTTGCCGAGGCGAGAAAAGCCGCTTAGCTGCAAGGCTTCCCAGTACACGCGGTAGCGGTGCGCCGCAGCCTGATAAAGTTTCTCCTTTTCGGCTTCCGGCAGGTCGTCGGCGAGAACCAAGTTGCGGCGAGCAAATTCCTGCATGCGGTCGAGCGTCGGTTTGTTTTCCGGATTTCGCTCCCAGCGGCGAACTCGAAAGTTCGCCACTTGGTAGAAACCGAAATTGAATATCCAGGCGAACGATGACTGGCGGATCGTATTCACGATGAGCGGATCATAGCCGAGCGCCGTGATCAGGCGGCCAACCGACTGCATGTAATCCTCCATCGGGGCCGTGTCGTACCGGTTGGCCATTCGCACGGTCGAGTCATCGAAGATGATTCGAATCTCGAGCCCCGGCGGATAGACGGCTTGCACTTTGTTGTGCCAGGCGGCGAGATGGCAAAGCGAGAACATCTCGGCCCAATCAGCAGTCGTATGGTCAACGGTGCACGCGTTCTTCATCGGGGCATAACCGATTCGAACTCGAATCGGCTTGCTACGACGGACCCAGTGAACAACTCGCGCAAGAAGCTGAGCGTGTTCCTCCGGCGGCGGGAGAGGCGTCACCCGCCAATCGCGCACGAGCATCGTGGTGAAAGCGGTCTTGGCGACCGCGTCGACTTTTTCCGGCGGCACCTGGTACGAAAGGTCCGCGGGCGCGAGCTTCACCCAGCGGCGGCGAATTTCGTTCGCCACGCGTTCACTAAGTTCAGCGGTATTGGTGTCGCTCATTGCTAAAATCCTGCATTGTCCCGCGGCCCGTGGGTTCCGAAGTGAGTAAGTCTTCGGCAACTTAAGCGGCTGTCTGGCCGGCGACGCTGGCTTTCAACCATTCGGCGCACCCGGCGATGCCCTCTTTCAGTGAGACACGAGGTTCGTACCCCAGTTCCTTCCGCGCGCGGCTAATATCCACGTAACGCGATGTTCCTAAAAAGCGCAGGGTTGGTCGTGTGATCGGTCCTTCGCGGCCCAGCATTTCGAATAGGCTGACGGCGATGCGCGGCAGGATGCGTCGCATCACGCGCGTCGGTGGTTTCGCGCCAATCGCACCGGCGAGACCCGTGACCAAGTCGCTGATCGTGGCCTTCGAGCCATCGGTGATGTTGAACACTCGGCCGCGGACCGGCGATACGCGGGCGGCGAGTACCATGGCTTGAACAACGTCATCGACATGTACGATAGGGACGATGTTATCGCGGCTGCCGATGTACACCAGCTTGCCGCGAGCAATGGCCCGGGCCAGCTTCGAGAAGTTGAGGTCGCCTGCGCCGTAAATCAAACCGGGGCGGAGGATGATGACGTCCATGCCGTCGCGAATCGCGCGCTCGGCGGCGACTTCGCCGGCGGATTTCAGATCGGCGTGCAGATCGTGCGTGACTTTCCGCGGCGAGTCTTCGGTCGCGGTCGCGATGCTGCCGTTTCCCAATACGTTGAGCGAGCTGAGCAAAACGACGCGAGCGTTTGGGGCAGCCATTTTCGTCGCTGCCAAAAGATTCTCGACAGCGGCCAGGTTTGTACGGCGGATTTCATCAGGCGTCGAAGTGGAGTGAGCAGCAGCGCAATGGTAAATGACGTTCACCCCCGCAACGGCGTCGCGCATTACCCCTGAATCGCAGATATCTCCGCGAATCGCCGTCTCGCCACGCGTGATGAATTGCTGGCGGCGGGGTTCGTCACGGTACATCGCGCGCACGGGCACGCCCTCTTCCGCCAAACGAGCCAGAAGATGGCGTCCGACAAAACCGGTAGCGCCAGTAACGAGCGATGTCATAACCAACCTTTAGAGAGTTGCGACGCGAGATGAAGCAACGCGGATGCATTGCAGACCGAATACGGCGTTCGAGGAAGGAAGTTTGATCGCCGTCCTGCGCGAAACGGCTGCTATTATAAGTCGAGCAGAGGGGCTAAGCAACGTTGCAGCCCGTATGTGATACGATGGAACGACCGGGATTTAAGCCTTTTGAATAGCGTTTCAACCGCGATGACGCGTACCGCTTTGCGACATATCGTAGTGCCCGTGACCATTACGGTCGTACTGGTGGCGTGGCTGTTTGCGCGCGTGAGTCCACGGCAGCTCGTTGCGGCAGCGAGCGAACTCGATTGGGTTCCGCTAGCCATAGCAACGGTGGTGATGGTCATCTTGTTGTACCTCTGGGACTCCGCGTGCCTCACGACGGTGTACAGCATTCACCACAATCGCTGGAGTTTTCGAGAGTCGTTGCGACTGCGCGGACTTTCCTATCTCTTGGGGTGCGTGAACTATGAATTCGGCCAAGCGGCCTTGGCGTGGGAGCTGGCGCGGTTGCAGAAGACCGGCGTCGTGCGGATGCTCTCTCGAAGTGTGCTGCTGGCGTATCACGATATTTTTGTCTTGCTTTCCGCGTCGCTGATAGGATCCTTGCTGACCGATGACCCACGCATGACGCGGCTGCGCCCGTTTCTTGCAATTGCCCTGTTGGTTGCGGTTGGGATCGCGCTCGCGTTCAAGCTGCTGCCGCAAGGAATTCGGGAGCGGTTTCGCCGAAAGGACAGCGAGTCATTTTTGGAAGGATGGAGCATCGGGCGATCGTTGCGGTTACTCGGGTTGCGATGTGTTTACTTTGGGTTTCAGGTAATTTATGCAGCGACTGCATTACAAATTTGTAAATTGCCAATTGATTTTCGTGTGACGACGTCGGCGATCCCGCTCGTTTTGTTGGCGAACGGCTTGCCAAGTTTCGCGGGGATAGGGACGCATGAGACGTCGATGCAGCTCTTGTTGGCCCCCGGCCGTGAGCAAGCGCCCGTGCTGCTCGCGATGTCTTTGTTCTGGACGACTGGTTTAGTAATTTGTCGCATGGTGATCGCGCTTGCGAACCTGTGGATTGGGAAAATCGATGCTGGACCATCGATCGCTTTCGCCGCAGCGAACGATGCCGCGGCCCCCAAGCCGACCGAATAATTGACGAACTTCCACCCAACGACTTGAAACCAACGCGGATGACGGTTCAAAGCGGTAGCGAAACTCGATTGAAGATCCTTCTGACAGACGGGTCGAGCATTTCGACGCGCGAGATCCTGTACGATCTTGGGCCGCATCACACGGTTGATATTCTCGACGCGAATCCGTTGTGTCTGTCGCGGTTTTCGCGCTTGGTGCGAAGGTGGTATCGTTGCCCGCGGTTCGGTGCCGATCCGCACGGCTTTTTGAGATGTTTGGGCGAGCGGCTGGCGGCAGAAAAGTACGACGTGCTGCTGCCTATGCACGATGAAATCTTTTTGGTCGCGCGCGTGCGAGAGGCGCTCGAGAAAAAAGTACCGCTTGCCGTACATGATTTTTCGGTGATCGATCGCCTGCAAAGCAAGTTGCAGTTTCTGAAGATTTGCCAGGATTTGCAGCTGCCGCACCCGGAGACTCGCGTCGTTTCTTCTGAGCGCGAGCTGAATGAATGGAGCGAGTTTCCCAGCTTTGTGAAGCTCGACTATGGGACGGCAGGCCAGACCGTGAAGCTGGTCCACGATCAAAGTGAAACGCGTGCCGCGATTGCGAAGTTTCGCGAGTTGAAGTTGTGGTCGGAGGGTACGCCGTTCCTCATTCAGCGGCCGAGCGAGGGGACGCAAAGTGTATTTCGCGGCATTTACCGGCGCGGAGAACTCGTGTCGCAGCATATCAGCGTACTGGTTATGCGAGGTGTAGGAGGCTCGGCGGTTGTGCGAGAGAGTGCGGAGCACCCGGCGGTTGTTGAACACATGCGGCGCTTCGGCAAAGAGCTTGGATGCCATGGGCCGCTGTTCGCGGATTACTTTTATGACGAAGCGACGCAGACGCCGAGTTTTATTGAAGCCAACCCGCGGATCGGCGACATTGCGAATGACTTTTTCAGCGGTCAGCGGGCTGGGCAGCATTGGGTCGACGTGGCGCTCGGCAGGGAGCCGAGTGTGGCACAGTCTTCTCGTGCGAAAGTTCGATCGCACAGCGCCATGCTTGTGGTGATGTCTCGGGCGCTCGACGGCGCGGGACGGCAGCAGTTGTTTCGAGAATGCATGGCGCAGGCGGCGGGTTCTGGGGTTTACGAAAATAGTGAAGAGGAGTTGACCCGTTTTCGTGATGATCGGCTAAGTGTCGTTCCTTATCTGTGGGTGACCGGCCGGATTTTGGCCCGACCGAGTGTGGCTCAAAGAATTGTTGGTAATACGGTTGCGAATTATTCTTTGACCGCCGAGGCTGCGGAGCGGATTCGGCGGATTCCGACCGCGGAGCTCGTGGCCGCATTGGGCTAGGCGACGAGTGACCGCGGTTTGGCCGGATTCTTGCGAATCCAGCTATGTTCAAAATGAGGTTCACTCTGAGGGGATGTTGAACTTCTTTTGGATTTCTTCCGATTTGAAGTTTGGCGGTTCAGGTTCGTCATGGTTGGCGAGCATTTCAGTCATCGTCTTGGGTTTGTCGTGGACGCCGCCCTCGGGGACGTCGACTTTCGCGCACCAGACGATGGCGTTGAGCACTAGTTTGCGGAAGTCGGGGTTGGCCCAGTTCCAGTGGACGTGAGCGCCGGTGAAGCCGAAGCCGCGGCCGCCGTCGTCGCGTTCGGTGGCCCAGGCCATGTGCTGAACTTCTTTGTTGGCGATGGCTTTGCGGACGTCGGGATTGCCGGCGTGCGGGTCGTCGGGGCGGTTGAGCGTTTCGGCTGGCGGGAGCGCGGTGAGGATCGGTGTCACGCCTTTCATCCCGTCGCGGAATCGCATGTGGTAGTACCACTCGTCTTCGATTGTGAACGGTTTGACGCCGTTGGTGACGGGATGCTTCGGTAGCGTTTCGTACTTGGCGAGCCAGGTGGGGTTCACGGACCAGCTGGGTTCGAAGTAGCCGCCGATCCAGTCGAGGAACTTTTCGCCGGCGGGGCCTTTGGGGACTTCGGTGGCGTAATGGAGGCAGACGATGCCGACGCCTTTCTTGGCGAGGGCGTCTAATTCAGCGAGGTGAGGAATGACCATGTGGCCGTCGCCGCCGTCACCGTACATGACGACGCAATCGACGTTGTCGAAGAGCTTCGGGTCGGTCGGCCAGTTGTAGTGGTAGACGTGCGACTCGATGGGGAGGCCGCTTTCATCGAGCGATTTTTTGAGGAGCATGCAGCCGGCGAGGTGATCGTGGGCGGCGTAGCCATGGCTGGGCGAGCCGGCGAGGAAGAGGACTTTGTGCTTTCCGTTCGCGGGGTCGACGGCGAAAGACGACGTTGCGGCAACGAAGGTAATAAGAAGAGCAGCGAGCCATGTGTAGCGTGTTTTCATCGGTTGGTTATCTCTCGCGGGTATTTTGCTCGCGTACGTGGGGTCCCACACGCACGGGCGAAAGTCAGGTTGAATTGCGCGGTTCGAATT
>JABDGM010000047.1 GCA_013286045.1 Planctomycetota bacterium | reverse complement strand
ACGCTGCCGTGATGGTTGTTGGCGGGTGGTACGACGCCGAAGATCTCTACGGCACGCTCAAAACTTATCGTGAGACCGAGCATCTGAATTCTGAGACTTACAATGTCCTGGTCATGGGGCCATGGTCGCACGGCCAATGGTCGAGTGCGGACGCGGATCATCTTGGCAATGTCTCGTTCGACGCGAAGACCGCGGTGTACTACCGCGAGCATTTCGAGCTACCGTTTCTGAAGCACTTCCTTAAAGGCGACGAAAAGGACGCCGGCAAGAAGGAGAAGCCGGACGACGCGAAAGACGCCGCCGACGTCAAAGCAGAAAAGTTCAAACTTTTCGAGGCGAACGTTTTCGAAACGGGTGCCAACCAATGGCGGCATTTCGATTCATGGCCGCCAAAAAACACGGCCGAGAAGTCCATTTATCTGCATGCCGGTGGGCGGCTCTCCTTTGATTCGCCAACGGACGTGGAAACTTCCAAGTTCGACGAGTATGTGAGCGATCCTGCTAAGCCCGTTCCGTACATTCCGAATATATCGCTGCACCGCACTACCGAGTACATGGATGATGATCAACGTTTCGCCGCGACGCGGCCAGACGTGCTCGTCTATCAAACCGATGTGCTTACCGACGACGTTACACTTGCCGGACCGCTTGCCGCCGAAATGCAGGTTTCTACGACCGGTACCGATTCTGATTTCGTCGTGAAGTTGATCGACGTGTACTCGGACGACTTTCCAAACCCCGATCCAAATCCCGCGGGAGTCCAATTGGCCGGTTATCAGCAGCTCGTTCGGGGCGAACCGATGCGTGGAAAATTTCGCAACAGTTTCGAAAAGCCGGAACCTTTTACGCCGGATGAAGTCGCCACGGTCAACTGGACGATGCCGGATGTATTTCACACGTTCCGCCGCGGACATCGCATCATGATCCAAGTGCAGAGCTCATGGTTCCCGCTCGTGGATCGCAACCCGCAAACATTTTGCGATATTAACCAAGCGAGCGAGAAGGATTTTCAGAAAGCGACGCAGCGCGTTTATCATACATCGCAGGCGGCCTCGAAGCTGCGAGTTAATGTGCTGACGACGCCCACTCCGTGATTTGTTTGGGCGAGCGAATCACAACGGTGTCTCGACGATCAACTTCGCCAAAATATCTTTCTTCGCGTGCAGAAACTAACGGCGATGGCAACAAGCAAGGTGATGAAAAGTCCCTTGCCAAACCCGGCCCATGGGGAAGTAGCAGTCATCCTCGACAGCTGCTCCTCGATTGATGTCAGCGCGAGAATTGGCAGGATCAGGTTGTTGATACCGGCGTACGCAATCATCGGGTTCTGACCGTTGTCGGTTAGCAGCGCGGCCCAGCGTCTTTTCTGCCAGATATCCAGGACGATGGTGAATGCAATCAACATGCAGATCGCGAGCCCGGTCGTGACAAAGTAATAGCTCATCGTCGCGTGATCTTTTTTGATGCCGCCTTCGTACGGCTCGAAGAACATCCCTAACGCCAACCAATAAATTGCCCATTGGAAGAGCCGCCGGAGCAGTTTTTCGGTGTCATCGCCGGGATTGCGCGTTAGCCACGCGCCGCAGCCGCATAAGGCGAATGTGACAAGCGTCGTCGACCAGAGCCACCGCCCGTAAAGTCCTACTAGCTCGACGCCGACGAACAAGAGCATGAGTCCGACGATTGACAGCAGTCGGGCAAACGACCAGGCCCGCCTTTGCATGGTAGGATCGCGCTTCATCCACTGAAGAAGCATGTCTCCAACGACGGTGCCAGGGATCACGATGAATAGGTACTGGCAATAATACAGTTGGTAAATCCATTTCGCGGGCGACCACGTCCAAAGGTGGTGGACCCAGCCCTCTGTCGCCGTCGGCATGTTCGAAAGGCGTATCGACAGCAGCACGCCCAAAACGCCCAATCGCATTAGAAGATTGTTTCGGGTTGCCCACCAAACTAATGACCCGAACACCGCCATGTTCGCGAGAACGACGATGATGATGTCACTACGATAGAGCGAGAATCCTTGGCCGTCGGGGTATCGTAGCAGAGCCAGTAGCGCGATTGCCCCAGTCCAACCAGCCAAGCGGATTCCCCAACGCGCGAAGCGTGGCCATATATCGGGAAGTCGCGTAAAAATCGGAAACAGCAATGCGAACCCCAAGAGCCCAATGAGTTGCGTTTCTTCCGATGGGTGATCGCTTATTGTGCCGGGCCGGATCGCTTGCACGTACAGAGAGAAGAATGCGAGGAGCAATCCCCTCCCGAGGATGAATCCCAGAATCTTCAATGCGCTTTCACGGCGCTCGATTCGCCGAGTCAGCGCCAGTGGGATGGCGGCGCCCATCGAAAATAGAAAAACCGGAAACACCAAGTCCACCCACGTGATGCCGGGCAGGTTTCCATTGAAGACGTGATCGGGTGGCGGCACTTGGGCGTGATACATGTACGCCGGCAGTGAGTTCTCGCCAAACGGCAATTGCCCGGAGAGCAGCATGGCAAGAATTGCCAAGCCGCGCAGCGCGTCGAGACCTTGTGCACGCGCCGCGCGCGAGTGGATCAGCTCTACACGATGTTCAACCAAGGGTTCCCCGCGTTCGAGCGTCCTGTTTTGATATTCAAATTCACTCCCGACTTAACGCAATGATCGTGGCCACACCGCTAGCGACGAGCGTTGCGATAAGCAGTAATGTACGCGCGCCAAGCCGACGTAGCCACCGCACGCGCGGCATTGCGGCAATCGTGGCGAAAAATAGAATTGCAAACCAAGTGGGAATCAATACGATTCCCGACCCAACGTAGAACCGTCCCCAAATTCGGGAAGGGTAAGATATCTTCATACTCGCCATCGTCCGCAGAAACTTTTCCTGAGATTCGACCACGCGTGCCAAGGGAGAAAAGCGGTTTTTAATGCCCGTTGCGAATTGAATTGCACCCGGCGCGGTTCCCACTTCGACGTAGCGCTGGTTCGATGCATAGACGACGATGCCGTCCTCCCACCAATAGCTCCGCACCCAAAGTGTCACCCAGACGAGGCAAAAAATGACGCCGATTAACGCGAGCACTGTCCCCACGGGGTTGGTATGCGTAACGCTCGAAAAACGCTTGGGTAGGACCATGCTGCCTGTCGGCCAGCTTTCGCGGCAAAAGACGACATCGTGGCGGAGGTGGAGCCACGCGTAAACTACGACTACAATTGACCTCAGAGTCGGACTTTTCTTGGCAGTCCTTCTCGGGCAACCCGTTCATTGTACGGCGGTAATAGTGACCGTGGGTTCTCGGCCAGTCTTGGCAACGTTGGCATTCGCGGTCCTGGCCGCCCGCGCCGGCGTTGCGCCCGCAGAGGAATCCAAAGTCGGTTATCGCCACGATATCCTGCCGATCCTCTCCGATCGTTGCTTCAAATGCCATGGTCCCGACTCGGCGAGTCGCAAGGCCGGCTTGCGCCTTGACCGGCCAGATGCGGCGACTAGCGAGCTGGACTCGGGCGACAAAGCGATCGTGCCTGGCAAGCCTGCCGAGAGCGAGCTCGTCAAACGGATCATGTCAACGGATCCCGACGAGATGATGCCGCCGCCGGATAGCGGCAAGGTTCTTTCCGATGCCGAGCGCAACGTGCTACGACAATGGATCGAACAGGGCGCGAAATACGAAAAGCATTGGGCATTCGTCGCGCCGCAGCGGCCGGACGTTCCGACAGCCAAACACCCGGAACTCGTCCATAATCCGATCGACAATTATGTCCTCGCGCGACTGGATGCCGAAGGGATCGAGCCGTCGCCGCGCGCGACGAAAGAGCGGCTGATTCGCCGGCTTTACTTCGATTTGATCGGTCTTCCGCCATCGCTGCCAGAAATCGATGCCTTTCTCGCCGATGGTGCACCCGACGCCTATGAAAAAATCGTCGATCGCCTGCTGCAATCGCCGCATTATGGCGAACGTATGGCCGTCGATTGGTTGGACGGCGCTCGCTTTGCCGACTCGAACGGCTACCAAAACGATTTCTCTCGAAACATGTCGCCCTGGCGCGATTGGGTCATCGACGCCTTCAACAAACACATGCGATACGACGAATTTGTGACCGACCAGATCGCGGGCGATTTACTGCCGAATCCCACGCTCGCTCAGCGCATCGCGACCGGCTTCAACCGCAATCACCGAACCGTGACCGAGGCAGGTTCGATCGAAGACGAATGGTTTGTCGAGAACGTCGTAGACCGAGTCGAAACGACCGGCACGGTCGTGCTCGGTTTGACCGTCGGCTGCGCTCGCTGCCACGACCATAAGTTCGATCCGATTTCGCAGAAGGAGTTCTATCAGCTCTTCGCCTTCTTCGGGAATGTAAACGAGAAGGGCGTCTACACCGAGACGCGCGGGAATGTGCCGCCGGTCGTGAAGGCAGTTAGTCCAGAGAACGAAAAGAAGCTGGCCGAACTCGACGCGAAGATTGCCGACTTCGCAAAAGAATTGGCCGATCACAACGTGACCATCGACCAGCATCGGCGGGCTTGGCTCGATGCGCTTTCCAAAGACCGGCCGCAAAACGAGCCGGTGGAAGCCGTCCGCATCGACTTACAGAAAGAAGGCGAGTCGGCGGCTCACGTGACTGTGACGAATGGCGTAGTCGCCGTCGACCCGAAGTCGGTCATGCCGACGTGGCAAAGCGATCTGTTTGGCGAGTCACCGGTCTTCTATGGGAAACAACACCTCGACTACGCGGGACTCGCTTTTCCCCCCGCGGACAAGCCGTTCAGTTGGGCTGTGTGGGTCAAACCGGCGGGCGCCGGCACGATCCTTTCCAGGATGGACACATCGCGCCGTTCCCGCGGCTGCGACCTGACGCTCTTCGCCGATCACAAAGTTGGAATGCACATCATCGTCGATTGGCCGTCGAACGCGATGAAAGTGCTCACTTCTCGGCCGCTGCCCGCCGGAGAATGGTCGCACGTCGTCGCGACTTACGATGGCTCGGGCAAAGCGGCGGGCGTTGCACTCTACGTGAACGGAGAGAAGCAGAATGTCGAAGTCGAAGCCGACAAATTGAACGGTTCGACGGCGACCGATCAGCCGTTTCGCATTGGCATGCGCTCGGCCGATAGTCCGTTACACGCTGCCGTCGCCGATGTGGTGCTGTTCCAACACGCGCTCGGACCACAAGAATCGCAGGCGCTGTTCCGAGCATCGGTGCAGCGTGAGCTGAAGGAAATCAAACTCGATAAGTTGGCGGCCGCACTACAAATCCAGCTCGACAAGCTGTTATTGGCGGTCTCCGACGACCCGTTCGCCGTCAAGAGCCGCGAAATTCAACATTCGCTCCAAACGGTGCGCGACGAACGCGCAAAATATGAGGCGGCAATTCCAATGGCGATGGTGATGGAAGAGCGTAAGGAACAGCGTCCCACGTTCGTTCTTCATCGTGGGCGTTACGATCAACCCGAAAAAGATCATCAGCTGCAGCCAGACGTGCCGGCCGTACTTCCACCGCTGCCCGTGGATGCGCCGCGCAATCGGCTGGGCCTTGCCAAGTGGCTCACTATCCCCGACAACCCGCTCACGGCGCGAGTCGTTGTCAACCGGTTGTGGCAGCATCACTTTGGCATCGGCTTAGTGAAGAATTCGGACAACTTCGGCGTGCAGTCCGAGCCGCCTTCGCACCCCGAATTGCTAGATTGGTTGGCCACCGAGTTGATTCAATCGGGCTGGGATTTGCAACATATCCAGCGGCTGATCGTGCTGAGCAGCGCCTACCAGCAGCGGGCCGAAGCCTCGCCGGAAGAATATCAGCGTGACCCCGACAACCGTTTGCTCGCGCGCGGGCCACGATACCGTCTCCAGGCCGAAGCGCTGCGCGACAACGCGCTTTCGGTGAGCGGGCTATTGGTCGACAAAGTCGGGGGGCCCTCGGTGATGCCTTATCAGCCGGCCGGCCTGTGGGAAGAACTCGCTGGCGGCGCCCACGATGACTATACGCAGGCTCACGGCGACGATCTTTATCGTCGCAGCTTGTACACGTATCGCAAACGCACGGTTCCACACCCATCAACCGCATCGTTTGATGCCCCAAGTTGGGAAATTTGTCAGGTCAAACGAGCTCGAACCAATACTCCGCTACAAGCGCTCGCGTTGCTCAATGACATCACATATGCCGAAGCCGCGCGAAAACTTGCCGAGAGAATGCTGACCGAGGGCGGTAGCTCGCCCGAGTCGCAACTCACGTTTGCATTTCGTCTCGCGACAAGTCGAACGCCTACGACCGCGGAGCTCCGCATCCTTCGCTCGAGTTTGCAAAAGTATTTGGAGCGATTCCGCCAGTCGCCCGCGTCGGCGGAGCTATTGGTTAGCCACGGCGAATCCCCACGAAACAAGTCCCTCGACGCCTGTGATTTAGCCGCTCATACCGCAGTGGCCAGTATTTTGCTCAACATGGACGAGGCGATTTCGAAGGACTGACCGGCAAGACCTGCCTGCACCGAGAAGGTTCATTATGGATGCCATCGAAGTAGCCCAGGCTTTCAATCGGCGACATTTTTTGAAAGGTTCGACCAGCGGACTTGGCGCGCTCGCGCTGAGCTCGCTTGTCGGCGCGCCAACGAAGGCAGTGTCCGCATCGCCCACTGTCGCAGCCGAACCATTCGCCCGCCAACCACACTTTGCGCCCAAAGCTAAGCGTGTGGTTTACTTGTTTCAGTCCGGAGCTCCCTCTCAATTCGAAACCTTCGACTACAAACCCAAGCTGAGCGAGTTGCGAGGCCAGGAATTGCCCGCTTCCGTTCGCATGGGGCAGCGGCTCACGACGATGACTTCGGGCCAGCAGTCATTTCCGATGGTCTCTTCGATTTTTCCGTTCCATCAGTACGGCCAGCAGGGCGCGTGGATTTCCGATTTGCTTCCGCATACTGCGCGCGTGGTGGATGACCTGTGCATTGTCCGTTCAATGTTTACCGAGGCAATTAATCACGATCCTGCCGTAACGTTCTTTCAAACCGGTTCGCCACTTGCCGGCCGGCCGAGCGCCGGCGCTTGGGTAGCGTATGGGCTGGGTAAGCTGAACGAAGACCTGCCGGCGTTCGTTGTGATGATCTCGAAGGACCCGACGCGGGCTGCGGACCAACCGCTCTACGACCGCCTGTGGGGCAGTGGTTTCTTGCCTTCGCAATATCAAGGCGTGAAACTCCGCGGTGGCAACGATCCCGTGCTCTACTTGGCAAACCCGGCTGGATGCGACCGCGGGACGCGCCGTGAAATGCTCGACGACCTTTCCGCACTAAATCAGCAAAGTCTGGCGAACATCGGCGATCCGGAAATTCAAACGCGAATCACTCAGTACGAGCTGGCGTTTCGCATGCAGTCCGCCGTGCCCGAATTGACCGATATCTCCGGCGAACCCGAGCACATCCTGAATATGTACGGTCCCGAAGTGCGCAAACCGGGCACCTACGCGCGTAACTGCTTGCTGGCCCGGCGGCTGATCGAGCGTGATGTTCGGTTCGTTCAGCTTTTTCATATGGGCTGGGACCAGCACAATGAGCTCCCCGTGAACATTGCGAAACAATGTTCGGCCACCGATCAAGCGTCTGCGGCGCTCGTTCAAGACCTGAAGCAGCGCGGGTTGCTCGACGATACGCTCGTCGTTTGGGGCGGCGAGTTCGGCCGCACTGTCTATTCGCAGGGCGCACTCACGGCCACCAACTACGGCCGCGATCACCATCCGCGCTGCTTTTCAATTTGGCTTGCCGGCGCCGGTGTCCGCCCCGGTATGACCTATGGTGCCACCGATGATTTCAGCTACAACATCACTGAAAATCCAGTTCATGTACACGATTTACAGGCAACGATGCTACATCTTCTGGGGATGGACCACAAACGCCTGACGTACCGCTTCCAAGGCCGCGACTACCGGCTCACCGACGTGAGTGGTGACGTCGTGAACTCGATTCTCTCATAGGAAAGCAAGCCGGGTCGCCCACTTAGCGCCCGGCGAACTTCAAATGGCTTGTCGTTATCTGCCATTCGTGCTCGTTGTTGCGATGGCAACCTCGCTTTCCGCTGCGAACTACGCGATCCAAGTTGTCGACGCCTCCACGGGGCGTGGTGTTCCTCTCGTCAATTTAACTCCCAAGGCGGGAACAACTCTCGTCACCGACAGCAACGGGTTCGCCGCCTTCAACCAGACTTCGCTGATGAACCAAAGCGTTCCGTTCAGCATCAGCAGCTACGGCTACACGGGCTTCAACACTACGCTACAGACCACCGCCGGTGGTAGCGCTCAACTATCGATCGACCGAACCAACATCGCCGAGCGTCTCTATCGCCTGACCGGTGCAGGAATCTATCAAGATAGTGTCTCCGTCGGCGCACCGGTTCCTATCGCACAGCCACTGATAAACGCCAATGTTGCCGGCCAGGATTCGGTCCAAGCAGTTGTCTATAACGGCCAAGTCTACTGGTTCTTCGGCGACACCTTGTACGCCTCGGGCGGTGGCGACTTCCGCACGGCCGGTGCCCGTTCGCAGTTGCCAGGGCAGGGCGGCTTGGATCCGTCGCAGGGTGTGAACCTCAACTATTTCGTCGATTCAAATGGTTCCGCCAAAGAAATGATGCCCGTGTCGCAATCGGGAGCGATGTGGATCGACGGCCTGTTCACAGTACGTGATCCAGACGGCATCGAACGTCTGATGGCCCACAACGCCCGATTCCAGGATCTGTCGACCAATTTGGAATCGGGGCTCGCGCTGTTTAACGACTCGACGCAGACTTTCCAACGATTCCAAAGTTACAGCCTCACCGCGCCCATCGTGCCGCAAGGCCACTCGTTCAACGTCACCGAAAACGGCCAGGACTACATCTACTTCGATCAAACCTACCCCGATATCCGCGTAAAGAACGACTGGAACGACGTTACGCACATCGCAAACTGGGAAGCCTACTCGCCGCTCAAGGCCAACACTCGCTGGGATCCGAACAACCCGCAATTCGACCGCGACCCTAACGGCAATATCGTTTTCGGTTGGAAGCAGAACACCGACCCGCTCAGCTACGAAATGCTGCAAGATATTGCGTCGCACAATTTGATCCCTCGCAGCCAATTGCCCTTTCGCCTACAAGATTACAAGACCGGCCAGCCAGTCGACCTCCACCGTTCGTCGGTCTACTGGAACGACTTCCGCAAGGCTTGGGTGATGATCGGCGTCGAGTCCTACGGCACCAGTTTTCTCGGCGAAGTCTGGTTTTCCGAAGCGCCAACGCCCGAAGGCCCATGGGTGAACGCCATCAAAGTCGCTACCCACGATGACGGCTCGACCGACGACTATTCTTACTACAACCCGACGCAGCACCCGTTCTTCGACCAGAATGGCGGCCGCCTCATCTACTTCGACGGCACTTACTCCGATACCTTCTCTGGAAACTCAAATCCCACGCCGCTCTACGATTACAACGAGATGATGTACCGGCTCGATCTGGCAAAGATCCCCAACCTCTTCGCCCGCTTGCCCGGCGACTACAACCGCGATGGCGTCGTTAATGGCGCTGACTACATCGTGTGGCGCAACTCAATGTCCGGCGACATCGATCTCGCCGCCGATGGCAACGGCGACGGCATGATCACCGCCGCCGATTACAACATTTGGCGAGCCCACTTCGGCACGACGGCCGCCAGCGGCTCGACCCTCCAACAGGTGGTTCCAGAGCCGAGCGCCTTATTACTTTTTTTGGCCAGCGCGCTAGGCCTCGTCTCACGTAGGTCACGCTTTCCAGCCTGTCATGCCTACACCCACTCTCAAGTCCTCCGCTCATCCACAAACGCTTTCTGCTAGACATTTTACGTGCCCGTTGATAAGCTAACCGAACTCGGTGTCAGACCAGTCGGGGCTCCCGCGGCATCCTTTTCACACGGTCGGAAGTTCGGTCCGACGAGCGGCGGAGACAAAAAATGGTTCGGGCGGTGCGCAGCGGACCCATTGCGCGGGCACAGCTCGCGGGCTTTACGCTCGTTGAGTTGCTGGTCGTGATTGCCATTATTGGCATTCTTGTCGGCCTTCTTTTGCCGGCCGTTCAGGCCGCGCGCGAGGCAGCGCGCCGCGCCCAGTGCGACAATCACTTGAAGCAAATTGGCCTTGGCTTTCTGAATCACGAGAGCTCGCTGAAGATCCTCCCTGGTGCGGGGTGGAGCTGCTTTTACGTGGGTGATCCGATGTGGGGCACGGGTCGAAGTCAACCTGGCGGGTGGATGTATCAGATCCTGCCGTTCATTGAAGAACAACAACTCTACGATTTGCCCAACGATGGCGACAAGACACATGTCTTGGCGCAGCAAAAGTCAGCTGCTGTCACGATGCAGCTAGCGCCGGTGACGGTCTTTAACTGCCCATCGCGCCGGGCCGCAAAAGCGTACGCATATAGCTCGGCGAGCTTTACGCCCCAGAACTCTGGTCCCATAACAGCGGTGGCGCGCGGCGACTATGCCGCCAATGCGGGAGATACCGATACAAAAAAATGGCTACCAAGCATGGCATGTGGCGCGTGGCAGCTGACTGGCCAAGAAACACCCGACAATTTAGACGACGACACGTATATGAGCTCAACGCCGTTCGATTGGATCGGCCTTAATTATTTGACCGGCGTCCCTGCGAAGTGGCCCGATTTGAAAATGCAGTCCGGCATCAATTTCTTCGGCGTCGATATGAAGTTGAAATATATTACCGATGGCACAAGCAAAACGTACATGGTCGGTGAAAAGTTTCTCGACCCGCGTGCTTACGACTCCGATGACACCGTAAATGGCGGCGACAACAATAGCTATTTTCAGGGATACGATTGGGATACGAACCGCTGGGTCGACAAAAATCCCTTGCCCGATACGCCCGGCTTGAATTTCTACACTCAGTTCGGCAGCGCTCATCCCTCGGTTTGGCAAGCAGTGATGTGCGACGGCTCAGTGCGGTCCTTTTCGTACGACATTGATCTGTTCGTCCACAGGCATCTAGGAAACCGGGGCGATGCTCAAGTAATCCCAGATGGGTCGTTTTAAGAATCGTGTCTCTCAAATTCGAAGCAATCTCGTCGCGCATGTGTAACTGGCATCTAATTGGACTCGGGTTCACAGTGCTCATCGGCGGTTGCTCCGGCGGTCCCGAAACAGTAAAGCCTCCGAAAATCAACGTCAGCGCAGCCGCCGCGCAGGCGATCGAGCTGTACGACACGAATCACGATGGCAAATTGAGTCAGGAAGAGCTCGCCAAGTGCCCCGGAATATTGATTACCCTCGATAACTATGACACGAATCACGACAAGTTTGTCGATCAGCAAGAGATCCTAGACCACCTCACATACCTTCTGAGAAATGGCACGGGTGCTACGCAACTGGCCTGCAACGTCACGTACCAAGGCAGTCCGCTCGCCGGTGCAACCGTGGTGTTCGAGCCGGAGCCCTACTTAGGAAACGACATTCAAACTGCACAAGGCGTTACCAACAAGGCCGGCGCCGCGGAACTGGGCATGCCCCCCGAGAAAGCGCCGGCCGCGCTCAAGAACATGAAATTAATTCAATATGGCACCTATAAAGTTCGAATCACTCATCCAACCATCAACCTGCCAGCAAAGTACAACACTGAAACAATACTTGGCTATGAAACGATACCCGGCCAGCCCACGGTCGGCTTTGCTTTAAATGCCAAGTAATCGACAGCGGAGACAACAACACATGAAACGTCAACTAAGCGCCGCTCGATCGCAATCCGAGGGGCAGCCATCGTTCTCGCTCGATCGAAAACTGGCTTCCTACCTGGCCGCATCGGCGTCTATCGGCTTCGCGATGGCTACCGAAGCTAAGGCCGTCGTGTACTCCAATACGAATGTCCAAAACGTTGGAATCAACGGATTTGCGAATATCGATTTCAATAGCGACGGGCAGACCGATTTCCAAATCGATCACGACCGGGTCGACTTGACGCCGCAAGGCGGACCCGTCGTCAATTATTTGCAGGTCGACAAGAACGACGCGAACGGCGCCTCGCCCGGCGAAAACCTGTTCCCAACGGATTTTTCTAAATCGTTTGCTACGAATGGCACCGTCGCGAATTACACCGCAAACTCATCTTACCTTGTTCAAGATCCTCCTTCGTCGACAAGTGTCGAATATCCGAGCGCGCTTTTGGCCGGTGGCGAGATCGGTCCCAACGAGTCCTTTGACTTCCAAGAGGGAGACAGCGTTCAAAGCTCCATGAAAACCGGCCGCTTCAATCGACTAATCGATCAAGACCACGGCCAGGCAGATGTCGCACTGAATGGAAAGACGCCGGATCAAATCTTTACACCGAATAACTCGCCCCAGTTCGTCGGCGCACAGAATCAGGTGCGCTATTTGGGTGTCCGGATGGACCTGAATAGCGCCAGTGGCGCGCAGTTCCCGCAGTTCCCGACCCCCGATCAACTTACCTATGGTTGGGTCGGTATTAAAATCACCAACGAAGCGAATGCGACAGGGCAAGTCGTCGGATACGGCTACGAATCAACGCCAGGTACCGCAATCCTCGCAGGCCAGACCGGCATCACCGCTGGCGACTACAACAACGATGGCAAAGTTGACGCCCGCGATTATATTTTGTGGCGAAGTGGGGGCACTCTTCAAAACGAGACGGCCACCCCCGGCGTTGCCACCATCGAGGATTACAACGTGTGGCGGATCAATTTCGGCAGCGGCGTCACGGCCGGTTCCGGAACGGCATTAGGAGCGGGTTCCGCCGTTCCTGAACCCGGTTCCCTGCTACTAAGCGCAATAACAGGCCTTAGCTTGATTGCCGCCTATTTCTGCCGTCGCTTACGCTCGAATTAGCCGATAGGGAAAATCCAAAAATTCGCCTAAAAAAGATAGCGAAACTAATTACACGCGGTACAATAACACCCATACTCAGCTGCCCATAGTCCGATGGCGGAAGCCACGAATTCCCGCGTAACTCAAGCGCTCAACTTCCTCATTTCGGTTAAGAGGAGATTTAATGAAAATACAACTCAAGTCGAATTCTTCAGCCGCACGTAGCGCGCTCGATATCCGGCTCGCAGGCTACCTCACCGCCGCCGGCGCCGTCACAGCCACGCTGGCCACCGAGGCCAACGCCGTCATCATCGGCAATAACACGGTTCAGCCCTTCGGCATCAATGGCGCCGTCAACATTGACTTTAACAAAGACGGCCAGACCGATTTTCAGATCGATCACGATCGAGTTGATCTCACCGCGCAAAACGGCCCCGTGGTCAACTATCTCCAAATCGATAAGAACGACATCAACGGTGCTTCGCCCGGCGAAAACCCGCTGGCGTTCGATCCAGGTCCAGGCTGTTGCTTCGCGGCGACGCCGTTTTCTGACGGCGCGTCCGCACGAAACAACGCGAACAACTCGGCTTACCTTGTTACAGCCAATGTCGACCATGCGGACGGCTTGGGTTCCTACCCCTCCGCACTCACTGCCGGCACAAGCATCGGCCCTGGTAAATTGTTTGACTTCCAGGAAGGGAATAACTTTAACAGCAGCGGCAAGATAATTCGCGCCAATCGATTGATCGACCAAGATCACGGACAAGTCGATAATCTGCTCGGCGGCACACCTACGGCCTCAATTCAAACCCCCTACAACGGTCCGAACTTCGCCAGCCTTACCCCGAGCGACATTCGTTACCTCGGCGTGAAGATGGATCTCAATGGCACCGGCCAAATCAACTACGGTTGGATCGGTATTCGCATCACAAACGAAGCCGACGCCACCGGCGAGGTCGTTGGCTACGGCTACGAGACGGCGCCCGGCGTAGGCCTCCTCGCCGGCCAAGTTCCCGAACCGACCACGATCATCTCGGCGCTATTCGGCGGCATGATGGCCGTCGGTATGTTCTGGAGACGCCTGCGCCGGCGATCGTAAAGCAGCGTCGCTAACAGGAGTGGCCCTCGCTCTGCCTGCCCAGCCAAACTCCGCCGAGGATACCGTACGTCACCTATTCGAACTAGGCTACGTCGACCCTGACGTCGTGGCCGCGCGCGAGGGTACGCTCCGCCGGGAGCTTGAAGCCGAGTTCCAACAAGCGTTGAAATCGTTCGAGCGAGGCGATCTTCAGGAGGCTTTAGATCGATTCGAAAAGCTCGCGGCCGACGATCCCAATTGGGTGGCGCCGCGCCAACTGCTTGCCGAAATCCATTACCGCCTTGGCGATCTTCCGCGCGCCGAAAAACAACTCGAGTGGCTTACGCTGCATGCCGTTGAGCATCCGCGCTTGGCCCTGATTGCGGGTGCCATTGCGCTCGCCAGGCGAGATATGTCCGAAGCTTTAGAGGGATTGAAATATGCCGCCTCCACCGACCCGAATCTCCCCAGCGTGCATACGCTTCTGGGAGCGACGCTGGTCCGGCTTGGCCGTTTGACTGAGGCACAGCATGCATTTGAGCGCGCGATCAAACAGCATGTTACTGACGCGCAAGCGCTAGACGGCATGGCAGGCATTCATCTCCGAAAATCAAATTTTGCGGATGCGGCCGGCGCCGCACTGGAGGCCTTGGACCAAGATATGCAGCTTTTTCGCGCCCACTATCATTTAGGTATTGCGCTCGCGCACTTAGATCGACCCGATGATGCCATCACTGCGTTCGAGACTTCCGCAAAAGTGAACGCAAACAACGCTGCTCCTTTTCGATGGCTTGCCCGCGTGGCGGAAGAACAACTGGGTGATGCCGACCGGGCACGGCAATATCTTGAACGGGGTATTGAGATCGCACGACGCCGCGTTCTGGCACGGCGGCAATCGGCACGGACCTAATGCGGATTGGGTACGGCACTCAATCAGCGAAGTGTGACTTCGATCAGCTGCGGAATGTAAGTGGCTGAATTCACATACGTCACGTACAGCACCTTGCCGTTCTCGCGAGCCAGTTCCGGATGCTCTTTCGCCGCGTAGATGAGATCGTCATCCCCGATGCGCTCCGGCTGGTAAGCAACCTGTGGCGCGCTCCAGGGCCCGGTGAGCTTTTCCGCGGTCCGCATCACAATCTTATGCTCGCGTTGTAATGAATGAAACGCGATGAATTTATTTAAGTGTGAATTGAACGACACACTCATCTCATTCGGCACAGCATCGAACAAAGCGCCGGTCGGTTGAAACCGTGGGCTCCATCGCGGCGATACTTTCGGCTCATCGACCGTGGGCGCTTCGACGAGATACTCGTAGCTCGACAGGTCGCCAACCGATCGCGCATGCGTACGAGCTAAGTGCATGCCTGTCATCAAGCAGCCCCACAGGTATACATAGTCGTCAGAGCGGTTCACCCACACGCCAAAGCTTGGATCCGTGCCCTTCCAGAACAGTGAGGTCTTATCCGGAGCAGGCAAGCGACCAAACGAAAGGTTGTTCGCATCTGCTTTCGCGATCCCCATGCCATCGAGCTGAAAATTGACGAACACATCCACGCTTTTGAGCAGTGTAATGCGGTGATAGAAGAGGTAGATTTGCGACTCAATCGCGATGCCATGAATCGCCCAGATTCGATTCGCAGCGGGGTTCTCGTCCGTGGCAAACGGCACTAGCTGTCTCGGCCGCTTGCCGGATTCATCTGCCAAAAACTTAAAGTTCCTGATGCCCTGTGAGGCATCTTGTTTCGGAACCGTCGCTCCTGTGTTCGATCGAAGGTTTGTTAAATCGAGGCCGCGAATCGTTTTGAATGGCCCTTCCACCGTGTCTCCGAAAATCCACAGCGATTCGCCGGAAGGAAGTACGATGCTCGTGGCGCCGTCCGCGCCTGTGACGCCAACTTTATTATCTAGAAACTGGTTTCCCAATAATCGCACGGAAGGGATTAGAGAGGCGCCCACCGGTTGCGCTGCGCTACAGTGCTCCGCCCACGAGCGCCGAGAGAAGGCGACGTTGCTCGCCAGCAGAGCTGAAGAATGCGCCAAAAACTTTCGCCTGGAGCTGTTCATGGATTCTAGCCGCTTCTTAGCGGTGACTGGCCTAGTCCTGCGCTGCGATCGGACGATACATCAGCTGCATGACGCGCGTTGTTACGCCACCGAGTCGCTGTGTAAAGCGACGGGTATCTGTGTACTGGTCGAACGTTGTAAACCGAAATGTTTTGATTCCCAAGCAAAGCGCGCCGCGGGTTGCTTCCAGCTTGAGCCACACGTTGGCCCAACCGCCGCGCACCTCTGGATCGAGAATATTTGCATCGACTGCCGCGATATCGGCAGCGACCCGGTGCGCGAGAATGCAGCCTTTCACGCGGCCATCAACGATCAGCACGCGAGAATATCGCGGATGAAATGCGCCCGCTCCCTGCCCCCGAATCTTTCGATACAATTCGCCTCGGTCGCCGCCCATCTGATCAAGGTGAAGCTGCAAAACGGCGGCCGCGTTCGCTTCATATAGCGGAACGATCGACGCCTCGGCCGGAATGCGGCCCTTGGCACGCATCCGCTCGAAAAGTGGCGTCAATTCCTCTTCGAATCCCTCGGTGGGCAAGTCGTGATCTTCGACCGAAGCAACGGGCATGAATCCGAGCCAGCGCCAGCGTTGTGCGAATTCACTATCTCGCTCAACGCGTCGGGCGGCGTACAGCGCTTTGGCGTCAAACACCTGGGCGGCGGCACGTTCAAGATGATTTAGCAGAGCGGTTGCGATGCCTTGTCGTCGGCAGGGTTCGATGACTTCAATTGCAATGCCCGGCCCAACAATCGGCTCAGTCCGGCAAGACGCACTCAATGCCGCGGCCCCGATCGGCAATTGGTTGCGACCATCAACTGCCACGAAATAGGCGCTCCCGTTTCGAAGGTCGGGCAACAGCATTCGCAGCGCGGGGCTGTCACGCGCATCTGCTGCGCGAATTGCGAAGCCAGTTTGCGGAATGTCAAATAAAACTGTCATATCGGCGGCATCGGATTGTCAGCGAGAAAGCTCAGCTCCAGGCAGCACGAGATCATTGAAGCGGTCGACCGGCTCGTGAGCCGACCAGGCGATGCCTCGTAGCAGCAAGATGCGGTACAGCGGATCGTCGAAAGTCCACGAGAAGTGGCCGGGTATAGAAACGAAAATGCGCCCTCTCTGTTTCTCGCGCGCCCAAATTTGCGGTTGCGGCTGTCCGTCTTCAACGGATGTCGCTAACACCGCGTCGGCTGGAAGTGAGCCCGCCATCTTCCAATAGGTTTCATCAAACAATTTTAGCGTGTCAAAGTTACGTGTGACCGGATGCTTTGCCGCGAGATTAAAACTCAGCAGTTCTTCACCATGCCGAAATCCAACGATGCCTAAACCCGCCAATCCGATCCGCTTCGCAAATTCTCGACCATTCTTCTGGCCATCAATGGCCCAATGGATGTAAACCAGGCCGTCGCCGCGCGCGAGATAGGCGTCGATATCTTTGGCCCGCTGGTCGTTCCAGTCGCCATGTTGGAAAAACACGATGACGTCGGCCCGCTCGAATTGCTTTGCACTCGGCCAGTCCCAGGCGGCCGTGACTTCCGCATCATTCGCGCCCGCCAACAATTCGGACCACGTCTTTTGAAACGCTGGATAGTCGTGCTCGCCGATCCCATGATCCTTGTCTCCAGCGACGAGGACAATCTGAATCGGCCGCGTTTTTTCCGGCGGGGAAGGCGCACCGGCGAGTGCGGCTTTCACTTCGGCAATCGTTCTAGGCTTGGGCCGCGGGCCTGGATGATCGTGCGGCATTTGCGGCGCAGGCGTTAACAGAAACTTCAACAAGTCGCGCATTCCCTCGTCCCCGATTTGCTCGGGAAGCTTTTCAGGCATCGTTGAAACGGGCAGCGGTCGCATCTCATCCACATCGGCACGCTTGAGCACGGTTGTTCCGCCCTTGCTGTCGCCGATCGAGATCGTGTCGCCGGTCGATTGCACTACGCCAGTCAACACGCGGCCGTCATTCAGAACGACATTGTAGGAAAGATAGTCCGGATTAATTGCAAAGCTCGGATGCTCAATGTCGCGCAGCACCGAAGCATAATCGCGATGCACCAAATTCGAGACGTCGGGACCGATCGTGCCGCCTCGACCGTAAATGGTGTGGCACTTCGAGCACATCGCTTTCTCGCTGAAGAAGATGCGATAGCCTCGCGCCCAGCTTCCGCCCGCGAGCTCAGGCGGACTTGGGATAGCCGTTGCTTCTTCGGCTTTGCCGCTTAAGTCCGCCCATGGCAAATACAGACGGCGGAGCGTAAACGGTCGCGGTCGATTGTCCTCATTCGTTGTCCACGCAGCGGTCAATTTCGCCGGGCCGGTTTCCTTGACAAGGTGAATTTCAAAATCGACCAGCTTGTCGGCGTTCGCTGGCACCGTGAGTGTGACGTGCGAATCGGAATCCGTACTGGGCGGCACTTGATGCCAAGGATTCGACGATTTGATTCGGAGTTTAGAATTTGGTGAGGTCGCATCGAACGCAGCCGTCACAGACTCCGGCGGATACTCGTAATCTATTTTGGAACCTGGCTGTATCGCGGGCCGCAGCATATCGACCAAGTCCAGCTTGCCGCGAAGTATCAGTTCGCCCGGTTGTTCCATCGCCCGCCAAAGTGCGTCATGCGGCGCGCTACCGCTCGTAAAATGCGGGCTGACGTCTAAGTCAAAATGAGGTAACCAACCCGTCCAAGGCGGTCCGCCACCAGCCGGCTTCCAGGTTGCTTCGCAGCCGGTCAAATCGAAGTCGAGGTCGATCGCCGGAAGCTGCGGCAACGTATCAATTTTGCCATCGGCCTTTGAAGCCTCGTGTGGCAGCGTTAACGCGTAATGCACGGCCTGTGAGATCGCATCCGTCGCCAGAACGAGCGTTCGGCCATCGGGCGTCAGCTGCGCTGACCGGATCGGAACATCGAAGCGGGGCGAAGTATTTTGCGCTTGGACAGCCGCGTAACCGGGTGAAATCGATTCAAAGCGGTCGCCCGCGCGGACGTAGCGGCCACCCGTCAGCTTGGCTTTTGCAATGACGTCATGCAGCAAATTCGGCGGCATCGGCCGGTCGAACTCTACGCGAACTTCGCGCGGCCCGGCCGCCCAAACCACAACCGGCTGAGGATAGTCCGGATCACTGTACTCAATCTTAAACAGCTTGCCTTTGCCCGTCGGCCCGCTTCCCCAATCGGGCGCGCCGCTATGGCAAGCGACAACTAATCCACGATCGGGCGCGATACAGGCGTCGACGGTCAACATATTGAGGCAAGCAAATAAGCTCGTGCGGGCAACGTACCCAGCAGGCGTTGAGACCAGCTGTGTGCGATACAACTTGCCGCGGGAGTAACCAGTGACGAACGCGTCGCCCGCCCACTCTTTCGGCCCGAAAATCGGCCCGCCCGGCTGAACCGGCTCATTGAAGTTGAATCCGCACGTGCTCTGATGCTGCGGACCATAATCGAAAGTGCTCGGCTCATCGATCACATTGGGAAGAAAATCTGGGTGCCGCGGTGGGAACCCGTAATGACGCCCTTGTTGAATGTGCAGCAATTCATCGAGCGGATTACCGTTTGGCACCCAGGTCGCCCCTTCCTGGTCGGTGGCGAACAAATCGCCGCGCGCATTGAACCGCAATGCCACGGGGAAGCGAATGCCTGTCGCGAAAATCTCATGCGACTTGAAATCTGGCGATACGTGAATGATCGTTCCCCACTCATCGGTCAGCCGGTATTGAGCTTTGCCGTCTTTGTCGTGCAGCAAGGGATCAGCAAAGTTAGCTGTGCCGCGGCCGTAATAGACGCTTCCATCACGGCGATCGTAGGCCACGCCGAGCCCATCCACCTGGTGAAAGCTTTCTTTCCACCCACCGACGATTTCGATTTCCTTATCGGCGCGATCGTCGCCATCCGTATCGACAATGAGCGCGCAATGCGTTTTACCAATAACGAAGGCGCCGTTGCCAAGTTTGTAACCAGGCGGCGTAAGATCCATTCCAATCGGCGAACGTAGACCGCTAGGGTTGTCCCAAAAGAGATCCGCCTTGTCCTCAAGCCCATCATGATCGGTGTCTCGAAGCAGCCAGATCTTACCGTCGTAAGCCTGAGCCACGAGTACGCCGTCGGACCGATATTGAACGTTATTGATATTCGTTAGATCAACTGGCAATTGACGCGCGGTGAAGCCCGGGACGAATACTTGTACCGGCGGCGGGTCTTTCAACTTTTCGAGTTGCGCCGATGCTTCCGGGCTGCTCGGCAACACGTCCTTGATCAACAAATAACGCGAATCGAGATATTTGCCGACTGCAGAAAGATCAACTTTTGAAAGCGCACGGTCATAAACCAATACTTCCGCAATATCGACGTGTCCAAACCCGTCGACATGCTGCGGACCTATGCCGTTGTTGTAATACCGTGCGCCGACGGTGATCTCAGTCATGCTGATCGCTCCGCCATCGCGTGGCCGCTGGTCTTCGTCTTGTCCGTCGACGATCAAGCGAACTGTTTTGTCCTTCGTCGAAGAAGATATAACAAGCGTATGTAGACCGGCAAAGTGCGATTCGCGCGTCCGCAGGTTGCGCGCACCGCTAAATCCACGACCCTCTACGTTGAGCATGGAGAACTGGTCCGTGGCCGTTGGCCCCAGGTCGACGTTGAGCCCGCTATCATAGTCGCGTTCGTTTGCCGCGTTGAACGCCATCAAGGCAGCGAAGTTGCCTGCGTTTTGCCGCGGCGCTGCAACAATTACGATCGTAAATGATTCGAGCGACGCATTTTGTTGGACTGCACGAAGTTGGTCATCGATGCCATCAAAGCGCACAATCGCGGCGTTCCCAATTTTGAGGAGCGGCGGTCGAGCGTTCTCATCCGGCGACAAAAGCGTGCGATTGTTGCCAGATGCGTCGCGCCATTCTCTCAACTTACCATCGGCCGGGAGCGACCCGTCGCCAGTCGCACGAGAGGCGTCGAGCCAAAGCTCCAAGCCATCGCGCACCGGCATTTCCGCGTTCGCCCAAGGTTCTGCTGCGTAGCCGGAAATTTGACTTAAGAAAACCACCGCGAAAAGTGCAGCACAAATAGCCGCAAGTGGCACACCTCTAATGCCGATGGTCCGACGGCAAGCAACTTCGTTCGAAATCATCTCCCTCTCCGAAGCGACCGGTGAGACCATGCCTTAGTTTGCGGTCTCACATGCGAAAAGGCAACAATTTATCCGCACTCTTCGGGCGACTAAAGCGCAGCGCTCGCTTCAACCGAGATTGTACCAACACTCTTGCACTCGCTGCTGTTATCATGGCACGATGTGCTAGAGATCGAGCTCAGAGCAGCGTGTGCCCCTTCGTGCGTTGTTGAAACGATGATATTCTGGCCCTGAGAGGTGGGATGCAGATGCCCGAAACCAGTAACGGCGGAAGCTGGTTGGAAGAGGCCCTGATGCGATGGTTCTGGCTGGGCAGGCCCGCCGCAACATCTGTCAGCGAGCGGGCTCGGCGACGCGTGTGGGTGCATCTCCTTCCCGTGCTGTTTCTGCTTTATATCCTGGCCTACATCGACCGCTCGAATATCGCCATCGCCAAGTTCGGCATGAATCGCTCGCCCGCCGACGGCGGCCTTGGCTTCGACGAGCGCATCCTCGGTTTTGGCAGCGGCGTCTTCTTTTGGGGCTATTGGATTCTGGAAATCCCGAGCACGCTGAGCGTCGAGCGACGCGGCGCACGCTGGGTCTTCCTACGGATATTAATTCTGTGGGGAATATGCGCCGTGCTCATGGGCTTTATGGGGATGCCGTTTCTCGAAAGTATGTTTGGGTGGCTGCCCAGAATTCCCGAGCTCGCCGGCTGGCCAACGCTTAACTCCCTCACAAAGCATTGGAACGGCCTAGGAACCAACGCTGAAAGCCAGTTTTATTTTCTGCGCTTCATGCTCGGGTTTTTCGAAGGAGGATTTTTTCCCACGGTCGTGATGTACCTGTCGACTTGGTTCAACGCCGAACACCGCGCTAAGGCGATGGCCAGTTTTATGGCTGCTATGCCGCTCTCGAATGTCTTCGGCACCACAATTTCCCAAGCGATCAGCGATCACATCCGCTGGGGCGGCCTGCCGGGCTGGCGGTGGATCTTCATCCTCGAAGGCGCGGCGCCAATTTTGGCCGGCATCGGCGTATTGTTCTGCCTGCCCGACCGGCCACGATCCGTAACTTGGCTTCCAGCAGAAGAAAAAGACTGGTTGCTAAAACAACTTGAAGCCGAAGCCCGCAGCCGCACTTTGCCAGGTCGCCAGGCCTGGCACGTACACCTGGGCTTGGTCGCGCTGCTCACGTTGGTCTACTTTTGTCAAAACGTCGTCTCTTACGGCATGTCAACCTTCATGCCGAGCATCGTCAAATCACAACTAGGCGGTACGGAACAGAAGGCAGCTTGGATCACGTCCGGATTTTTCGTGATTGCGTTCATTGCAATGCAGTTCAACGGCTGGCATTCGGATCGACGGCAAGAACGAATTTGGCACGTTGCCATTCCGTTGATTGGATTAGGGAGCGGATTGGCGTTAGTCAGCTACTATCAATATTCGCCGCTCATTGGCACGCTCGCCTTATTCCTGTTGATGGGCAGCAGCCTCTATACGATTATGCCCGCATTCTGGCCGATACCCACGATCTTCTTGGGTTCCACTGCCGCAGCTTCGGCCATCGGCTTCATCAACATGATCGGCAACTTGGGTGGTTCCGTTGGCCCGGTGATTGTCGGCGATGCCGCGAAGAACAACGATTTCGCCACGGGCTTGTGGCGCATCGCGATTTTCCCATTCATTGGCGCTGCTACCATCCTGCTGGTCGGCTATGCGCAACGACGTCGAGGTGCCAATGACCAAGGCACCTTGCAAAGCAACGAATGATGGTCGAATGGACGCGGCCGCAACTGAGGATGCGACCGCCCGCGTCATGGCACGCCGCCTTCAACTATGTCTTCACTTCCGGAGCTGGCTGTTTTTCGGGGTGCAGATAGATGAAGCTCTTGCCGAGTCGGCCACCGTAGTTTCCGGCCGAAATCTTTAGCAGGCCGGGCGTCTCAACCGATGCGGCAATCGCGGCCTGCGTGGCGTGAATGATCGATGCGAGGTCGCGGCCATTGATGATGATCTCCATCACAGATCGAACATTAGGAGGCAATTCGGATTTCGCTTTCGGATTGTCGACAAGCCGCGGGCAGAATTTTTCGTAGGTGCTCGCGAACATGAACGAATACTTGCTGCCCGCCTTCGATCCGCTACCCGCGATGCCCCCCGGGAACGGCATAATCACGCCCGGACATTTTTGAACCGCCGCGACCCCAGCTTCCGCAGCGGCCAAAGCCGCATCTTCGCTTTCGCCGAAGTACCAAATATTGCCGCCCATCAAACCGTCCAAATATCCGAGCTTGGCATCGAGCACAAACTCGCCGCCAAGCGTCGGAATCCACCACATCGGCCGGCCATATCGTTCAATACGTTTCTGAAACCCATCGCCGAAGAACGCAATCTTTCGACCCATGCGATAATAATCCGCGGAGTCGATCAAGTTGAAGCACGCAGCCGTCGGGCAGGTAAGCACATTCTGGCTAATACGCACCAGGGCCGCTTTCTTCAGGGCGTCGACTCGATCCTTCCGAAATCGAGGCACATGCAACTGCACGATTGCGCCGGGGCGACCATCTGGCGTATTGAACGATTCGTCAAACCCAGGGCCGACGAAGCGATCCACGCCCGCCTCGCAATCGCATAAGATAGTGCTCGACGCATTGCCAGTTGCTGCATCGACGGCGTGCGTCACCCATGTGGCATCGCGCGCCGTGATCAGAAACTCGACGTAAATACTGCGGAACGCTTCAGCGTAAGTGTCATCAACGACTGCGGGCACAGGAAACTCACCAAGTCCGTGGTTTGATCGGGATCACCGGCGACCCCGGCCGCTGTAAACCGAAGTTTCGGTGACAACTTTATCCATATACACGTCATGCGGGCTGACGACGAGGTTATCGAACAACTGCGACTCGTAACAGAGCCCTACCAGCACGCAGTCGGGACGCACGCGTTCGAGGAGCCGATCGTAGTACCCCTGACCATTCCCCATTCGGCCACCCGTCCGACTGAAACCAACTCCAGGAACGATCACGAGATCAATTTCTTCCGGCGGAATTTCTTTGCCAGGTTCGCCCCAGCGTTCGCGTGGCGGCTCAAGGATTTTCCATTTCCCGATGATCAGCTCGTCCATGCTCTCCAGCAGCCACAGCCCGAGCTTGTTAGCTCCCCCTTCATCAACGGTGCAGTAGGGAACCACAACTCGCTTGCCGCTGGCGAGCGCCGCCGGCAGCGCTTGTTTCGTTCGCAGCTCCGAACGGCAGTCGATATACCACAAGACAGTCTTCGCCGCCTGGAACTCGGGGAGATTCACAAGTGAGTTCACTGCGATTTCGCTGATCCGATCCTTATCTATCTGCGCATTGCGGGCATCATAAGCGGCCCGACGCATGTGAGCTTTCGGGTCCGTCGTTTCGGTAGAAGTTTCAGTCATAAGAGAGTTCGTCTGCAAAGATATACGACTCGTCACGCCTTGGCCATCAGAAGGCATCTTACTTGCTAAGACGCAAAAGTAAGAGCGGTTAACAGAATCAAGAATAGCAAATCTCAGTCGGGCTGAGAGGATTTGAACCTCCGGCCTCTTGGTCCCGAACCAAGCGCTCTAGCCAGGCTGAGCTACAGCCCGTCTGAGATTTGCTAACTCATATTCGAATTTGAAATAGGCCGCTTGTTAGAATCGGCCTGTCGCCGCGGCGACCGCTCTAGCCAGGCTGAGCTACAGCCCGCAATCCATGTCGATCAGCATTCAATCATGATGTTGACCGATTTGCTTTGCAGAGTAAAAAGTCTACCAGAAACGCCGAAATCTCACAACGGACAGCACTTACAGCTTCACTCCCTGCCTGCAAATGCCCGTGAGTTACTCGCAATTTTCCTCCAAAGATTTTTGTTGAATTTGAGCCAGCACCTGTGTTAGGCTCCTCGCAACATTGAACGGTATCTAGCGGAAGTCGCCCAGGCGACCATTCAAAGAGCCCGAGATCGGACGCTTCAAGTCCGACCTCGGGCTCTTTTTTTGTTGATGGCCAAAACTTATGCGAAAGACTCAACCAGAACACGTTGTGACCCTGGCACACGCCCGCCTCCGAATTTCCGATGGCGATCTGCTGCTATTCCGCCGCCGTGGCCTCATCGCCATTGCCGGCCGCGGGACGCATTCGCACGCGGCAAAAGCCGCCTGGTGGGACAACGAATTGTTTTGCGTCGAGGTTCGCGAATGGCACGGCGGCCGGGCCGTCACGCTCGAAAGCCAGGTCCGCAAGTTCCCCGGCCACATCGATGTCTACCGCACAAATCCAGCCAACCGGTGGCCGGAATACGATCGAACGCGCTCCACCACCATGATGCGGCGCCTGGCCGGCTGCGACTACGGTTACACCGCCGTGCTGGCCGCCGCCATGCTCCATCTGCCATTCATTCGTGTGGCAGTTCGGGCAGAAGTTGAAGACGACGCGATCGATCGCCGGCCACCGTTTTGTAGCCAAGCCTGCGCCATGACCGACCGCATCGCCGGCGGCGTGGACCCGGTTCCTCACCTCGCCGACCGCCTCACTGAACCGGCCGACCTCGCGCGCAGCCCGTTCTACGAGTACTCGTTCACACTCGTCCCGTAATTGATCGGTTTCGCTGGCCTAATCATGAAATCCACCACGCATCGACAAGGAGAAAAAATGTTACCTCACCTTCAAAGGTTGAAGCTCTTAGTTTGCTTCGCGCAATGCATCGCGCTCGCGCTTTGCGTTGGAAATGCCAACGGACAGTGTTATGTCGACCCTTACACAGGCCAACGATTTTGCACTGGCTCGTGCCCCAACTGCCCATCCTGCGGCTCCGGCCGATGCACTCTTCCGCAGACGCAAACCAAACCGAGCAACACCGTCAACGTCGATTCGGCCGCCCACTGCCGCATCGCAGTGAACGACACTACGCTCGGCAGCGGCTCATTGGTCGCCCGCGATCAATCGATCGGTCTCGTTCTAACGTGCGCCCACTTGTTTGATGATTCGACGCAAAAGATCATCGTAAGCTTTCCCTACGGCGGGCGATTCACCGCTACGTTGGTCGAAATCGATCACGCGCAAGACCTGGCAGCGCTCGCCATCCGCCGACCGGAGGTCGAGCCATTGCCCGTGGCAACCGGCGACCCGTCCGGTCTACTGATCGCCTGCGGCTTCGGCCCCAACGGTACATTCCGCGGTATTCAAGGCAGCATCACCGGTTACGCGACCGCATCTGGCGCTCCATACGCATCAACCACGATCGCCGGCGCCGTTCGCCCCGGCGACAGCGGTGGCGGCGTGCTGAATTCTAGCGGTTTGGTCGTCGGGGTCGTGTGGGGCCAACGCGATAACGAAACCTACGCAACCTGCGGTCGTCCTGTTTGTGATTTTCTCACACGAGTTCGCGACAAGGTCTTTCCAAAGGTTGTCGTTGCGAACAAGGTCCCGACCGCAAATCCAGCCCCCAGCCCTTCAAGTCAATCAGCAAATCCCCAGCCGCCAGCCAATAGCTCCCAGTCTCCATTCGCCAGCCCCCAACCCGACTGGCAATCCTTCACCAACGAACTGGAGTCGCGCATCAAATCGCTCGACGCTAAGAAGCAAGACAAAGGCGACTATCTGCAACCTGGCGACTTGAATGGCTATATGCGTGCAGAGGATGCAGCCAAGCTTACCGGCCCGCTCGCAATCAAAACCGAAGTCGAGAACAAAATCGGCGAGCTGTCCGCGCAATTTACGACGGTCCACTCAGTCGTCGATTCGGTAAAGCAGCACGTCGAACAACTTGGCGCCGACAAGGATGGCATCTTGCAAGGCGTGTCCTACGGCAAGATAGCTGTTGGCGCACTCGGCTTGAGCGGACCGCTAGCCGCCGCCGTGCTAGCCGCCGCTGGCTTCATTGGCCTACGCGCAAAGAAGCACCTGGCGGGAAATGCCCAGGCTGAACCGATCGCCGCTGCTACCGCGCCGAAGTCGGCCCGCGGCTCAGCGCCTGTCGCTGTGGATTCCCCTCCGCCACCGCAGAAAACCGTTACCGAAACCCACTACGTGCCGGTGGAACAAGACTCCTTCGCAAAAGCCCATCAATGGGCTAGCGAGCACGTTGCCCGCAAGTATCCGGGTGCGACCGAAATGCTGCAAACACAGGAGTCGTTGATTAAGCAGTTCTTGGCCGCCCAAACCAGCAAGTCCAGATAGTCCTTCGCCCCTTAAGTCAATATCCAACAACTTTACTCAGGAGCCAAACATGCCAGTCACAAACACAGATGCCGTCCTTTGGTACAACGTCGGCGATTTCGGCAAGGCGGGTTACGCCGTGCCGAATTGGTCGAACGACGTCGGCAGCCTCAATCCTCAAATTCTGGATTGGACGTATCTCGTCGGCCGCAACCTGTTTTTCATCATGCACCACGAAGATGCCGACCTGCGAATTCCGCCCTCAATCAACACGGTGAAGCGAATCCACAAGCTTTACGTCCGCGCCGCCAACATCCTCGCCGGCCGTGCCGTGCCACCCGGCGAAAACAACATGGAAGTCATCCACGCCCGCCCCGCCGGTGAAGTGTTCCGCGTCTTCCCCACGCCGTTTTTCCTGATCCGCAACCAGTTTATGCGACGTTGGGCGGAACTGATTCTCATGTCCCTCTCGGAGGCCATGCAGCACACGGAAAACCGTAAGAGCATGGAAATCTCCACGGCGTTCGCAGGTCAGGTCGGCCAGTACATCAAGCGCGTTTACATCAACATGGCGATCGAGCTCTTCGGAAAGACCCGCGCCATCGCCAGCGCAGACGGCTTCACACTGACCGACGCCGATTTCGCTGGTTACAACCCCGGCGACTTCTTCACGCAAACCGAAATGGTCGACACCGTCCCGCGGCTAGACCGCGTGTTCACCGAAGATCAACTCGAAGTCATCGCCGAGGGCATACCGGTTACCGATTTGCCGGACCTGAGCCCCTGGCCGACAAACCTCACAACCTATTACTCGTCCTTGCGAACCGACGCCACGATCGGCAGCGGCGCGACTGCGAGCGCAACGAGCGGTTCAACCGCAACCAGCACCGCCGCGCCAGTCATCCCACCCGCTCCCGGTCCGTGAAATTAACTTCCGGGTGGCACGCCCCGAGCCGTCGGCGAAGGGCGTGTCCACTCGATAATTGTCCTCAATTTCGTCTCGATCCCAAATCCCTAGCCTCCAGCCGAGTCACCACCTATGGATTGGCCAGTCGCAACAGTCTTGCTCGGTACGCTCGGCACACTCGTCCTGGGTGTCTTCAAACTGATTGCTCGGCGTGAAGCGCATCGCGACGACGAGCCGCGAAACGGCCGCGTCTACGCGCGGGCGACCGACATGGCCGAGTTCCGCGCCCGCCTCGTTTCGTTGGAACAGGCGCACCACGTCATGCGAGCCGAAATCCGTGCCGACATCAAAGAACTGCAAACCACGATTCGTGATTTACTCAACTAACAACGGACCACCGACAAACTCCAATGCAAATCCGCGACCGCATCAAAGAACTTCGCCGCGTCCGAGCCGATGAGCTTCGGCCAAATCCGCGCAACTGGCGGCTGCACCCACGAGCGCAGCAAGACGCCCTCCGGGGCGTCCTTGCCGAAGTCGGCTACGCCGACGCGCTCCTCGTTCGCGAACTCGACGACGGCACTCTCATGTTGATCGACGGCCACCTCCGCGCCGAAACGACGCCGGATGCCGTAGTGCCCGTGCTTATCCTCGACGTCGACGAACAAGAAGCCGACAAGATCCTGCTCACGCACGACCCGCTCGCCGGAATGGCGGCCGTCTCTGAACAGCACTTGCAAGCGCTATTATCCGAAGTCCAAACCGAAAGCGCCGCCGTCCGCTCAATGCTGGAAAACATAGGTCAGTCGGCCCCCGGCTCTGCCGGGGGTTCGCCACCGCCCATCGACCCACCAGAAGTCACAATCCCCGAAAGTTACCAAGTCGTCGTCGAATGTCGCGATGAAACCGACCAACAAACCGTGTTCGAAAAAATGCGAGCGGAGGGCTACCGATGCCGAGTCTTGACGTTGTAGTGAGCTGCCCCGTGTATGATTCCTTTCGAGTGCAGCAGGTCGCCGGCATGTTCGACGTGCCGCTCGCCGAAAAGGCAACCGCGCGCTTCGAAGTGGATGTGCCTGGCGAGGATGAAGAATGGCAAATCGGCCTCGTCGTTGGCCCCTCTGGCAGCGGCAAGAGCACGATCGCGAACCGCGCCTTCGGCACCGACTTATACGGCAACGCGGATTGGCCCGCCGATCGCGCCGTGATCGATTGCTTCGGCAATCTCTCCGTCCGTCATGTGGTGGATCTATTCACCGCCGTCGGTTTCGGCTCGCCGCCGTCCTGGGTCAAACCCTATCACGTACTCAGCAACGGCGAACGCTTCCGCTGCGACCTTGCCCGGGCACTATCGAAATGCCTGGCAGCCCACGGTCTCGGATCCGCCGCGGCGGGCTCTGCCAGGGGTTCTTCGGATCTCCCCCAGCCCGCACTAGTCGCCTTCGACGAATTCACGAGCGTCGTCGACCGCAACGTCGCCAAGGTTTGTTCTGCAGCAATCGCGAAAGGAGTCCGCTGCGGCCATCTGCCGTGCCGCTTCGTGGCGGTCACGTGCCACTACGACGTCGCCGAATGGCTTGAACCCGATTGGATCCTGGACATGGCAACCGGAGAACTCCGAAGGAGGCGACTTCGGCGACCGCGCATCAAGCTGGAAATCCATCGCTGCAAGCTGGCTGCTTGGCAACTGTTTAAGCGCCATCACTATCTGAGTGGTTCGCTCGCGCCCGGTGCCCGCTGCTACCTCACCACTTGGGAAGGCCTGCCGGTGAATTTCTGCGCGACGGTGCCTGTAATCATGAAAAAGAACCACCGTCGATTTTCACGCATCGTCACGCTGCCCGATTTTCAAGGCATCGGCATCGGCATGCGGGCCATCGCCGCCGTGGCCGAACTCCACCGCGTCGAAGGTCATCGCATCAATGTCACGAGCAGTCATCCGGCCCTCATTCGCCATTGCGAAAACTCGCCTCTGTGGCGAGCAGTGAATGTCAAGAAAACCGGTGGGTCAAGTCAACGCGGAAACAAGCTCTGCCCTGCCTATCGCAGCGCTGCCGGTCGGGCGGTCGTGTCGTTCGAATACATCGGATATCGTCGCACCGCGGAGCAAACCGCCCAGGCCGTTTTGTCCAAGATTTTAGGAAAGCCTCGCCCCCAATGACCAATTTGCCTATCACCGCTGCACTAACCGCCGAACAAAAGGGCCAGATCTATGGCATCCTTTCGGTCGGCTGCGATCGCGAAACGGCCGCGAACTTCATCGGCTGTTCGCTGGCGGAAATCGTTCGCGCCATGCGCCACGACGCCGACTTCAACGCCTCTGTCCGCCGAACCGAAGCGGCCGCTGAACTAAACCACATGCGAACTGTTCAGAACGCCGCCAAGGACGAAAAAAACTGGCGGGCCGCCGTGTGGTGGCTCGAACGCCGCTCGCCAGAGCGTTTCGGCAGCCGCGGCGCGGGCACCGTTACGACGCGACACCTGAAGGCGTTCCTCACGCTCATGGGCGACTGTCTCAACACCGATATTCGCGATACGACCGACCGCGAGCGTGTGATGGGCCGTTTGAAGGAGTTTCAATTGATGGTTGAAGACCTCGCCGACGAAATGCCGCCCGTCACTCCAACATCCGACGACATACCCAAATCTCTTTGCGCAATTCTGGAAAG
>JABDGM010000046.1 GCA_013286045.1 Planctomycetota bacterium | reverse complement strand
GTTAGCCAGAAGAAGTTTCGACGTTGGGGGCCCGTTTGGCTAATAGCTAAAAGCTAAGTGCTAACAGCTTTCGTCCCTACATAAAGTGTAGCTACGCCGAAAGTGAGCGGATAGCGGCGGATTTGTGCGAGGCCCGCGGCTCGCATTCGCTCGGCGAGTGCTTCGCCTTGGGGGAACTCGCCGACACTCGTGGGGAGGTACTCGTAGGCGTCGCCGGATTCGCGGGCAAAGAGCCGGCCGATTCTCGGCAACACGTGGCGAAAGTACCAGCCGTAGATTGACTTGAAGGGCTGCCAGGTGGGTGTTGAGAATTCAAGCACGGCGACGTGGCCGGCGGGTGCGCAGGCACGCGTCATTTCGCGGAGGCCTTGGTCGGTGTCTGCGACGTTTCGCAGGCCGAAGGCGACGCAGACGATTTGGAAGGCGTCGGTTGGGACGGGGAGGGCTTGGGCGTCGGCTTCGATGAATTCGATGCGGGAGTCGGCGCCGATTTTGGTTGCTTTGGCGCGGCCGATCTCGAGCATTTCGACGCAGAAGTCGCCGGCGACGATTTGGGTTTTTTGGCCGGCGGCGCGGTCGTACGCGAGGGCGAGGTCGCCGGTGCCGGTGCAGACGTCGAGAATTGGAAGCGGCCCCGCGGGCGGTACGAGACGCACGGTTCGCCAGCGCCAATAGTGGTCGATGCCCAGCGAGAGGAGATGGTTCAAAAAATCGTATCGGCCGGCAATGCGGCCAAACATTTGGCGAACTCGATCGGACGACTTGTCAACGGGCATGCAGCAGATTCTAACCACGAAGTGGATGGAGTGCACGGGTGGCTGAGTGACGCGGCGGTTCGAAGAAAGTCTTAGCGAGAGAAGGTTGCATGCCGGTTCAAGAGTTGAATGTTTTTAACCTGCCGAGCCAGGTGGCGGCGGAGGATTTGGCGGGCAGCGTTGCGATCGTGATCGATTTGCTGCGTGCGACGACGACGATTTGTTTTGCACTGGCTGCGGGTGCAAGTGAGGTTGTGCCTTTTCGTGAGATTGAAGAGGCTCGAGTAGCAGCTCGAGAGGCGGGTCGCCGAAGGGTCTTACTTGCCGGAGAGCGCAAAGGCCTGTTGATCGAGGGCTTTGATCTTGGCAATTCGCCGGCCGAGTTCACGCCTGACCGCGTTGAAGACAAACGCGTATTTCTCACGACGACGAACGGCACGCAGGCGCTTCACCATGCGAGGCTGGCGAGGCGGGTGATTGCGGCGTCGTTGGTGAACCTGTCGGCGGTTGTGGAGTCTGTCAAAGATGAGCCGCGCATGGCGATATTGTGCGCGGGGACTGACGGTGAGGAGACGCTGGAGGATATTCTCTTGGCGGGTGCAATCGTGAGCCGGATTTGCGAAATAGCGGGCGCGGGAGGCGTGCGACTTAACGATGCGGCCGCTCGCGCAGGAGCAGAATGGGGCAGGGTGCAATCGGATGCGAAATCGGCAAATCGCGACCTACGCGAGCAACTGGCGATTGCACTGCGCGAAACACTTGGCGGGCGGAATTGTATTGAAGTCGGCAATGGGGGCGACTTGCCCGACTGTGCGGATATCGATCGATTCCGCATTGTGCCGCAGTTGGATGTTGCAAATTGGCGAATAACGGCGAAGTGACGCGGCACACAACGCGGTAGACGCTTGGTGACAAGCAGCGGTAAAATCAGCCGTTTACTTCGAAAGAATAGTCGGGTGTCATCTCATGGACATGGATAAGCTAGTCGCCCTGTGCCGTCGGCGCGGGTTTTTGTTTCAGTCGAGCGAAATCTATGGCGGCCTTAACGGTTTCTGGGATTACGGACCGCTCGGCGTTGAGCTGAAGCGGAATATCAAAGACGCCTGGTGGCGGGACATGATCTCGGGCCACAACGAGCTGGTGAAGCCGGCCGGGGCTCCGACGACGTACGAAATGGTTGGGCTCGATGCGTCGATCATTATGCACCCGCAGGTTTGGAAGTGCTCGGGGCACTTTGATTTGTTCTGCGACATGATGGTTGATTGCCGTGAGACGAAGCATCGGTATCGATACGACCAGGTTCGTGGACGGTGGGCCGAGTACCAAGGGCTAAAGGTGTTCGTTACGGCGCTTGGTGAGAATGAAGCGCAGGACATCGAGCAGCGGGCGCAAAAGCTGTTCAAGCTACGCGCGAAGGAGGCAGACAAAATCACTTGGCACGGCGAAATTATCTCGCTGGCGAAGGTAGAGGACCTGAGCAAAGCTCTCGCACCCGAGGCGACGGAACCCGGCACTCTCACCGCGCCGCGCGAGTTTAATTTGATGTTCAAAACCATCGTCGGCGCGATGGGGGGCGAAGAGGACGCGGCGTTCCTACGGCCCGAGACGGCCCAAGGCATTTTTGTGAACTTCAAAAATGTGTGCGACAGCACGCGAGTGCGAGTGCCGTTCGGCATCGCTCAAGTCGGCAAGAGTTTTCGCAACGAGATTACGCCGCGGAATTTTACGTTCCGGTCGCGCGAGTTCGAGCAGATGGAGATTGAGTTCTTCTGCCATCCGACGACGTCGCGCAAATGGTACGAGTATTGGCGCGATCGGCGAATGAAGTGGTATACGGATTTGGGGCTTGCCGGGGAACGGCTGCGGTTGCGTGAGCATGATAAGGACGAGTTGAGCCACTACTCGGTCGGGACGGCGGATATTGAGTACGCTTTCCCGTTCCTTTCAGCGGGCGAGTATGGAGAGCTGGAAGGGATTGCGCATCGCGGCGACTTCGATCTTCGCAGCCACATGGAAGGCAAGCTGGTGAAGAATGCCGAAGGGTGCTTGGAAGTTGAGATGGTGGACGGCGCCGACGGTAAGAAAGTCGCGAAGCACCGCGGCAGTGGTCGCGATCTTACCTATCGCGATGATTTAACCAACGAGCGATTTACACCGCATGTGATCGAGCCCTCGGCCGGTGCTGATCGTGGCACGCTTGCGTTTTTGTGCGAGGCGTATCACGAAGATCAAGCGCCGGATGACAAAGGGGATATGCAAACTCGTACGGTCATGAAGTTCAGCCCGCGCATTGCTCCGGTAAAGGCGGCTGTGTTTCCGCTCGTGAAGAAAGACGGGATGCCGGAGGCAGCGAAGGAGATTTACACCGCGCTGAAGAAGCGTTTCGTCACGTTCTATGACGAGAAGGGGGCGGTTGGGCGGCGGTATCGTCGGCAGGACGAAGCGGGCACGCCGTACTGCATCACGGTCGATGGCCAAACGCTGCAGGATGGCACGGTCACGATTCGCGATCGCGATTCGCTCGAGCAGTGGCGCATTAAGAGCGCGGATGTGGTCGAGGAGATTGCGAAGAAGGTGGAAGGGTAGACATCTCGCTCCGGGAGATGTAATTCCTCTTGCGGAGCGAGAGGAATACTCTAAGCGCCGGTGCTCAGACGCGTGGCCAGTTGATCGATCTGGCCCTTGAGATTTGCGACCAACGTATGCG
Organism: Planctomycetota bacterium; assembly: GCA_013286045.1. Classification (GTDB taxonomy): domain Bacteria; phylum Planctomycetota; class Planctomycetia; order Pirellulales; family Lacipirellulaceae; genus JABDGM01. The sequence goes on along the minus strand of JABDGM010000046.1, from coordinate 29,331 downwards.
GGCTCGCGCTGCGGGCGAGGTCGGCGTAGAACGTTGGGGCGCTGCCGCCGGCGCGCATTGAGGTGAGGACGTCGGCCGTTTGTTGGAGTTGGCCAAGTTGCGCGTGGACGTCTTGCAGTTTCAGCGCGGCGAAGCGGCTGTAACGCCACAGGCGTGATGCGACGAGCACGAGGCCCAGGATGAGCGTACCTTGGCCGCCGAGAGCCAGGCCGAGGCCGAGGTTCCAATAGGTCATTACTTTGGATGACAAGGACCAGGCGATGAGCCCGGCGCCGCCGGCGAAGGCGATGGCGCCAACGATCACGACGAACCAGCCGACGATTTGGCTTTCAGTCTGCGTTGTGTTTAGTGTGTCACCGGCGGTCGCTTGTGTGTTCGTTGGCAGGCGATCGAGTGGGTTGAAGAAGTCGTGTGGCGGTTCGTAGCGGCGGCGATCGGCGAAAACGCTGGCCGAGGTTTTACTCGCGGTATAGGTTGGCCGCTTCAGTTCGCGAGCCAACGTGCGAACGCGTTGCTGGCTGGACCAATCGTCTTTGGCGAGAAGTGGTGTCTTTGGAGCGGGCGTGGCCGATTGTTCGTCGAGGGCGATGCCGTCGTCGCTGATGCGGGCTTGGGCCGTGGGCTTACGGCTGCGGACGGGTTGCTGGCAACGTGAGCAGACGATTTGGCCGGTGGCCGCCTGGGCGACGCCGGGAGTATCTTGCTGGCACGTCTTGCACCACATTTGCATTTCGCCGCGGAACTCGCGACGGCCTTTGCTAGCGACGCCACCGCGCGGATCCTTCCGCAACGGCGCAGTCGTGATGCTGACATCGGCATGCGGGCGCGCGAAACTGTAACGATTCGGCAGAGGTTGAGGTCGAGTTCTATTTGCTCGCGGGTTCGTACCACTCGCCACGGAGCCACGAAACGAGCGTCGCGAGGTCCTCGGGGCTCAATCGATTGGCGGGGTCGTTCGGATGAGGTGCGAACGCCGGCATGCGGTCGTTCGTGTCGCGATAGAATCGTTCGTCGGCGGGGTTGCTCAGGAACGCGGTGAGCCATTCGCGCGAGGCATAGCCGGTGAGATCGGGGGCCATGCCAACGTCGCCTTCCTTGCGGAATTTGTGGCAGTCGATGCAGGCGAACACATCGACGATCGCTTTGCGGCCGACCTCGATGCGCTTGTCAGCATCGGTGACGCCGTCGAGTTTGCGGCCGCTTTCGGCAGCGACAGCGATCGCGGCATCTTCGATCGATTGCTTGAATTGGACCTGCTCGTCGCCCTTGAGTTCGGCCAGGTGGTCGCCGATTTTTTCTTTCACGAATTTTACCATGTCGCCGTCTTTGAACTTCGTGTTGCCGAAGTAATGCGGGCCGGCGATTTTGGCGGGTTCCAAGATACCTCGCATCCAATCGAGTGTGCCGAATTTCCACAAATTCGAAGCGCTCGGCTTTTCGACTGTGATGATTTGCAACAGGTCGGCCGATTCGTCCTTCGAATCGGGCGCGTGACTGTGGCAGGCGGCACAATGCTGACGGAAGAGTTTCGGGCCTTGCGTTTTAGGGTCGCTGCGCAACAGGGAAAGTGCACCCGTCGGCGGAATTCCCTGGGGCGACGCAGCGAGCGTGACGGCACGCTCGGCTTCGGATTCGGCGCTCGCGACGGCCGCGAGGTAATGTTGCGACTCGGGAGTGACGCCGTTGTGATCTTCTCGCCACGCGAGAAGTGTCAGCACGCCGGCGCCGACGAGCAATGCGAACGTCCACACGATGTTGAAGCGATGGCCTAATTGCCAGCGACCGATGAAGGGCATCAGGAAGAGCGAGAACATGATCATGCCGGGCACGATGATCGCGCCGACGATCGGGGGAAACACTTCCAGATATTTGAGTGACTGGAAGAGGAACAGGAAGTAGGTTTCTGGGCGCGCCGCGGCGTAGCTTTCGGCGGGATTGGCGGGTGCACCGAGCTCGGCACCAAGTTGCTGCGCGGTGAGCAAATCGGGGCGAGTGTGTGGGTAGTGCCAGAGCACGAGCACCAGCACGACGATCGTAACGCCGAGGCAAGCAACGGCGTCTCGCAAAACTTGTTCGGGCCAGAAATAGGTGTCGGGGGCGTGTTTCGGATCTCGAACTGTGAGTCCGTGGCGGCGGAAGAGCAGCACGTGGAGCGTGAGAAACGTAGCGAGCAGTATTGGCAGCACGCCGGCGTGGAGGGCGAAGAAACGCGTGAGCGTGTGGTGGCCATAATCGCTGCCGCCGACGACGAGCCGTTGTAGCGGTTCACCAACGACGGGGAGCAGCGCGATCATGTTCGTCGCGACCTTTGTGGCCCAGTAGCCTTTTTGATCCCACGGCAGCAGGTAGCCAGTGAGCGCGAGGCCAAGAACGATTTGCAGCAGGATGAGGCCAAGCCAGAAGTTGATTTCTCGCGGGGCGCGGTAAGCACCGTCGACGACCACTTGCACGAAGTGGATGGCCATCAGTACGACCATCATTTGGGCGGTGAAGTGATGGACGCCGCGAAGCAGCCAGCCAGCCATCATTTGGTTTTGGATGTAGAAAACGCTTTCCCAGGCGGTTTGGGCGCTCGGGCTGTAGGCGGTCCACAGGATGAGGCCGGTCACGACCTGCACGAAGAAGCAGAAGCTGAGTGTGCTGCCCCACACGTAACGCCAGCGCGGGCCGCCGGGAATGTGTTCGTACAACGCGGCGTGCGTGAACTCCCGAATGCCGGTGCGGTGATCGAGCCAATCGAGAAAGCGATTCATTCGACCGGCTTCCTTTCCGCGATTCCCTTCTGGAACTTTTGGAAGGCGACGAGGATTTCTTGTTGGCCGCCGTTATCTTCGAGTTTAACTGGCAACGAATCGAGACCACGGCGACTGGGTCCGTAAAGCTTTTCGCCGTCTTTGGCGAAAGCGCTTTTATGGCAGGGGCACTCGAAATGCTGATCGGCGGCGTTAAAATCGACGAAGCAACCGAGGTGCGGGCATTCGGCGTTGAGCGCGAGGACGGTCGGCTTGCCGTCGACATCGGTGCGGCTCATGTAGATCATACCGACGCGCTGATTCGCGATATGCGTCCAGGCGTCGGAGACGTCGGAGACTACGGGGAACGCGCGGGGAGCGCCATCGGCCGGCAAGGCGGCGAGGGGGCAAATGGGGACGAGCTTCGCGCCGTCCGCGTCTGCACTCTTCGTGCGGCGCGAGCGCTGCCATGGATCGACGAGGACGCCCAAACCGGCGGCGAACGGGAAAAGTGCCACAAGTCCGCCGCACACGACGGCGGCAAAGCGCACGAAGAACGATCGTCGTTCTGGAGTGGCGTCGACAGTTGCAGCGGCACCGCGCTCGTTCATGCCAACATGGTAGGAAGTTGAGCGGCGAGAGTCGAGAGACAACTGCTTGAGCCAGATTCGAGTCTGCCGCTACTACTTCATTGCGGCGATCATGGCTTCGATGACTTTCGGTTCCGCCTCGCTCAATGGTCCGCGATAGCGGACGCCCGATGCCGCCTTATGACCGCCGCCGCCGAACTCGTTAGCGACGGCGTTGACGTCTAGTGTTGAACGGCTGCGAAGACTGACTTTGGTCTCTTGAGGCCCGAGCTCCAAGAACAGCAGGGCGGCCTCGACCTTTGCCACGCTTAACAGGCGATTGATGACATCTTCGGTATCGGTGGCTTCGGCGCCGACGGCGTTCAGGTCATCTTGCGTAATCGCGGTCGTCAGCAGCCGGCCGCCGAGGTGTGATTTTATTTTGGTAAGGATGCGCCCCTGCAGCAGAAGCCGCGCTAGCGTGTTTTGCTCGTAGAGTGAGGCGAAGATATCGCTTGGTTTCGCGCCGACTGCGACAAGTTTCGCCGCAACAGCCAACGTTTCCGCGGTTACCGACGGAAAGCGAAACCATCCGGTGTCTGTGCCCATCGCGGCGAACAACGGCGTGGCCATCTGGGGCGTTAGCGTAACGCCGATCGCCTTGATGGCCTGCACGATTAGTCTGCCCGTGGATTCGGAGGTTACGTCCTTGAAGACGATCGCACCGAGATCGTCCTGGCTGACGTGGTGATCGATGTTTACCTTTCGCACGCTTGAGGCGCGTATAACATCTGCCATCGGTCCGAGTTGGCCCCAGGCGCTGGTATCGACGACGATGTGCACGTCGCACTTCAGATCCGTGGCGACGACATCGCGGCCGAGGACGAGCACATCGTGGTTTGGATCGATGAAGCCGATGTGTGGCGGCACGCCGTCGCCGTTGATGATCCGCACGGTTTTGCCGAGTGAGCGCAGGGCGAGGGCCAAGCCCAGCTCGCTACCGATCGCATCGCAATCGGGCCGCATATGGCTGGTGAGGACAAACGATTGCGACTCGCTGACGATTTTCGTGAACGGGCTCCAATCAATCGTCATGCTGTTGCGATCCCTTTCGCTTGTTCCACATCTAGTTGCAGCTGCTCGACGAGCGCCGCCGGTGACGCAAAGGGACGAATGTCCCGCAGTTTGGATAGAAAGTCAACCTCGAGCGGCTGGCCGTAGAGTGCTTCATGGTAGCCGATGAGATGCACTTCGACGCGGACCATCGCGTCGCTAAAGGTGGGGCTGGGGCCGAGGTTGATGGCTGCGGGGTAGGCAATTGCATCGACCCAGGCCCGGCCGGCGTAGACGCCATTAGCGGGAAGCAGGGTATCGATGCCACTGAGATTTGCGGTCGGGAAACCGATCTTTGCGCCGCGACCGGCGCCGTGCGTTACCAGACCGCGAATGCGGTAGGGCGCGGAGAGTAGGTCGTTTGCATGATCAACGTTGCCGGCGCGAATCAAGTCGCGCACGCGGGAGCTGGAGACGATCGAACCGCCGACGGAAACAGGTGGAACGACATCGAACAATAGATTCGCGAGGCGTGCCATATCTGCGAGGCGTTCGATGTTGCCCTCTCGGTTGCGGCCGAAGAAAAAGTTTGGGCCTTCCACGAGTGCTTTGGCTTGCAACTTATGCCGCACGATTTGGTCGAAGAAGTCGATCGCGGAAAGCTGAAGCAGGGCTTCGTCTGTCGGATAGGCGACGATCCAATCAACGCCGAGGCCAGCAAGCAACTCGGCTTTGCGCTCGGTCCAAGTCAGCGGTGGGGGACATTGATCTGGGCGCAGCAATCGGACGGGGTGTGGATCGAACGTGAATACGATCGCCGGGCCGGCGACCTCGGTGGCTCGCTCTAACAAGCGTTCGGCAATCGCTACGTGGCCACGGTGGACGCCGTCGAAATTGCCGATCGAGACGGCGCCGCCCAGTGCTTCAATCGGTATGGCGTTCAAGTCTCGGATAATGTGCATCGCGCAACGCTACTCGGCGATTTGTTGAAACGCCTTGGGAAGATATTCGATCAGGTCGGCAGCGATCAGCGAGACTTCGCCCAAGTCGGCCGCCGCGAGATCGCCTGCCAGACCATGCACATGAACGCCCAGCCGAGCGGCATCGAAGGGCGAGAGGTTTTGGCAGAGCAGGGCGGTCACGATGCCAGTAAGTATATCGCCCGAACCACCAGTGGCCATTCCGGGGTTACCCGTTTGATTGATGGCGAATCGTTTCCCGTCGGTGACGACGGTTTTGTGCCCTTTAAGAACTACGATGGTGTTGCCGGACGAATCGCGGCGGGCTAATTCGGCTGCCGCTGTGATGCGCTGCGAATCCAACGGCGGATCGCCGCCGGCCAAACGCGCAAACTCGACGGGGTGGGGCGTTAGGATGCGCATTCCGCCGGGTGACACCAGCAAATTCTTGACGGACGCAAGCGCGAATAGGGCATCGGCATCGACCACCATCGGCTTTTTGATTTCGCGATAGAGCTGTTCGACGAATGGGGTGAGTTGGTCGCTGCGGCCCAAACCGGGCCCGAGCGCGAGCACGGTGGCTGCCATTCCGAATTCGATCGCTTCGTCTGCCGCGCTGGAATCAAACTTCCCATCGGCATCGGCCAGTCCGTGGGTCATGTAGCACGGGCTGAAGGTGGTCACCGCGTCTTGAACAGATCGTGGCACGGCGAGCGTTACCAGACCTGCGCCGCTACGCAGCGTGCTCAGGCCGGCCATTGCGATGGCGCCGCACATTCCTCGCGAGCCGCCGATGAGGAGCGCTTTTCCGTAATCGCCCTTGTGACTATCGGGCCGCCGCGGGGCGAGCTTGGGAAGCAGCGAGCGTGTTTGATCGTCGAGCGTCATCGTGACAATCGCAAGTTGTTAGCAGCGTTCCGGCTGTTCGTCAGGAGATTATTCTTTGCGAGAATGCATGCGGGTCGCAATCATGCCGGCTAAAAACCCTGCTTTAAATCCGGCGTCGATATTTACGACGGCAATGTTGTTCGCGCAGCTGTTGAGCATCGACAGGAGCGCCGAAACGCCGCCGAAGTTGGCGCCGTAGCCTACGCTCGTGGGAACTGCAATGACAGGGCACGCGACGTACCCGCCCACGACGCTGGGCAGTGCGCCTTCCATGCCGGCGACGACGACGATTGCATCGGCGTCCTGAAAATCCTTCAGCCGTTCGGGCAGACGTTGCGGTCCGGCGACGCCCACATCGTGGATCATCGTCACGGCGACGCCCATCCAATCGAGTGTTTCGCGGGCTTCCTCGGCTACGGGAAGGTCGCCGGTCCCGGCGGAGATAACCGAAACTTTGCCTGAAGTGGCCGATGACGTTAACGGAGCTTGTTTGCCGGCGCGGTCGGCTGAGCCATCGATTCGAAAGGTCCGTCCCACGTCGTTGTATCGACCCTGCGGGAAGGCGTTCAGCAAACCAGCTGCTTGCTGCGGATCGATGCGGGTGGCGAGTACGGGTTCGCGGTGCTCGAGCAAGGTGGCCACGATTGCGCAGAGCTGAGTGATCGTTTTGCCGGGCCCGAAGATCACTTCGGGGAAGCCGCAGCGGCGGCGTCGCTCGAGATCGAGCGTTGTGGCCAATTCAGGATGCGGCTTCGAGTCCATCCTCTTAGTCTAGTCGTCGCGCTCGTCGGGATGTAGCGGGCCTCGATGTGGCCGCAATCCTCGGCAAATCTTAAAGTTGCCGAATTCGAGCGTTATCGCAACCGCTGGCCACGCAACTGAAACACGACTCCCACACCGCTAAGCACGAGCAACAGCGTACTTGGTTCCGGCACCTGGGTCGAAAAATCGAGCGAGGCGCCACTACCTGAGCCGGTTGTGTTATCACGCCAGATGACGTAGTCGGCCATGTCGACGACGCCGTCGTGGTCGGCGTCGGCGGCCAGGGACGTGGTCGACCCGAACGTGTTTCGCCACAGGGTGTAGTCGGCGGCGTTGACCACGCCGCTGTGATCGAAATCACCGGGCGCTTCGACGGCGGTGGCGTAGCTGTAATCTGCCACCATCGGCAAGTGGTCGGTCACGGTCGTCAAAGCCATCAAGACGTTCGACCGGTAGTTGGCGTCATAAGGAGCCTGCCCTAGGTCCACCAGGGCCGCTGAATTGCTGGCGCTCGCAACCGACTGGTGGTAGATGTTGCCACCATTACCAAACGCGGTAAGTGAGCCGGGAACGAGCTGCATGCCTGGCTGGCTGATCATTGGGCTCGTGACCAGTTGAAAATCATCACGATATTCGTCGAACGTTGCTTCCTCTGTGAAAAGACCTTTGTACGTCGAAGTGGTATTCCAGTTATTGCCGTAGTTGAGAACGTCGATGCCCTGGCCGGTCGCACCGATGCCCGACAACGTGCCGGAAATCATTGTTTGGTAAGCAGCCTCGCTGCTGTCGTTTAGATTCAAGTCGCCCGAGTAGATTACGTGCGCATTTGCCCCAACCGCCGCCGTATTGGAGTTCGTGCGAATCGTATTCGCTTCGACGTTGCGGCGCGTCATGTCCGAGGCGTCGGATCCGGACTTCATGTGGCTGACGTACAGAAAAAAATCGGCGGAGTGGTCGTTGTAGCCTTTGGGGGCCAGCTTGTATCGCATGGGCGCGCGAGGTGCGCCGCTGCCGCTTGCCGAGCCGACCGACAACGCGCCCAATAGTTGCACCGTGTTTGCATTGTAAATTAATCCACTCTCACCGTTGCCTGTAAGCGTATTGCCCGTGGTGGCGTCTGTCGTCGTATCGAAGACGTAATGTGCCGTAGGATAAATCGCATTGAGAGCCGCAACGATCGGCTGCAGCGTCGTCGTTTTAGTTTGGTAAAGCTCCTCCAGAGCAAGCACATCGATCGGTTGAGCATTGCCGGCCAGGTGCGCATTGCCGATCGCCTGGAGCACCATCGTCATATCTGCCCCAGGGACGCCGGTTTTGCCCTGCGTATCCTGATCGATGTTGTAATTGACGACGCGCAGCATTTGCGCATCGGTTCGAGAAGCGTAAAAAGCCAGACAAACGAAGAACGTGCTACAGATAGCAACTCGCAGTTGGCGCAGGCTTCGAAATTCGCCAGATGCCGATGATTGCCCGAAGTTCTCCTCCAGCCACATCCAAAACGTTCGCCGTAAGGTCATACGTAGAATCCGTCGAACCTGTCGCACCTTAGCCATTCCCAATCCCGTATCCTAACACGTGGCGGCGAATTGTGTGACGAAAAGCGCTCCCTCTCGGAAACGTCGGACTTCAAGTGGGGACGACACTTAGTTGCCGTGCAAAACGGTTGTGAAGAGTTTGCTAAAAATCAACCAAAAACGTCACCAATCATCGGAATTCATTGACGGGTTGTACCTGTTGGCTAAAATCAACAGTTGGCGAACGCACGATCCATACAGCCCTATAGAGGGGGTCTCGAAATCGGTTGGTCGCGTTCTCATTAGCATCATCGATGGGCCGTCGTTGGCAGAAATCTGGGCAGAGATATTGTTCAAGCGGCATCACTAAATCAGGCAGCATGAAGAGATAGGTCGGGAGAAAAAAGAAAATGAGTTTTATGAATAGGATGGGGAATGGGGCGTGGAAGGCGGCCTTGGCGTTGGCGGCTTTGGGTGTTCTTTGCGGTCGTGCGAACGCCGTGAATGATCCGATCGCTAACTTCACTTTTGAGACGAGTCCCCCAGGAGGAGCAGGCTGTAGCTCTGGTTGTCCTGCTGGGACGGATTACCCCGCATCTGGGCCGGGTATCGCGGCAGATTCGGGTACTGGTTTTGCACTAGGGCATCACGCACTAGCAGGGGCCACGTGGAGTAATCCCGTCGGCAATGGTAGCAACGAATCGTTTAGCGTGAACCAATGGACTGTTGGGGACTATTTCCAATTTCAAGTGAGTACAGCGAGCCTTTCGAACATCGGCATTCAGTTCGAACAAATGAGCAGCAGTACGGGACCGCGCGATTTCAAAGTGCAATACAGTACGAACGGCACAAGCTTCACAGACCTCGCGAGTTATAGTCTGAACTCGGTGTCTTGGTCCTCCGTTTCAGCCGTCTCGCCTCCGCAGCTCGATACATTTTCATACGACCTTTCATCGATCACGGCGGTTAACAATCAGGCAAACCTGTACTTTCGAATAGCCGACGCGTCCAACTTTGGACTTGGTGGCGCGTCGACGGTGCCTCTCACTGGTACCGACCGCGTAGACAATGTGGGTATTTACGCGAATTTCAACATCAACCAGTCGCCGATTGTTCCGCCGGTAACACCCCCCGTGGCACTGCAGGCTAACGATGTGGTGATCGGCGTAAACAATGGGACCCCGAAGGCTACGCTTGGTTTGGCTCGTGGGTCGGCAGTTGCGAACGGTGGTTCTGCTCCTGGTACCTTCTCAGGATGGCAGAGCAACGCGTTCATCCAGTATGTTGCCTTTGATAACAAGGGAGGCACTGCCCACAATGTTAATGGTAATCTGCTAGGTGTGGATTCCGGTTCGACGTCAGCTGCCGGCGGCACGATTTACAATCTTGCCACGCAAGGGTCGCTCCCGTACGGTGCGAGCCAAACCCTAGCTACCACTCCGAATGATCGGCTCGGTCAGATTGCGGTGAGCCCAAGCAACAACAAGATCGCGGTTGCTGGTGCGGATTCCGGCCAAATCACGTTCTGGGATTACACGGCCGGCAACTCCCAAGGCGCCAGTGCAGCGTTGGCCAACAAACGCACGACGGGTGGCACCCCGTTGACGCAAGCGATTTCGACTACGGTTGGCACGGCGACGACAATCACTCAGCAGCGCCAAGGCGTTGCTTGGCTTGACAACAACACGGTGTTGTCGATGTCGACGGCTGGCAACTTGTTCGTGACGGACTCCACGAACCTGATTTCGGTTTCAAAGGGTACGGTTGTCAACGCGGGGCTCGTTTCCGCATCGACCTCGCTCGAATATAACACGGCGATTTCGCCGTATGTTTGGGCTCTGTATGGCGGTTTCAATGGTGCCCAGAACGCCAACCTCGGCAATTCGGTCAACACGCTTTACATTATAGATCCAACCAATTTTAGCGTTTTGCACCAGGTGGATTTGAGTTCCAGTTCGACCACGAACGGCATTTCCACTCCTGCCGGCTCCGTCCCCACGGCTAATTCGCTCGCGTTTGATTCGTCGGGCGATTTGTTCATCGGTGGAAATGGCGGCAGCGTAAGCGTGATTCCCCACGCGGCGTCCAATGCTTTGACGATAGGCGATCTGTCGGCATCGCCATGGTACGTGGGCACGTTCTCGAGTTTCACGGGAATTGATATCGGTTTGCCCGGCGCTGCTCCAGCTGGTGTTTCGGGTGACTACAACAACAACGGCGTCGTCGACATGGCCGACTACGTGTTGTGGCGTAATGGCGGCCCGTTGCAAAATGATCCAACGCCTGGGGTTCAACCCTCGGATTACGACTACTGGCGTTCGCGGTTTGGCGCGACCTCGGGCAGTGGCTCTGGGCTTGGCAGCTCGTCTGCTGTGCCGGAACCCGCCAGCGCGTTGCTGATGCTGCTGGGCGTTGCGGCCTTCGGCTGCAAGCGCCGTAGCTAAAGCAACCGTTGAAGTCTTAAAAAATCAAAGCCCAAGGCTTCGTAAGAGGCCTTGGGCTTTTTCGTTTTTAGCGAGAGAGCCTTGCTTCGACGATCCGCTGGCAGCCCCCGGCTCTGCCGGGGGTTAACCGCGCGGCACTGCATTGCCCGAAGAATTCCCGGCAGAGCCGGGGGGGTGCCAGCCGGTGCGCGGTGTTAATCTTGAATCGCGATCGTCACCAGCTCTTCGCAGACGGCTTCGATTTGCTTGCCGGTCAGGCGGGGCAATTCGTCGGCATAACCGACGAGCAACGCAAGATCGCCGAGCCGGTTGATCTGCCGCGCAACGCCGTGCCCTAAGTAGTGCAGCGCTTCGAGTGCATCGGGCGTGAAGATCTCGCGTGTCGCACCGGCGGCAGTGAGACGGTGTCGAACGTAAGCAGCCGTTTCGGCCAGCGTGAAAGAACGCAGCAGCGCTTTCACGGCGATTCGCTCCTCGAGCGCCGGCAGCCGTCCGATTGCCGATATCAGATTCATTTGGCCAATCAGTACAAGCGTTAGCATCGGGCTACCGCCGGCTTCGAAGTTGAGCAGCAGTCGCAGTGTTTCGAGTGCGCCGCAATCTTCCAGAAGGTGGGATTCGTCGATGACTACTACGGCGTGGCGTCCATTTTCATTGTTGTGCCGCAGAGTGGTTTCGAGCCGGCGAACGCTTTCCTCAATTGTATATCGCGGCGAGTCGGCCGGCGGTGCGCCCAGTTGCTCAGCAAGGTACGCAAGCAGCTCGCGGCTCGACATCTGCGGAAAAACAATGTGCACGTAAGGCCGAAACTCGGCCGTCGCTTCGTTCGCAAAAAGTTGCAGGAGCGTCGTTTTGCCCACACCCGCTGGCCCGGCGAGGAGCACGGCCCCGCGGCGATTCTCGATCGCGTAACGCAGCTTCAACCGGGCCGCCTCGTGGCTTTCGCACGGGAAGAAGTTGGTGCGATCGGTGCCTGGCTCAAACGGCTTGGACGCAAGTTGCCAATAATTTAGGTACATAGCCATGAGCCGATTGAGTGAGTCGTCGAACGCGAGAGACAGAGATAAACGATGCGGAGATTACGCTGCTTTCGGAGCGATGCGATTTTCCACGACGCCTAAGAACTCACAGCCCGTGCGATCGAGCTGTTCGATGATTGTCGCCAGATCGCGGCGGTCGGTGGGATCGGGGCCAGCCACGGCGACGGCCGCATCCAAGCCCAAGTTGCTCACCAGTTCGAGAAAAATCGGTTGAGACACGGGGTCGAAGAACGCCCCGATATCCAGGATGGAAAGGTCGTACGCATGCCGCAGAATGCCGGCGGTAACCGCGGCTTGCAGGCCGCCGACGACTGGCAGCGGGTCGCTCAAGAGTTTGTTTCCGAGCGCGAGCACATCCAAGTTTTCGTCGGTCGCATGGATTACGGCGTCCTGAAGTGACGCCGAATGTTTGAGCACTTCTTCCCAGCCGGCGGTTGGCACCGCTTCAAGCCGGGCTGCTAAGCCGGGGCTGCGAAAATTGCCGTCGCCTATGATTACGCGCCGGCCGCGGGTTGCCGCTCGGGAGGCGAGGCACAAGGCGGTCGTCGTGGCGCCGCTGCCGCAAAACAATCCGAAAACGCCAATGAGCGAATTCCCGGCGCTCGCTCGCGCCCACAGTAGTCGCGTCACCTGGTCGAGCTGTGCGCCGCACTTTTGGATCACCACACGGCAGATTGCCGGCCATTGGAAGGAAGCCACCGTCGTGCCGGCGCGAAACGCCGCGCTTGGTTCGTGACGTTCGGCCGAGTCAACACGCAGCTCGCGCGTTGGCTGCGGTGCGGCGATGTACGACGAAAGCGGCCGTTTCTCTGCGACGCCAGAGCCGGCGATGGAGGCCGCTCGTCCGGCGCCTTGGCTTAGCGTGGCGGTCGCAATCGAAGGAACCTCGGCACGCGCACCCGCGGAGGTTCCCACACGCGCTTGTTCCGCGCCGGCCGGGCGCGGAGATTGGCTGCCCTGGGGCTGGCCTTGGTCGTGCCGGTATGCCTTGATGAAGGCCTTGTTGGTACTGGACATGGCGGGTTTATCGCGATGGTAATTTCGGTGAGAATCCGGGCACACTCGCAACTTCCGCAGGAGCTGCGGGACTATCTTGATCGCGACTGTTGTCACCGATCACAACTTTGGGCGCCTCGGTGATCTGCACGCGCGGCAGGCCCGGGCCGATCAACTCGGGCAACGCGCTGCCGACCGTTTCCGGTGCGACCGGCAGGATGTCTCCACGCAATGTTGCAAAATCGTCGTTTTCGCGAACGCGGCCGACGCGGGTGCCCGATTCGGGAGTGGTGCCGACGGGCCCTGATGCAGTCGGTGCTTGGGTCGGGCGATTTACGGTCTTGGATGTGCCCGAGGCTGCCTTTTGCGAACTGATTTGGGCGGCTTCGATCCCCTCGCCGGCGCCCTGGCTTTTGAATAATGAAAGCCGAATCCATGTGCCGGCGGCCGTGAAGATCGCTACCAGCACCGCGAATCGAAACACGGGCCCAATCGAGTCTAAAAGTCCGCGGCGCGGAATGGCGAATGAATTCGCGTGAGGCAATATCGGTGAATCGCGTCGAGGCATTGGTCTGCGACGCTGCGACGCCCGCGTTTTGTCGAACACGTGCGGCCGTAACGAGCGGACGGTGCCTGGCGAGTATACCAACTCGGATTTCAAAGTACGGAATTGCGCGGCGCGATCGTGCGCGTCGTTGGCCCAGCCGCGATCTGCCAGTTCGGGTGGATCGAAGCGATAGCCAACGTCATGCGTGGCCGGCTTATTCCCGGTTCGCGCAGTCGGCAGTTCCGAGGCTACATCGGGTAATTTAGCCAGTACCGGTACCGAGCCAGCTTCCAGCAGCCGACGCTTGGATCCCGATTCCGCGGTGCGTGATGCCTTATCCACCGGTTCGCCGCCGTTACTTTAGTGGGCGCGTTCAGGTCCTGATCGCTTGCAGATTGCAGCTCACGCCTGAACGCTACTATGCCATTGTCAGTATCGGGAGACGCTTGTGCGGCGCTTGAGGGTGGGCGCGAATCGCGAGGAAGAATGAGGCCGAGCTGCTAGCAGTGCTGTCAGTCTTTAGCGCCCGGGTCGCAGCTAGCTCGCATGCCGACGACTAATTCGAGCCGGTGCCAGCAACTTTTTGATCGCCAACGCGCCAATCCTTCGCGAGCCAAATAATGGCCGTGCCATCGCGGCTCGAGGTGAGCACGTTCTGCCCATCGGGCGAGAAGCTTACCGAGGTGACTTCCTGCGTATGGCCGGGCAGCGACAGGATTTCTTTGCCGGTCTTCGAATCCCATAGTTTGGCGATGTTGTCTTGGCTGCCGGTAAGCGCTCGAGTTCCTTCCTTTTCCGGAGAGAAGGCGACCGAGGTGACGGCGGCCGTGTGGCCTTTGAGCGTGAACAACGGCTTACGCGTAGCGACATCCCAAATAATTGCGGTCTTATCTTGGCTTCCGGTGATGATGCGCTCGCCATCGGCTGAAAACTTGCCGCAGAGGACCGGCCACACGTGACCAACCAGCGGTTCGCCGAGTTGGCTTCCGGTTGCGCGATCCCACAAGCGCGCTGTTTTATCGCCGCTCACGGTGAGGATGCGCGTGCCATCTGGCGAGAAGGTCGCCGAAAGTATTCGGTCGGTGTGGCCTTTCAACACGGGGCCATTCGGCTTGCCGGATTGCACGTCCCAAAGCCGCGCGGTGTTGTCGTCGCTCGCGGTGAGCAACTGTGAGCCATCCGGCGAGAACTCGACGGAGTTAATGTACCCGGTGTGACCGCCATCGAGCTTGCGGAGCGCGCGGCCGGTCGCAGTATCCCAAATCTTGGCAGAGTGATCCCAGCTACCGGTGGCGAGCAGTTTGCCATCGGGCGAAACGGCCGCCGAGGCGACCGCCCCGTGCGGACTGTATCGAACCACCGGTCGCCGCGCGCCGAGATCCCATAGCTCGGCATCGTTGCCGCCGATCGTCAGAAGATGGCGACCATCGGGCGCGAAGGAGGCCGACCACACTTCTCTATTAAGCTTGTTGAAATCGAGAAGGAGTTCCGCGCCTTCACTATTCGTGCCCCCGGCTGCCGCCGACAGATTCCAGGTGCTGACGATTTTGTCTTCCGAAGAAGTTAAAACGGCAGAGCGGCCATCGGGCGAAAAGGACACGGACTTAAACGGCTTCTCGGGCGATTTGACTTCGGCAAGGACCTTGGCGTCGGCCAGACGCCAAAGCCGCGCGACGCCGTCGTCGCACGTGGTTAGGGCGAGTTTGCCATCTGGCGATACATCGAGCGACGACACCCACTCACTGTGCTTCAGCACCAGCTGCCGGTTCTCTTCACCCGTAGCGATGTCCCACTGGGCGCACGTGCGGTCGCCGCTCGCGGAAACAAGTTGTTTGCCATCCGGCGTGAATCGCATTCCTGAAATCGAAGAACTGTGGCCGACCAATTCACGGTCGAAGCTCCAATGCGGAGTGTCGCCATTGGCACTTTCTAAACGCCACAACCGAATGTGTCCGTGGTCGTCGCCACTGGCGAGTAAGCCACCGCCGGGTGCGAATTGCAGCGCCGAGATTTCCGCCGAATGGCCCTTGAGCGAACCGAGCGGCGCGCCGGTCAGGGCGTTCCAGAGCTTGATATCGGATCCGGCGCTGCCGGTGGCGAGCCAGTTAGTATCCGGCGATACGGCCAACGTTCCGATTCGACCGGTTTGCGTGACAACCGCGGTTTGCGTACCGGCGGTTAGATCCCAAACCCGTACGCTGTTGTCGCCGGCACCGGTCGCCAGGTGTTTCCCATCGGGATAGAAGACAGCGTTCGACACGAGGAAGTCGTGTCCTTCTTGGAACCGCTTAATCGGTTTACCGGTTGCGGCGTCCCACAGGCTCGCCGTGCGATCGCGGCTGGCAGTGACGATGTGCTGGCCATCTTGCGAGAACCGGGCCGAGAGCACGGCGTCTTCATGGCCGGAGAAGACCGTGGCATGCAGCACGCGGACTTCTTCATAACCTCGGATATTCCATAGGCGCACACTATCGTCATCGCCGCCGGAGAGCACCCATTCGCCATCTGGGGAGAAGGTAGTCGATCGCACGCCGCTGCCGTGTCCACGGAGCGTTTTGACGGCTTCGCCAGTTGCAAGATCCCAAATGCGAAGTGAGTTGTCTTCGCTGCCGCTCAGTACGAGCTTACCGTTCGGCGAGAACGCGACGCTTCGCACGGGCCCATCGTGCCCCACGAGCCGCAGGTAGTTTGGTTTGGCATCGGGTTGGCCATCGAGGCGCGCCGCGATATCGGTCGGGTGCGCCTCGGCGGGATCCCAGACCAGCACTTTCTTGTCGTAACCACCGGTGGCCACGAGCTTGCCATTTGGCGAAAACTTCGCGCTGTACACGGCCCCATCGTGACCCGTGAATTCGGTTACTTGTGCGTAGGCTTGAGCAGCGTCAACCGATTGTTCTCCTGGCTTGGCGGCCTTCTTCTGCCAGACAATCGCTTTGCTATCTTGCCCAGCGGTGACGATGCGGTCGCCATCCGGAGAAAACTCGGCGGCCCACACCCACCAGCTGTGGCCTTTTAGCGCCTGCAATTGGGTGCCCGTCGCGACATCCCACAGGCGTGCCGTGTTGTCGTACGAACCACTTAGCAATTGGCGACCATCGGGCGAAAACCGCACGGTGAGGACGCCATCCGTATGACCAGACAGCGTTTTGACCGTCATATCCTTCCGTTGAAGTCCCTCACTGCTTACGTCGAGGATCTCGATTCCCTTGTTGTTGCTGCCGATCGCCAGGTAACGGCCATTGGGCGAATAGGCGAGCGAGAAAACGCACTTGCCAGCGACGTGTTGAAGAATTTCCTTGCCGGAGTTCGTTTCTCGAATCGTGACCTTACCGGTCAGGTCTCCTGCCGCGAATGTGCGGCCATCGGGCGAATAGATCACCGTGTTCACGGGGCCAGCGAACTTAAAGTTCGCGGCGCCCAGTTCGCACAAATGCGTCAGCCGGCCCCACTCCCAATTTCGCAACTCCGGCTTGCTGCCTTTTAGCAAGTCGAGCGCATTGTCGTACGCGTTCTCGTTGATCTTCGCGTTCGCGAGGCCAATTTGTGCGATGTACGCTTCGTACTCTTCTGCTTGCTTGGCGTCGATCGCCTTCTTTTCCTGAACCTTCGCTTCCTTCTCGGCCGCGATGGCCGCGATCTTTTGCTGCTCTTCTTGCACCTTGGCTTCTTCGGCCAGTTTTCGCTGCTCAGCTTCATTCTGCTCAGCGGCGATGGCCACTTGCTTCTGCCGCGCTTCTTCCTTCTGCGCATCTTCGGCGATCTGTTTTTGCGTGACCGCCACGTCGCGCGCCCGGCTGACTTGGAAGTACGCGAACGATACGGTGGCGATAATTCCCACGATCAGCGCCGCGACAGCTTGCTTCGCAAGTCGCAACCGGCGCTGCCGCGCATTGCGTTCGGCACGGGCTTTGTCGATCCGCTTGATCAGCGCTTGGTGCTCGGGATGCTTCGCATCCAAGAGAGAAGCCGCCAAATCCAAGTCGCCCTTTTCGAGCGCCGACGTCGCGTAATCGCGCTGCGTTTCGGTGAGAAGCAAGCGAGCGCGGTGGTTGTCGTTCCACAGCGTCAGCGATTCCTGGAACCCGTACAGAGCCCGCGCAAACAACTGGTAGTCGTTCTCATTTCGCGCTTTCTGCAGGTTCTGGTTCGCATGGGCTGAGAGAACAAGGCTCTCCGAATGCGAATTGTAAACGCGAATCGCTTCTTGCAGCTCTTTCACCGTTTGGTAGCGGTCTGCCTGCTGAGTGGCCATCGCCTTGAGGGCAATTTCCTTCAGCTCGCCGTCGTACCGAATCGGGTCGATCCGGTTTTGCGACGCCGCCATAAGGCATTGCATTACGTCGCGCCCCGAGTGGGGCGGGACGCCGCCGATAATCTCGTACAGGATTGCGCCCAGCAGGTAGACGTCGCTCGTCTTGTCAATCTGGGTGACCGGGCCCTTGGTCATTTCCGGCGACATGTACGCCGGTGTGCCGCCGAGGCTCTCCGCCTGGTACACCGAATCGACGTGCGCGAACTCGGGCGTGATCCGCGCCAGCCCCCAGTCCATGACCAGCACTTCGCCGTAGTCGCCGAGCATCACATTCTCGGGCTTCAAGTCGCGATGAATGACGCCGCCCGCATGGGCGAAGGCCACCGCGTCGGCCACGCGCAGCAGGATGCTTAGATTTTCATCGAGCTGCTTTTGATTGATGACCTTATCCCACGGAGTGCCCCGGACCCGCTTCATCGAGTAGAACAGCGCACCCTGGTCGTTCGAGCCGAGATCGTAAATCGGCACGATGTTCGGATGATCGAGCTCGCCGGTGACGACCGCTTCCGAGATGAATTTGTCCCGCTGCTCCTCGCGAATCTTCGCCGAAGGTTTGAGCATTTTCACGGCGACGGTGCGGGCAATTGACGACTGATGCGCCGCATACACGACGCCCATGCCGCCCTCGCCGATGATATCGAGTAGCTCATAATCGGGCACTTCGGCGGCCGATTTCGGTGGCGGAACGGTGACTCCTGATTTCCTCTTTTCGCGCACGTATCGCGATTTCACGGGCAGCGACGAGCGGAAGCCCGTCACCGTTTCGCGTTGCCGAATCGTGTGGCCTTGCTTCGTTCCTTGCTCGATAGTGCCGCGCCACTGCGAATCCAGTTGGGACGCGTCGTCCGACGTCATATCCAAATCGATGGTTCGATCGCTCTCGAACGTGTGGGTCGATCGACGCGTTGACTTCTGCGGCGTTTCAGGCGATTGTTGCGCCGCGGAGTACGCATCAAGGTCCATCGTCATATCCGCGCGATCGGCGACGGTGGGCGATTTCGGTATGGCGGGCGGCGTCGGCGTATCGGCATCATCGTCCCTCTTCGGCAGTCCTTCCAGCGAATGCTCGCCGGCCGGCTGATCTTTCTTGCGATATTCGTCGAGATCGAAGAAGGTGTTCAACTGAATGGTGGCGCCGCCGACATTCGTATCCTTCTGATCGGCTGGTGCATCGACGATGATTTTGATGTCTTGCGTTTTGCCGGCATCAGGTGGCAACCGCGCATCATCGATCGTTCGCTGGGCCAGTTTGCGCAATACGGCGCCGCAGTGGGGGCATTTGCCCGTCACTAAAGACGTCGTATCGAATTCGCGATTGCAGGCGTGACAAGTTCGCATGGTGTGGCGCGCCGTTAGGCCCCCGCTCTAAGTTGCTGCCGACTTCACGGCCATTTTAATCAAACTGCAAGAAAACTTCGAAACCCAACCCCAACGGTCATTTCACCAGCCGCCGGCGGCCCGCCCGCCGAAGTCGCTGCCAGGCCCGCTCGTCAGCCTGCGAAAACGCCGCCTCCAAATCCTTGGCCCAATTTCCTCGATTCGCTGCCAGACCTAAACCCGCGAGCGGCAACGCCCATCGCAGCCGCGAGGCACGCGGCAACTCGTCCGTCGATGTTGGCTGTTCCACTGTTCTCACATCCGCCGTGTTCGCGGGCGCGTTCGCAGTCGAAACTTGCTCTGCCGGCAAACCGGGCTCGTTCGTCTTGGTCGATGAATCGCTTGGCACGATCGGCTGCAACTGCGGATTGTTCTCCAGCGGTTGCGTTTGGTTCTGCTGCGAACCCTCGGGCGGCCGGTCGCGCGTTCCTTCGGACTGATCCGTAGGATCGATTGCGTGGCCACGGCGGACGAACACATCAATCACCAGCCGCCGCGTGCTGTTATCCGTGCGCACCAGATAAATCCGGTAGTGGTTATCCGGCAACGTGGCGATCAGGCGGCGCAGGTCTGAGATGGCATCGTCCCGCAAGCGGTAACGCTCCATCTCTTTTCCCTCGGGCGAAATGACCACCAGCTCCAAATAGCGGTCTGAACTCGCCAATTGCTCGCCTGGCGCCGCCGGCACCGTGGTCGTTTCCAAGTTCTGGGCAGCGTTGGTTGCTTGGTCGAGTAACACCTGCGGCAACTGCAGCGGCGCGAACACCAGCCGCGGCACTTGCGGCGTCGTATCAATCCGGATGTTGACCGACGTAATGCCCGGGTTCTTCACTTGGATCGTGGCAGTCGCCGGCCCGTTGTTGTCGTCGATGACCGTCACTGTGATCGGAACCGGCGCCGACGAGTGGAGCGGATCGGGCGGACCCGTGTAGTTATGCGTGATGCTGAACGATCCCGTGGTGTCGTTCGCCGCATCGCCGCTGACGCGCGTCGAACCGACGACGGTCGTGCTCGCCAGCTTCGGCGTGCTGGGAATATTATTCGGATGGCCTAACGTTTCCGCCTCGGTGGTTGGGAACGTCGGATTTTTCAGCGAAAGCGTGAACTCCTGAACGGTGCCGTTGCCCCAATCGATCTTGAACGTGTACAGCTGACCGCCCGGCAATGTGACATCCTGCGAGCTGACCAACCGTAACACGGCGGTGCTGTTGGCGCCGAAGTTTGTCACGTTGAGAGTCTGATTAACGCCGGGACCGGTGACCGTGATGGTAATGGGGTCATTGCCGGTGTGCGTCGCCGCGTAATCGTGGATTGTGTCGACCGTGCCGTCGCCCCAATCGATCACGCGCGTGAACGATTCGTGCTTGATATCCGTGATGTTCGTCTGGCCCGGTAGCGGCTGGTTTTGATTGTTCAGGTTATCGAAGCCGGGATCATGATACGAACCGGTGATCGTCGTATTGCCCTGGATGTTTACATCCGTGCCGCCGAAGGTGTCGATCGTAGGGTTCACGTTCGTGACGGTGACAGTGAACGTCTTTTCGACGAAGTCGACGCCGTTCGTGCCGTTCGAGAACTTGGCCGAATTCGAATACGCTGTCATATCATCGTCCGCGACTCGGACGTGTACGGTGTACGTGCCATCGTCCGCGTACACGTGACTGCCGTCGAAGCTGGCAGCGGTCGGAATGCCTACGCTGCCGACGTTGTCGATCGACGCTTGTCCTGTAGAAGCCGTAGTGCCGTCGCCCCAATCGACAAAATATCGAAACACTTCGACGCTTCCGCCCGGCGAGAGCGGATTCTGCGGGTTATTGAAACCCGGATCGGTAAGCGAGCCGATATTCGTGATCGACAGCAGGTCGCTCTCGTGCAGGGATTGATTGCCGCCTTGATTGCCCACGGTTCCCAGCGTCGGCACGACATTGTTCACATGAATTTGGAATGTCCGTGTGACGAACGACTGCATGTCGTCGTCTTTGATCGTGACCGAAACTGTGTAAGTACCATCGTCGGCGTACGTGTGGGTTGCGTTGGGGAACGTTGCCGTCGTCGGTCCCGGGCCGGTAGAAGATTGCACCAACAGGGTCAGTGGCGGAAATGTTTCCGTCGCCGTGCCGTCGCCCCAGTTGATTGTCGACGCGGAAAGCGTTTCTTCGAATTGACCGCCGTTCGATGCATTTCCCTTATTCGCCAGATTATTGAACCCTGGGTCCGTCACGCCCACACCCAGCCCGTTGAGCGAAAACGCACTGCCTTCGTTCACGTTGAGGCCGGTCGTGCCGGTGAGCGTCGGTTCGACGTTAGCGACGTGCACCGTGAACATGGCAGTTCCCTTGCCGCCGTTGTCGTCATGCACGGTTACGATCACCGTGTAGTCGCCGTTATCCGCATATTGGTGAGAGTTTTTAATCACGCCACTAGATGACGTGCCGGGCCCGTTATCGGTGTCCGCGACGCTCTGGGCGGAGACTCCATGACCATCTCCCCAATCGATGTCATAGGTGAATGTCTCCGCCTTCGGATTGCCTACCGCCGGTGGCATGAACGGATTGTTATTGAATGGGTTGTCGGAACCGGCATCGGTGAAAGTGGCGAGATCGTCGAAATCGATCTTACCGCCTTCCAGGATCGACTGATCGCCGTGCGGAGCCGTGACGACGGGATCCTTATTGGCGACTGTTACCAAGAACGAGGTTGTGCCCGTGCCGCCGTTGTCGTCGTGCACCGTGACCGTGACCTTGTACACGCCATCATCTGCGTACGTGTGGCTCGCCGAAATCGCGCCGGTTGAGGGTGTGCCAGGACCACTGTCGGAATCGGCAACACTGACGCCCGCCACCGCGTCGCGGCCATCACCCCAATCGATGTCGTACGTAAACGATTCGTGCTGCGGATCGGCAATCTGTGGCGTCGCCGGATTGGGATTGAACGGATTATCTGACCCAGGGTCCGTGAACGTCGCCAGGTCGTTAAACGAAACCGCATCGCCTTCGAAGATCGATCGGTCGCCATGCGGCGTGGTAACTACCGGGTTAGCGTTATCGACGTGTACGTTGAACGACACGGAGTTGCTGCCGCCGTTGTCGTCGTGAACGGTGATCGTGACTTTGTAGTCGCCATCATCCGCATACGTATGGCTGCCGGCGATGGCGCCGCTCGATGGCACGCCCGGACTGCCGCTCGTATAGCTAACGCTCGCGCCCGTAATCGCGTCCCGGCCATCGCCCCAGTTGACATCGTACGTGAACGATTCGTGCTGCGGATCGGCAATCTGCGGCGTCGCCGGATTGGGATTGAAGGGATTATCGAAACCGAAATCTTTGAAGGTCGCCAAATCATTGAACGAAAGCAGGCTGCCTTCCGTTACAGTCTGATTCCCGTGCGGCGCGGTGATACTCGGACTCTGGTTGGAAACGATCACTTGGAATGACGCCGAGCCCACACCACCGTTGTCGTCATGCACGGTGATGGTGACCTTGTAGGTGCCGTCATCCGCGTAAGTATGGCTGCCCGCGATCGTACCGCTCGACGGAGTTCCCGGCCCACCGTCCACGTCGGAAACGCTCTGTCCGGAAATCGCATTGCGACCGTCACCCCAATCGACGTCGTAGGTAAACGACTCGTGAAGTGGATCGGTAATATTCGGTGGCACCGCCGGGTTGGGATTGGCCGTATTATCGAAGCCGGCATCCGTGAACTTCGCCAGTTGAGCGAAGTTTAGCGTCGTTCCTTCCAGCACGAACTGATTGCCGGGCGGGGCGGTAACGACTGGATTCTTATTCGCGACCGTAACGTTGAACGTCCCCGTGCCAACGCCGCCGTTATCATCGTGCACAGTAACGGTCACAGCGTAAGTACCGTCATCTGCGTACGTATGACTACCCGCGATCGTGCCGGTCGACAGGTTTCCCGGCCCGCCATCGACATCGGAAACGGTTTGTCCCGAAACCGTAGCGCCGTCGCCCCAGTTGATGTCGTATGTGAACGTCTCATGCGTCGGGTCGGTGATATTAGGCGGAACCGCGGGATTCGGATTGGACGTATTGTTGAAGCCCGCATCCGTAAACGTCGCCAAATTGTTGAACGCAACGGTATCGCCTTCGAAGATCGATTGATTGCCGTGCGGCGTGGCAACGACCGGGTTGGCATTGTCGACGTGCACGTTGAACGACACCGTGCCGCTGCCGCCGTTGTCGTCGTGCACGGTTATCGTGACTTTGTAGTCGCCGTCATCCGCATACACGTGATTGCTGACGATCGTGCCACTCGAAGGAATACCCGCGCCGCCACTTACATCCGAAACGCTCGCGCCCGTAATCGCATCGCGACCATCGCCCCAATTGATGTCATACGTAAATGTTTCGTGCTGCGGGTCCGCAATCTGCGGTGTCGCCGGATTGGGATTGGACAGATTATCGAAACCGAAGTCCTTGAAGTTTGCCAGATCGCTAAATGTTAGCAGGCTGCCTTCCGTTACGGTTTGATTGCCATGCGGCGTGGTTACAATCGGATTCTGGTTGGAAACGACCACTTGGAAAGAGGCTGATCCAACGCCCCCATTGTCGTCATGCACGGTGACGGTGACCTTGTAAGTGCCGTCGTCCGCGTAAGTGTGACTGCCCCCGATCGTACCGCTCGATGGTGTTCCCGGCCCTCCATTTACATCGGAAATAGTTTGGCCAGCAATTGCCCCGGTACCATCGCCCCAGTCGACGTCGTAAGTAAATGACTCGTGAGTTGGATCGGTAATATTTGGAGGCACCGCCGGGTTAGGATTGGCCGAATTGTCGAATCCGGCATCCGTGAACTTCGCCAATTGGGCGAAGGTGAGCGTGGTACCTTCCAGCACGAACTGATTGCCGGGAGGTACGGTCACCACTGGATTGCGGTTCGCAACGTTGACGATAAACGAGTGCGAGTCGCTTAGCCCGTCCTTATCGGTGACGGTTACCGTGACGGTATACGCACCATCGTCGGCGTACACGTGCGTACCGCCCAGTGCGGTCGCACCTATTGCCGGAAGGAGCGTGGCATTTTGCGTGGGATTACCGTCACCCCAATTCACCGTGGCGGTATGGGTATCGAGCGAACCGCTGTCGACGAACAATCCCAGCGGCGGCGCACCTACGCCGCTCAGGTTGAGTGTGTCTCCTTCGAAGACATTCTGCGGTTGTTGCACGACCAGCACCGGCGGCAAATCGTTCACAACGACTGGCGCCGTGTACGGCCCCGTTTCACCACCGTCGCTATCCTTCACCTTAAGGGAAACGTTGTACGTATCACTCGGTGCTGTAGAAGGGCCGTCATCGAGGTACTGATGAGTCAACTGAAGAGTACGCGAGTTAGCCGACCACTGGTAAGTTGTTGTGCCAATGGTTCCCGACGTGTCCGCCGAACCCAAACCGCTGATCGTAGCCGTCGCACCGTCCATCCAATCGACATTGACCTCGAACGTGTCCGTCGAACTCGGATCGACGATGGTGGCCTTGATCGTCGCCAGCGAATTCTCGTTGATCGTATCACCCGAGATATTTGTCAGCGTCGGAGCCACATTGTTGACGTGGATGGTCGTCGTGTAGTTGGTGAATTGCCCATCTTTATCGATGATCCGGGCAGCCACGGTATGGTCGCTTGGGCCTTGGGTCAGAAGATTGGCCGGCACGTTCTGGCTTGCGCTCGTTACCGATCCCCCGTACGTCCCATCGCCGACATCAAACGTGCCGTCGTTGTTCAGGTCGTATGCATAGTGGAATCCGGCCGCCGTATCGGCGCTGCTATCGAGCTGGTTCGTAAACGTGACGGTCGCGCTTGGAGCGCCTTCGTTCACGGGCCCGCTGTTGGAGAGCGTCGCAGTTGGCGCTACTGAGGCTACGATCGCCTTAAAGCTGCCCGTAGCCGTGCCGCCATTGTTATCTTTTACGGTCACCGTGACGGTGTACGTGCCCTGGTCCGCATAAACGTGCGTCCCGCCGAGCGTCCCGATTCCGCCAGACTCGTTGATGGTCGGGCTTTCGGTCACGCCGTCACCCCAATCAACGGTCGCCGTATGCGTGTCCCCCGCATCGGGATCGATGAATAAGGCCAGCGGTGGCGCGGGGTTCACGCCACTCAGATTTAGCTGCTGGCCTTCGTTCAGATTCTGATCCAACTGCACGACAAGCGACGGCGGAGAGTTGACGACTGACCCCTGAGCCAAATCGCCATGGACGTCCGACGGCGCGCTGCCGCCGGAAGCCGGTGTTACGCTTATCACCACGGGCGTTTTTGAAACTGCTTCCGTGGGAGAACTGGTCGTGGGCGTCGTCGGTGTAGTCGGCGTTGGGGTAGGAGTCGGAACCGCCGCCGGTGCGACGGGCGCCGTGACGGCGCTCACCACTACCGACGTCGCAGCGCCATCCAACACTCGGCGTCGCTCCAGCTGCCGCACGCGTAAAGACGCCCGCGCCGCTCGACGCCGGGCGCGCATACTCCGCCGCTCTCGTTGCGACAACGTGAACCAAGACAGTCGCATAACGCGAAACCTAATGATGGAAGAGAAGGCGGCCCGAATCCGAGCCAAGTTCGATTTTGGCCGGCGTTTGCGGCCAAATTTGGCAGCACACCTATTATCACGACGACCGGGGGGGTGTGTCAAACATTCTGTCGAGTTCTATCCCATTTAGCTGCCAAGACTTGCGACGATTCCAGAGATGCAAGCAGCGTTGATCTGACGGAGCCACATCCAATCGATTATTTCCGCGCCGCTACAACCCATAAGAAAGGTTCGCTCAACCCACGCCCACCCATTCGCCGAAGAAGATGAGCGCTCGATTCCCTTCGCACAACTTTTCTTGATAGCGGTGCCGTCATATGCGTGCCACATATCTCCGCAACTCATCCAGATGCGTTTTCGCGGTAGTCACCCTGCTCGGGTTATTAAGCGAGTCAGGAATAGCCGAGACGGCGTTGTCACCGGGCGCCGCCAAATCCGCGGCGGCCACGAAAGATCCGTTTGAAGGGGTGAAGCTACAGAATACACCTTGCGACGCCGTGCTCAGCGACACGCCGATCGACGCCGGTGCGTATTTGCCTTCGAGGGCCCGCTGGGAAACTCATCAAGCAAACTTCGACGGACTGCAAACGAACCCAGACAATTCGGCGCCGGGCCAACTGCCGGCTCCCCTAGGCACCGTTCCGCCTACCAACACGTCACGACCGGATCCGTGCGCCGCAGCGGTGTTTAAGCCGTTGTGCCAACTTGGAATCAACATCGCGCAGCCGAGCGGCGACACGCCGACCGATTTTGCCGCGGGCTGTTGGAATCAAATCAACGCCGGGCCCAATTGCGCGTGCCGTTGCTGGCCGGCGCTTTGCTACCAATGGGAGGCAACCTGCACCTGCTACAATCCGCTCTACTTTGAGGAGGTCAACGCCGAGCGATACGGCTACGTTTGCGGTTGCCGCTACTGCTGTGGCGACTGCTTCTTGCAACCTGCCTGCTCAGCGGCCCACTTCTTCGGCACCGTTCCGTGCCTGCCATACTGCATGCTCGCCGATTGCCCAACCGAGTGCGTTTACACGCTCGGTTATTATCGACCGGGCGATTGCAACCCATGGCGGTGGAACTATCCGCCCTGCGACGGGTATGCAGCGGTTGGGACAGCAGCCATTTACACCGGTTTCGTCTTCGCAATCCCGTAACGCTGCTTCTGTAGCTGGCCTCTTCGAGGCCGGATCAGCGACGCCTAAATCGGCAAACGAAACGTCTGCGCTAGATACCGCGTAATCCGCCGCGCAAGCGTCACACGCTCCGTCGCGATCTTCGCCTCGCCGCGACCTCCGATGACGAGCCCCGCCTGCGGCTCATTGTTCAATCGAACGCGCACTTCGTAGTGCGCGCCTTCATGACCCGGCGCAATTAGCCCGGCCTGCAGGGCTGAAAAATCGGCTTTAGCGCCTTTCGCGCGGTCGTTATCCGTGGCTTCGTGACGCGATACCTCGACCACCTCGCCCTCAACAACTTGGCCCGGCAATTGTTCAATGCTGAGCCGAGCCCGCTGGCCGGGCTGCAAAAACTTCACCTCCGCATCGTCTACAAGCAGTGTCGCAGACATCTGCTGCGGATCGCCGATCATGCACGTTAGTGTGCCAGGCTGCACGCGGGCGCCGCGCGCCGATTCGTCCAGCAGCGAACCCGTCCACCCCGGTAATCGGCCTTCGCTACGATGAGTTTTAGCCACGCGCGGTGCCGGGATCACAATCCCGTCGACCGGCGATGTTAGCGTCAATCGCCGCGCTTCGTTGCGGCAGTTTTCGAGTCGCCGCTCGCTGTCTGCGAGCGCCGTGCGTGCCGTGGGCAACTGATCATTTGCCTCATGATCGATTCCACGCAGCCGTTCTAAATGCTCGACATGCATTTGGCGCAGTTTGCATTCCCCTTCGAGCCGGGCGATTTCTAAATCCGTTTCCACGTTCGCGAGCTTGCCGATCGTTTCCCCCTGCATCACCTTGCTCCCGGCCGGCAACATGGATTCGAGCGTGCCTTCCTTCGTGGCATAAACGCGGGCTGCATCGGCAGGAAGCAGAACGAGCGGCGCCGAAACGTTGTAATCGACTGGAATAACTAGCACGCCGACGGCGATCGCCAGACCAACCGCCGCCACGAGTGCGACGCGACCTTGCTGCAACTCGGCACGTTTCACCGGATTCCGGGCAAGCTCAACGGCTCCGCGCACCGGCGACACCAGCGCGCTCCCCAGCACGGTGAAGCCAATCGCATACGCGAGACTTTCCAAATGATACGGCGACAGCGTCTTCGCCAGTCCCCACACAATCAGCACACAAACCATCGACAGATAAATCTTTGACGCAACGGCATACGCCGCAAGCCACGGCCTCTGCCGTGGCGGAAGCAACGGATCGTCCGCCGCCGGTTGTCCCATGATCCATTCCGTCCGGAAATATTGCAGCGCTTCGCGCGAGCGCTGCCACAAATTCGGCACCTCCATGAGATCGGAAAAAATATAGTAGCCGTCGTATCGCAGAAGTGGATTCCCGTTGATCAGCAACGTGTTGAGCGTGCAAATCACCATGATGTTGAGCGCGACCAGCTGCACCACACCCGGCTGTGCGTACCACCACACGATCGTGGCCGCTGCCGCAAGCGTCAGTTCGACCACCACGCCGGCGCTCGAGACGGCGATCCGCCGCCACTTGCTTGGTAACCGCCACGCATCCGTCACATCGCAGTACAAGCAGGGTGCGAACACGAGCAGCATAAACCCCATCTCATGCACTTCGCCGCCAAAATGTTTGCACGCGAGCGCGTGCCCCAATTCATGCAGCGCCTTCGCCATGCCGATCGCAAGCAGGAGCCAAGGCAAATTCCGCCAATCGACGAGCGCCGAAAGCTCCGGCAAACGATTGCGGAACTCCTCGAAGTGACCGAACACGAGGGACGCCGCATAGAGCAGTAATCCCGTCACTGCCATCATCGTCAGCGGCGAGAAAAGCCAGCGGCAGCTCGCGTGAACGGCCGACAAAAACCGATCCGGATCGACGCCGCGAAACCGAATGCCGAGCAGCCCGCTCCACGAATAGGCGACCTTGCGAAACTGTTCTCGCTTCCGCCTCTCCAGCAGTTCGTGTCCCTGCCCGGGCGAATCGCTGATGAGCAGTCCTGCCGCGTGCAACTTGCTCAAAAAATCCCAAACCGTCGTCGGCGTAATCGTCTGCGGCGCAAACCGGCGCTGAAACAA
Source organism: Planctomycetota bacterium (assembly GCA_013286045.1). Classification (GTDB taxonomy): domain Bacteria; phylum Planctomycetota; class Planctomycetia; order Pirellulales; family Lacipirellulaceae; genus JABDGM01. Next base: position 398 of record JABDGM010000046.1, on the reverse strand, counting down.
TCGCTGCAGCTCCGCGATCGAAACCGGCTCGCGCAACCACTCAAGCAGCGCATACTCTTCCGCCGAAAACTGAAAATGTTCGAGCGTCAGCGGATCCTTCACGATCCAAGTCGTCGCCCCAACGCTCTCCACCGCGGTCGAAACCAAATCCGCCCGCGTCCGCAACGCCATCGATCGTTCAATAGATGCCTGCGGCTTAGTCATAGAGTTAAGAACCGGCGACTAATAACTAACGACTATCTACTTCCGCACCTTCATCATCGCCGCCTGCCCAGGCCGCAGCCGTCCGTCCCGATTGTCGACTTCCGCCCACACGCGAACTTGCCCCGTAATCGGATCCACTTCCGGGCTGATAAACGCGATCTTGCCGCTGAATGCCTGCGGCTTGCCATCCAAAT
>JABDGM010000045.1 GCA_013286045.1 Planctomycetota bacterium | reverse complement strand
AGCCGCAGCGGTTTGCAGGATCCGAAGCGGCCGACTGGTACGTTTGTGTTCGCTGGGCCGACGGGCGTCGGTAAGACGTTGCTCGCCAAGGCTCTGGCGGAATTCATGTTCGGCGATGCCGAGGCGCTCATTCAAATTGATATGAGCGAATACATGGAGAAGCACAACGTCAGTCGGTTGATCGGTGCGCCTCCGGGATACGTCGGTTACGAAGAAGGTGGTCAGCTCACGGAGCAGATTCGCCGTCGGCCGTACGCGGTGGTGCTGCTCGATGAAATTGAGAAGGCTCACCCGGAAGTGTTCAACATGTTGCTGCAAGTGATGGAAGAAGGCCGGCTGACTGACAGCTTTGGCCGGAACATCGACTTCCGCAACACGATTTTGATCATGACCACGAATGCGGGTGCGGAAGCCATCAAGAACGAAAGTGCGTTCGGCTTCAACACGGGCAAGGATCAGGATGCTTCGTACGAAGGTATGAAGAACCGCGTCGTGGAGGAGATCGAAAAGGTCTTCCGGCCGGAGTTCATCAACCGCGTGAACGACATCATCGTCTTCCGCCACTTGAACGAAGAGGACTTGAAGCACGTGGTCGATCTCGAACTGAGCAAGGTACGCGAACGCCTGAAGGAAAAGGGCCTCGTGATCGAGCTGACGGACGAAGCCAAAGAGTTCCTCATCAAGAAGGGTTCGAACACCGATTACGGTGCTCGTCCGCTTCGCCGAGCGATCGAGACGTTTGTCGAAGATCCGCTGGCCGAGGAGTTGCTCAAGGGCGAGTTCGCTGGCAAGGACTCGATCAAGATCGAGGTCAAGAAGGTCGGCGACAAGAAGCAGCTGGTGTTCGAAGGCCGCACGTCGAAGGACAAGGCGGAACCAGAGCCGGTTGGTGCGGGCGCCGATGGAGCGACGGGCGAAGGCTCGGGCTCGTAAGCGACGCTGCTTAAGCAGTGTAGGATTTGAAAGTCAATTAGCCCCGGGCGACTCGCCCGGGGCTAATTTTTTGCGCTCAGTGGTTCGAGGCCAAAATCATTACCAGCGTGCCTGTAAATCCCAGGCCTATTACGAATGCGGCAACTACAAAGCACTGGGACGTGGTCAGTGGAATTCGGCCGCGCGCATGACGCAGCGAGCGAAGGTCTTCGCGTCGCTGCCAAGCGAAACCGCTCAGAGCCATGAGGACTACCAGGACGATCACCTGACTGGGGGTGCCGAGTTTAACCTTTGTAAAGCAGTGAAGCAGTAATAACGTTATTTCTAAGATCCACGCGTAGATGGCTGCTAAATGAGCGATTAGCGAGAGCGTGCGTACTTTTTCGAACGGGAAGCGCACGCGCACTTGGGCGCCTTGGGGAAGCGTCCGCCGAAGGGCAAAGTAGGTTTTGCCTTTAAGCTCTGGCATGCTTTCGCCACGCACGAGTACCGATTTATCCGCCGCGCGGACGATAAAGCCGCCATCTTTTTCTTGCTCGATGGGGAAGATAAGCTCCTGCATAAGCTACACTTTCCATTGGGGTCGTGCGTGAAGGGTCGGCGGTCGCCGCTGGAATACGTTTTACAACGTTTGCGTTCAAAAGTGATTTTACCCCGCGAAGATAATGGTTTGCCACGCATTTCGCGTCGGTTGCGGATTGCCCTGGCAGCGGCAATTATCGGCATTTCGAATTTCGCGGCGGCTGCTCCGCCGCGTGTTGCGAGCGATTCTTACAAGTTAGAGCAGGTTGCCGCGGAACCGCAAATTACGACGCCGATCGGACTCGCGTTCGATTCGAAGGGCCGGTTGCTCGTCGTCGAATCTCATACGCATTTGCGGGGGGAAACTTCGCCTGGGCCCGATACAGATCGCATCCGCATGCTGGCCGATACGGACGGCGACGGGAAGCTCGACACGTGGTCGACGTTTGCCGAGGGTTTCAACCAGGCGATGAACTTGTTGCCCCGTAGTGACGGGGCTGTGTACGTCGTTACCAGGCACGGCGTGGTGCTGCTTCGCGACGCCGACGGCGACGACGTTGCGGACAAGCAAGAAGAAATCTTGAGATTAGAAACTACCGACGACTATCCGCACGATGGCCTTGCCGGCATTGCGCGGACGGCCGACGGGAAGTTGCTCCTCGGATTGGGGGAGAACCACGGCAAGGCTTATCGACTGGTAGATCGAGACGGAAGGAGTGTCTCCGGCAAAGATGGAGCCGGCTGTGTTTTCGAATGCGGGGAAGACGGCCGCGGGCCGCATCGAGTTGCGACCGGCTTCTGGAATCCATTTTCCATTTGTGCGCTCCCTGATATGCGAATCTTTGCGATCGACAACGACCCGGACGCCAGCCCGCCGTGCCGCATGGTGCATGTGGTGCAGGGGGGCGATTACGGTTTCCGCTTTCAGTACGGCCGCGCGGGAACGCATCCGCTGCAAGCGTGGAATGGCGAATTGCCCGGTACGATGCCGTATGTATGCGGTGTTGGTGAGGCACCGACGGCGATTGTCGCACTGGGGAAGTGGTTATGGGTGACCAGTTGGGGAGATCACTGCATTGATCGATATGAGCTTGTGCCGCGGGGCGCATCGTACGGTGCGAAGCGAGAGACGATCGTCCAGGGCGATGCGGATTTTCGGCCCACGGGGATGGCCGTTGCGCCAGATGGCTCGCTGTATTTCGGAGACTGGGTGCTGAAAGACTACCCGGTGCATGGCCGCGGCCGCATTTGGCATCTCGTGGTGCCGGCGGACGCGGTAAAGGCTACGTTCCCGGCGCGGTCACAGGAGGATGTGGCGGCTGAATCGATGGCGGCTTCGGAGAGTAAAACAGGGGCGGAATCGAACGATCCGTTCGTCTTCGCGAGTGGAGTTCGCGGCTTTTCGCGGGATAAGGATCTCACGCGATGGGCTACCGAGACGCCGGATTCGACTTTGGACGGCGAAAGAATTCGCCTCGCCAAGCTGGAAGCGTGGCGGTTGCGCGGCACCGGCCCAACGGAAGAGCTGTTAAGGAAGGCGCTGCGCGACAAATCGGCCGATGTTCGACTCTTCGCAGTGCGCTGGATCGCGGACGAGCGAATCACCGCGCTGAGGGACGAATTGCCGCCGCTGCTCGAGGGGCCGCAACCTAGCCAGCGATATTACCTAGCGGTCCTCGGCGCGATCGATTGGCTAAGTCATGAACCAAAGATGACCGGTACTGAGATCACCGATGAATTACTGGTGCGGGAGCTGAAGAACGAAAAACGTTCGGCGCAGGTGTATGCGCTCGCGCTCCGGTTGATCTCGCCGGACCATAAGTTTCTCACCAGTGAGAAACTGGGCGAGTATTTGAAATCCGACGATAAGCAGCTACGCATGGAGGCGGTCCGCACGCTTGCCCAGCAATCGAATGACGAGCGATTTTTGCTGCTATTGAAGATCGCGCGGGACGAGTCGCAACCCGCAGACATCCGTGCCGAGGCGATCGCCGGTCTATCGGCCGCGCCCGACCAATATCTTCATGAATTGGTTACGCTTGCCGACGACAAACAGACGGAGGTCAAACGCGAGGCGCGTCGCGCGCTTCGGTTACGAGTCGCGAATGCCAATGCAGACGATGCGCGGCCGGTGGCGACGGATATCGCGGCCTGGTCGAAGCTGGTAGCCGAACCGGGCGATGCGGCATCTGGGCGGCGGTTGTTTTTCAGTTCGACCGGCCCTCGCTGCGGCGGTTGTCACAAGTTCGAGGGCCGCGGCGGAGGCGTTGGGCCCGACCTCACGCAAGTCGGTCGCAATTCGACGCGTGATAAGATTCTTGCTTCGATCCTGCTTCCGAGTCAGGAAATCGCGCCGGACTACCAGGCTTGGATGTTGACGACGGAGGACGGGAAAGTGTACACGGGTTTGCGTCTGCAGCAGCCAGGCGACGACGGCAAGGAGTCTTACGTTGACTCAGCAGCGCACAAGTTTACGCTTACGAGCGAATCGATAGCCGAGCGGCACATGGCGACGACTTCCGTCATGCCGGAGAATTTGCAATCGCTCATGTCGATTGACGACCTTCGCGACCTCGTCACTTTTCTAACTGCGGCGGCTAGCGCAAATAAATAACCCCGGCAACTCGCCCGGGGTTAAATGCGTAATCGAACGTTGGCGTTGTCTCGACGATTATCTGCTTTTCTTATCAGCCTTCTTCGCCGGGGCGCCCGACGAATCGGTGTCGCCAAAGTCTTTTGGTCGGTCCAAGTACACAACGAATGCGGAAAGCCGTTGGGCCTTTCCGACGGTGGAGTCTTTCGCTGGCGCCACAATCGTTGTCGTGCCCATCACTGTGTAATGCCCGAGCGGAGTGAGGATCGATCCACTGAGCTGCGACGGCTGCTTATCCTTCGACATCGGTTCCATAAGATTCAAATTGAAATCCACGGCGTAGCGATCGTCCGAAGTGGCGGTGACCGTACCCTCGCCCTGGAATTCCCACGTTGAGTCCTCGATTTGTGTCGGCACGCGGAAGCGATACTTGCCGGTTGGGCCGGTTGGAGTAAGCGTCAACGAAGTTAGTTGCTGGCAAACGACCTGTGGCAACTCCATACCGAGTTCGCGGAGCGCGTCGGCCACCGGAGGGCTGATGATCGTGGGGTTAGGGGGATCCATGCTGCGATCAGTCAAGCCTTCGGAGAGCCAGACGATGCGAAGTTGAAGCACTTCAAGAGATTTGCCTTGCTGAACTTTGCCCGGTTGGTCGAGCGTTAGCACGAGTTGCTTAGCAACATCCATTTGCTTCGGGCTGCCGGCGATCATCAGCGTGTTGGTTCGTTCATCGACAGCGATCCGCGGTTCGCCGCCGGTGATCCGGTAAAGAGCCTGCCCGATTTCCTCGGGCCGCACGTACTTCAGTGTGAACGTACCGAGCGCGGCGTTATCGGGCAGAGGTGCGCCCGCCGGTTGGTTTTGGACGGCGGCGAGGGCAGCCACTTCCGCTTGGGCGGTCTCTAGCTTTTGCTTTGCCTCTTGCTGGTTCAGCTGGAGTTGCACGCTACGCGGCAGCGACCCTCGCACTTCATTCATCGCTTCTTGGTAATCGTGTGCCAGTTTTTCCTGCGCCTTCTGTAACTCTTGCATTCGCTGTTTGAATTCTAAGATTTGGTGTTTTTGCGAATCGGGCGAACCATCGCTTGGAGGCCCGGCGATCAGTGTCGTGTCCGGGAGGGATCTCGCGCGCTTACCCGGCGCGCCGGGTGTTGGGCTGTCTTCCGGCGCCCGTACTTTGACTTCAACGCGTTGCGATGCTTCAGCATTGGGCGGTGATTGTTCCCCGTCTTCCTCCGCGGCCGCAAAACCTGGTGTGACCAGCCAAATCGCGATCAGGACGGCGAATTGAAAAGCAGCTTCATTGGAAGCTGAAGATCTAATGCGTGGCATAACTACCTCCGTTCGAAAAGTCGATCAAATTGTTGGGGTTACTCGATTCGGGCTCGAAAGCGGCTACAGCCGAATCGTCGGTTGGTCGAAATGTGGAATAGACGCGGACGATCGTCACCTCCGGGTGGCGAGATTCGACTGGCACCGCGATGGTGTCCCTGCCAGCGACGAACTTCGCTTGCGGAGTAGGTGGGGAAGCAGGAACATCGATTGTTTTTGCCAACTGCTCATGCAAATTGCCGCTGGGGTGACTAAGCAGCCATGTAGCCGCGACCAGTAACGTCGCGGCCGATGCGAACGAGACAGCGATGGCTCGTTTTCGGAAGGATTCGCGACGCGTTACAACGGCTCGCAATTCCGCGGCAATGCGCTGTGGCGGTAGCTCGTTATCCAATTGCGCTGAAGCTTGGAGCAACCCATCGATCCACTGCTGCTCGCCAATTGCCTCGCGGCACTCGTCGCAACTGTCGAGGTGCTCGGTGAACGCCGCCTCTTCGGCCCGCGATAAATCGCCGAGCAAATAGTTATCCAGGTTGGAACAATATTCGTTCATGAGTTTGGGCAAGCACGGTGGCCGCACACTTCTGCGTAAACGTCCTTCAGGCGGCGTCGCATCTCTTTACGGGCGAGTGACAGGTTTGATTTGACGGCTGCTTCGGATAGTTCCAGCACATTTGCAACTTCGCTATTGGTCATTTGTTCGCAGGTGGCGAGATACAAAACTTGTCGTTGGCGAGGTGGCAACTCGTCCATGGCGGCAAGCGCGAGTTCGACGCTTTCCCGGGCGTCGCCAATCGTCGAAGCTGCCGGGCGAGAGCAGGCTGGATCGGCCACGATCGATTGCGTTGGGAGTGTCGTGCGTCGTAGTTGGTCGTTCCATAGGTTGGTGGCGATTTTTAGGAGCCAGACTCGTGCGACGCGTGGGTCGCGCAAGCTTGCCCGGTTCCGCCATCCGCGGAGCATGGTTTCTTGGGTCAGGTCCTCGGCCGTATCGACGCGTCGAGTTAGCCGCAGGGCGTAGCGGTAAACACTTCCCACGTGCTCTTCGATTTTGTCGAAAGAGGTAGTGTCGAACGAGTTTGGCGTCACCGTGGGCTCGAACGCTGTTGACGCGGGGCTGGGGACGAGCCGCTCGGCCGCCCGACGCAGGTCGATTTCCGACCCGGTTATAGATAGAAGACGAATTGCGTCGGGCTGGGTCAAAGGAATTATCCAGGAATCGATCGCGCGGCCGTCTTTGCCAGCGTTTTGACTGATGTCGTACTCGCCGCCGAGCCAAGATGGCTTGGTCATTGATGCCAGCAGTGCATTTTCCATTCGCGAACTTGGCTTCCAAGTATTCGCCCCTAAACTTTACTCAAGCGGCAGAGTCGTTGATACCGACTACTAGGGACGTACGCCCGGGGGGCGCGTGCGCGCTGGTAGCAGCCGCGGTAGGTCAGGCTTTAGCCTGACACGGTAAGCGTCAGGCTAAAGCCTAACCGACGTTGCCAGCAGCACCTTAGGATGCCCCCAAATGGCTAGTGCACCTCCAAACGCCGTTCTTGAGACTCCACGCCGTGGGGTTGGGGGAGCAGTCTACGATTCAACAGCAGACGTCGGCGCCGTCGTCATTCGCTGGTTCGAGACTCTTGGCGACATGACGCTGTTCATGTGGCGAACCATCGCCTGGCTCGCGACGCGGATGCCCCGCCGCGATACGATCATTCCTGCCTTCTACAACATTGGCGTGTTGAGCTTACCGGTTGTCGCGCTTACCGGGACGTTCATCGGCATGGTGCTGGCGGTGCAATCGTATACCCAATTCAAGCAATTCGGGTTCGAGACCCGCCTGGGTGCGCTCATCAATCTTTCGATGTGCCGCGAGCTCGGTCCGGTTTTGGCCGCCACGATGTTGGCCGGCCGTGTCGGGAGTGCCATTGCTGCAGAAGTCGGGACGATGCGGGTAACGGAGCAAATCGATGCACTCACCTCGATGGGTGCGAATCCGATTCACTATCTCGTGGTGCCGCGATTCCTTGGCTGCCTGCTAATGATTCCGTCGCTCACGATCATGGCGATCTTTATGGGCATCGTGGGTGGCTGGCTTTATAGCGTGCAGGTGTTTGGCATCGATTCGTATCACTACTGGCACAACTCGCAGCAGTTTGTCCACAACTGGGATTTGTTCTACGGCATCTTCAAAAGCGTGTTTTTCGGCGCCACGATTGCGATCGTCAGTTGTTATCGAGGATTTAATTGCGCGCCGGGGGCAGAGGGTGTTGGGCGCGCGGCAACGGCAGCGTTTGTGTTGTCGTTTGTTATTATCCTGATGCTCGACTTTTTCCTCAGCATCGGCCTTGATCGGGTCCACAACATGATTTGGCCGGAGCTCGGTTAATGGCAGCCAGCGCGATAAAAGCGAAAGCCACGAAGTCTGTCGAACCGGCGGAGACGCTGATCGAGCTGTGCGATTTGACTGTCAATTTCGGACGCCAAGCAGTGCTGCAAAACGTGTCGATTTCAATTCCGCGCGGGCAAACATTGGCGATCATTGGTGAGAGCGGCTGCGGTAAGACGGTGTTACTTAAACACATCATTGGCTTGTTGTTTCCGTCGAGCGGGCATGTTGAATTCGATGGTCAGCGGATTGATTCGCTTAATGAAAAGGAACTTACGGCGCTCCGAGGACGCTTCGGATTTTTGTTTCAGAACGCGGCGCTGTTTGACAGCATGACCGTCGCAGACAACATTGCGTTTCCGCTCAAGGAAGCTCGCAACATGGGTTCGCAGAAGATTTCGCAAGTTGTGAGCGAACGCCTGAAACAAGTCGGGCTGCCGAACACGGTACTTGGAAAGCGGCCGGCACAACTTTCTGGCGGTATGCGCAAGCGTGTCGGGCTGGCACGGGCGCTGGTGATGAGTCCGGAAGTGCTGCTGTACGACGAACCTACTACCGGCCTCGATCCGATCATGAGCGACGTTATCAATGAGCTCATCATGCGAACCCGCGACCAGAACGCGGTGACGAGCATTGTTGTGACGCACGATATGAAGACGGCCCAAAAGGTTGCGGATCGGGTCGTTATGCTTTACCCGCTCACGCGGCTCAAGGCGAGCGAATCGCAAATCATTTTTGACGGCACGCCGGAAGAAGTCATGGCTTGCAAGGACAAGCGAGTTTCGCAATTCGTCCGCGGCGAAGCCGGCGAACGGCTGCTCGAAATGGAGCAAGCGACCGGGTAAAAGTGAGCTAGTAGCTTTTAGCTGTTAGTCAGAATGGGACAGAAAACAAATACGGGCACAGCTAATAGCTAACAGCTAGAGGCTAATTGATGAACGAACGACAAATGCAGTTTCGCGTCGGCGTCGTCGTATTTGCGACGATGATCGTCGGCGGTTTGTTGGCGAGCCTCAACGCGCCGCTCCCTATGGGGTGGCTGCCCTGGGGGCATTCCAAATATCAGGTTGGGATCGAAGTTCCTCAAGCTCCTGGCGTCGACACGAACACGCCGGTGCGGAAGAACGGCATTCTTATTGGCCGCGTAAAGTCGATCGAAGACAAAGACGGCGGCGTATTGTTGAAGGCTGATATCGATGGCAACCGCCCACTGTTTACCGATTTCGAACCGCACATCCGCACGACCGTCCTGGGCGATGCCACGATCGATTTTCTTAGCAAGCGGCCAGCTCCTGGGGCGCAGCCGGTTGCGAATGGCACGGTCTTCCAGGGGCATGTCGATCCGAATCCATTTGATTCGCTGGGCCAGCTCGGCGACTTGAAAGAAGAATTCGGCGCGGCCAGCAGGTCACTTGCCAACGCCGGCGACGAAGTTTCGAAGCTTGCTAGCCGCGTGAACACAGCATTTGGTGAAGACGACGGGCCCGGCAGCCAAGGTCGCGTCAAACGATTGCTCGATACGACCGAACGCGCGATGAACCAATTCGCGCAAACCATGCAGTCCGTCAACGACATTATCGGCGATGAACCAGCCGGGGTTCCGGGGCCGGGCGGTCTACCTGCCAACCCGCAGGTGCCGTATCGCACACAACTGCCGCTGAACGGAGTGCAACCGCCCGGTGTTCAGCCGCCCAATGTTCAGCCACCCGCCGGGGGTCAGCAAATGCGGCAGCGTATTCGCCAAAGTTTAGATGAGCTACCTGACGCCATTCACGAGTTCCGGACGACGATGGGCGACTCGCGCGTCGTACTGCAATCGGCAGAGAAGAACTTCAAGAACCTCGAGGGCTTCACGAACGCGCTCGGTGCGCGCGGCCCGGATGTAGCCAATGCTCTACTTAAAGCCGTGCAGAATGTGGATGCGCTCGTCAAAGATTTGGCCGACGTTGCTCACGCGCTAAATAACCAGACCGGCTCTGTCGGCAAGTTCATCAACGATCCGCAGTTCTACAACAATTTGAACACGCTGATATATAACGCTAATACGGTTCTGGCGAACATTCAGGATCTCACGATGTACGTGAAGCCGGTGCTCGTGAACGCGAGAATCTTTCTCGACAAAGTCGCCACGGAGCCGGGTCGGCTGATCAGTGGTGCGGTGAACCCAAGCAACGTGAAGTAAATCCGTCGGCGTCGCCAGGAGACCTTCGCAGCCTTATTGCACGGCCGGCGGGGCCGGCAACAACTCAGGCGTTGCGCCTGGAACGATCGGCTGTACTTGCGGCGAGTAGACATCCGGCAGCCGTTGTGGAACGGTCCCGGGTGGCGCCACGACAGTCGCCGGCCCCGGCGCGATGATTGGCGTTCCAGGCGCGATCGCGGTTGCGCCGACTGGAATCGTCGCACCGGCTGGCACGACGGGGAATTGCAGCGCGTCTTGCCGAAGCTGGTTGGCCCGATCGACCAACTGCTGGGGCGGCATGATGGCTTGCGGCGCCAAATCGTAAGTCACGGTGCGGTTGTCGCGAATCTTGTTCGGCACCAGATTCTCGCTGACAAAGTCTAGCGGAATGTATTCATACCAGGGCGTAGGGATTGGCTGATTAACCGTGAGTGTTTCATAGCCGGGCTTTACGAGTCGAATCTCGCGCGTGCCGTAGTATGTGAAGTCGACAGAACACGGCGTCGTGCCAATCTGTTGGTTATCAACATAAACGAGGGCCCCGGGCGGATTCGTTCGCACATTTAACCGGCGTCGCACACAGCCTGTCGCGGACAACGCTAGAACCATCAATAGAATGGCCCGGCTGGCACAACGACCGAGTTGCGGCCGGCGCAAAAGACTGACGAGTAAGGCGCAATTCGCTTTAAACATAGAAATGTTCGATTGAACGTGGAGACGAGGGGGCGGATTATAAGAACGGTCCCCAGTGGCTGCCAGCCCGGCTGCGACGTGGCTGAATCGGGCGATGCATTCACCAAGTCCGTGGCAGTTCCCGCCGGAATAGCGACTGGATACAATGTAAATCTGCAAGTTTCCTGGTAATTTTCGTGCGCCGGGAAGCAGCTAGCGCAAGCACATCGTAGCGAATCACACCGGCGTTTCTCGTTGCCGCGCATGTCGACCCACGACCATGTTATTTGCCCGACGTTTGCGCTGAAGCATGCTTCGGTGAGCGATTTGGGGATGCGCCGCTCGAACAATCAGGATTCGATCGGGGTTTTCCCCACGGAAGACGTCGCCGTATGGGCCACGCGGGGGCATCTACTTATCGTTGCGGACGGCATGGGTGCGCACGCTGCGGGTGAGCTCGCCAGCAAGCTGGCGGTCGACCACATTTCGCACAACTATTTCAAGCTACGCGATCTTTATCCGCCGGCTGCGCTTCGGCAGGCCATTCGCGATGCTAACAGCTCGATTCATGCGAAAGGACAAAGCAGTATCGGGTTCCAAGGCATGGGAACGACTTGCAGCTGCCTGGTATTGCTGCCGCAGGGCGCGCTGGTGGCCCACATCGGAGATAGCCGTGTCTACCGACTGCGCGGCGATGTGCTCGAACAGTTGACGTTCGATCACAGCCTGGTGTGGGAAATGGCGGCCGCGGGGCAGATGTCCGAAGCGGACGTGCCTTCGTACATTCCAAAAAACGTGATCACGCGTTCGCTGGGGCCGCATCCGACCGTGCACGTTGATCTCGAGGGGCCGTTTACGGTTCAGACGGGAGATAAGTTTTTAATTTGCAGCGACGGCCTGACTGGTCCCGTAAATGACGAGGAACTCGGCACGATTTTGCGTTGTTTGGAGCCGCAAGAGGCGGCCGACACGCTTGTCGATTTGGCGAATCTCCGCGGTGGGCCGGACAACATTTCGGTGGTCATCGCGCAAGTGGACGGGGATGTACCGCACATTGCTCCCGCAGCTACCGGAAGCCCGCCGTCGGGCGGCGATCGGCGGGCTGGCGCGGCTCCGATGTGGCTGGCCGCTGGTGCGTGCCTAGCTGTACTTGCGTATTGCGTCGCCAATGAGATTTGGGCAGGCGCGGTTGGCTCCGGCATTGGTTTTATCGCTGCCGTGGGCGCGGCCCTCGCATTTCGAACGTCCAATGCGGCGACGTGTCCACCAATTGGGCCGATCGGCGGGCCGTACGGTAACGGTCCTTACCGCAAGGCGAACTGTGTGCCCGGTCCGAAAGTCGCCGGCACGCTTGCGGAAATTGCTTCCAGAATTCGTGATTTGCCAGAGGAGGACACCGGCCGGTCGGTCGACTGGCAAGTCTTTGATGCTGCCAGGTTGGATGCCAGCACCGCCACGGACGGTGGCGACTATGTGGTTGCGATTCAGCAGTACAGTGCGGCCATCCGTCGCATGATGAAAGAGCTTCGCCAAAGTCGGCCCACCGTCGATGCAGAGCGCGTTTAGGCGCCGCTATTACGCCTCGTGATTTTATCTCTCTTTAGCAAGTGCTAGCTGCGGTCCTGGCCGAGGAACTGTCGTAATAGCGGCCCGTTTGTCGTTGTTGATCGAGCGACTTACCGCTACAGTGCCCGCTCTTAATCTGCCAAGACTGGGGCCACAATGTTCGTCAGGATCTGATGCCAGCTTATGCGCATTCTCACGCGCTATGTGTTGTTCGATCTGGTGAAGGTCTTTTTGCTGACGCTTACGGGCCTCACGTTGCTGATCTTCATCGTCTTGATCGGCAAAGAAGCCGTCGACAAAGGGATCGGTCTCGGCCCGCTGATGCAGATGGCGCCATACTTGATCCCGCAGTCCATGCAGTTTGCCGTGCCGGGCACCATGCTCTTGGCCACGACGAGCGTTTACGGGCGGATGTCGTCGTATAACGAAATCGTCGCAATTAAGTCGCTCGGCATATCGCCGATGGCTGTCGTTTGGCCGACGCTCATTTTGGCAACGTTTGTGAGCTTCGTCGCGGTGGTGATCAACGACTACGCGGTGAGCTGGGGTGTCACCGGCGTTCGCCGCGTGTTTTTGGCGTCAATCGAAGAGGTAACGTACGGACAGCTTAGTATGCACCACACGTCGAACATGGGCAGAGTAAACATGAGTGTCCGCAATGTGGACGGGCATCGTCTGATCGAACCAACGCTCGTTATGCAGTCTGGCGGTGGTGGACCAGCGTGGACGATTGCCGCCCGCGAGGCGGAAATGAGCTTGCGACCAGGGGAGGGGAAACTGGTTGTCGACTTCTACGACTTCGAGTTGCAGGGAGCAGTAAATTACAGCGACCCCGGCAAGTTTGAGTACGAAATGTCGGTCGAAGACTTAACAGGCGCCTCGGATAAGAATCGCAGTCCGTCGAATTACGCGCTTTCTGAAATCGCGCCAGCCATCAAAGAGCAAGAGCAGCAAGTGATTCGGGTTCAACAGGCCAACATTGCTCAAACAGCATTTGGCCTGCTTACCGGAGATTTTAACTCCCTATCGAGCGCGGTTTGGAAAGCCAAACAACAAGACATCGAAACGGCGCAGTCGCGGTTGCACCGGCTGCACACTGAGCCGTGGCGCCGCTGGGCCAACGGTTTTAGCTGCCTGTGCTTTGTGTTGATCGGCGTGCCGGTGGCAGTTCGAATGCGGTTTAGCGAGTTCATTGCTAGCTTTTTTATCTGCTTTCTGCCGATTCTGTTGGTCTACTATCCGCTGCTCGCCGTGAGCGTGGACCACGCCAAGGACGGCTCATTCCCGCCGCAATCGGTGTGGCTTGGCAATTTCGTGTTGGCGGCCACGGGGATTTGGTTGCTGCGCCGAGTAAATCGCTATTAGCACTGCTAGCAGGCTGCCGCTCAGCTTTCACTTTGTAGAGCGTTTTGATAGACTCTCGCCCGAACGTGGCTGACAGTGCGCCGAAGGACCCGCCCTCCGCGACGGACTGCGCCACCGGGATTCAGGATGAAGCCCGAATGCTCGTCAGCCAGCGCTGACCGGCATCAAGCCCATCGCGCGACAAGGAGGTCGCACGTGCTCTTTTCGCATTGGCCCATACGCAACAAACTGCGGCTCGGACTGGGATTGTTCGCAATCTCGGTGCTCACGTTGTTTGGCAGTGCGTGTTATGGCATCTATGCCTATCGCAGCCTGGTGAAGAGTCTGAGTGCCCGCTCCGCCGAGTTGCCACTGGCCGACAAGCTGCGCGACCATGTTGCAAACCTGCATGAGATGCTCAACAAGTTGCAGGATCGGCAAAATCTCGAGGACTCCTTTGAGAACTCGCCAGCGAAAGCCGAAGCGGACACGCTTCTGTGGCAGCACTACCATGCCCAGTTGGATTCCTTTTCCCAGGCATTGGCTCGATATCGAGAGCAGCTTGATTCGAACCGCGCTCGCACCGATTTGACAATCGCGGACGACCACGCCGAACGGGACACACTGGCAGAAATCGACACCGTCGTTGCTCATATTAAGAAATACGACACGAGCGATGCGCCCGACTGGCTGTTGGACAACAGGGAAGTCGTGAGCCAGTTGCGGAGTGACGTCGATCGGCTGCACGAGCTGGCGGTCAAATTGCCGAGTTACTTGCATGACCGGTTCCGCGACTTGGCGTCGGATGTTCGTAACGAATATCGATTCGCGATCGGGCTCGCGTGGACGACCACGATTCTCACCACGGCGCTGTTGATTGCCGCGGTGCAGCTCTTTCGCAAATGGATCGCGCGGCCGATCGCGACGCTTGTTGCTGGCTCGCGAAAAGTTGCGGCCGGGGATTTCGACCATCGCATCGGTCTCGAAAGCGAAGATGAAATGCGGGAATTGGCGGAGTCTATGAACGACATGACCGCCCGGTTTCAGGAGATCCGTGACGACTTGGATTCGCAAGTTCGCGAGCGAACGAAGCAGGTCGTGCGATCCGAGCAACTCGCGAGCGTGGGATTCCTGGCCGCCGGCGTGGCGCATGAAATTAATAATCCGCTTGCTTCTATTGCGATGTGCAGTGAATCGCTCGAAGGCCGCCTGTCGGAACTGCTCGAGCATGTGGGCGAGGAGCATCGCGGCGATCGCGAAGTAGTCCGCAACTACCTGGCGATGATTCAAAAAGAAGCGTTTCGCTGCAAGCAGATTACCGAGAAGTTGTTAGACTTCAGCCGCATGGGCGATCCCGAGCGACAAAATACCGACCTTCGCGATCTCGTGGCGGGCGTCATTGAAATGATCCGCCATCTCGGCAAGTACCAAAACAAGACCGTGATTCTTCGCGATGGCGGGCCGGTGATCGCGGAGCTTTGCCCGCAGGAAATGAAGCAGGTTGTCCTGAACCTCATTACGAATGCGCTCGATAGTGTTGATTCGGGAGGCACGGTCATCGTCGCGGTGCGACAACGAGACAGCAATGCCGAGTTGGTCGTCGAAGACAACGGCTGCGGCATGAACGATGAAGTGCGGCAGCACCTGTTCGAGCCGTTTTTTACCCGTCGGCGGGGAGGGCAGGGGACAGGGCTCGGCTTGTCCATTACTTACCGCATCGTCGAGGAGCACCACGGCCAAATCATTCCTCACAGCGATGGTCCTGGAAAAGGCTCGCGGTTTACCGTCTTACTTCCGTTGCGTCACGGCGCGCGTAAACGACTCGCAGCGGCCGCCTAAATCGAACAAATCGTATTAACACTTTTAGCCTGTAGCATCCTATGACGACAAAAACTCAGA
Organism: Planctomycetota bacterium; assembly: GCA_013286045.1. GTDB lineage: Bacteria > Planctomycetota > Planctomycetia > Pirellulales > Lacipirellulaceae > JABDGM01. The sequence continues at coordinate 21,042 of JABDGM010000045.1, read as the reverse complement.
ACGCCGACCATTCTCACGAGGCGAAAGGCCTTGCGATCTTATTTGCGGACGACGAGCGCTCACTGCAAGAGCTCATGAAGCTTGAGATTCCGCGGATGGGGCATCGCGTGACCGTTTGCCCCGATGGGCTCACCGCCGCTGCGGCCCTCGAAAAAGAGTCTTTCGATTGCCTGCTCGTGGACCTCGATATGCCCGGCCTGAGCGGGATTGATGTCATCGCCAAGGCCCGCGAGCTATGCCCCGATGCCGATGCCGTGGTGTTGACTGGGAAGTCATCGCTGGAGACAGCGATCGCGGCCCTTCGGCATGGAGCATTCGACTATCTCACGAAACCTTGCAAGCTCGTCGAAATCGAAGCGTTGATGCGGCGCGTGCAGGAAAAACGTCGACTCACTCAGCAATACCGCGCGCTAAAGCGGCGTCTCGAACGCATCGAAGGCACGCCGCGACTTGTTGGAACTTCGGCCGGTATGGATCGTGTGCGCACGTTGATTTCCAAAGTTGCGCCGACGGGTTCCACTGTGCTTATATTAGGCGAAACGGGCACTGGCAAGGAACTTGTCGCGCGGGCGGTTCACGATCAAAGCCCACGATCGGGCGAACCATTTGTCGCGATCAATTGCGGTGCGCTGCCCGAATCGTTGATCGAAAGCGAGTTGTTCGGGCATCGCAAAGGCGCCTTCACAGGCGCTGACGAGCACCGGATCGGACTGTTTGAAGTTGCGAATGGCGGGACAATCTTTCTCGACGAAATCGGCGAGCTTCCGAAGGCGATGCAGGCGAAACTGCTACGCGTGCTCGAAAGCCGCGAAATTCGCCGCGTTGGGGAGAATCGTGCCCTTAATATCGATGTTCGCGTCGTGTGCGCCACACACCGCGATTTGCCGGAAATGGTTGCGTCGGGCGACTTTCGCGAAGACCTTATGTACCGTATCAATACGTTTGAAATCTTCCTGCCGCCACTGCGCGATCGGACTGAAGATATCGGCGAACTGGCCGAGCACTTGCTGACGCGGTTTCGCGGAAAAGCGGGCGCCGGAGTTCGCCACATTGCCGAGGACGCGATCGCTGTGCTGAAGTCGCACGTTTGGCCGGGCAACGTGCGCGAATTGGCGAACGTAATCGAGCACGCCACGATCTTATGTGATGCGGGGCCGATCGATGCGGCGCATTTGCCCGCGCATTTCAATCGGCGTCAACTCACGGGCGCCGCGGCGAACCACCCTGGTCCGATTACACTTCGCGACCTCGAGATGCAGGCAATCTACCAGGCACTTGAACGCAATGGTGGAAACAAACCCAAAGCGGCAGACGAGTTGGGGATTAGCCTGAAGACGCTCTACAACAAAATCAACCAGGCAAGCGATTTGGAAAAGACCGCCTAGTGATTTTCGGACCGGCCACGGGAACTGCCTCGACCCGTGGAAATAGGGCCGCCAAATTCGATAGAACGCGCGCACCCGCTACGACCGGCAATCGCCGTGTAATTATGCGGCGCGACCGCGGCCGTCGAGTTCTGTTTATCGCCGCCGCTAACTGCTGAGCGTTCTAAATTTGTTATATGCCCGGCTTTGGTCGGTCGGGCGGCTGTCTCTAATGCTGAAGGACGCTAGGACGACGCGATGAGCGCCATCGTTCCCTTAAGTGGCCCGGAGGTGAAATGCCCGGCTGGCTTCGTGCCAATCGCGGTGCGCCCGCTTCGCGCTAGTCATGCAGATGCCGTCGACCTGTTCGTGCAATATGAGACGGGCACTCAACCACGGCTATATTCGCGTGCCGACCATGGGCCGAGCGATGACCAGTACGCCGAACTTGTGAGCGGCGGAATCGAGAACCTGTACGTTCGAAGCCGCGATTTTGCGGCCATTAGCAACCAGTTGCTCGACTCGGTCGACTCGATTTTAAAAGAACCGTTAATTCATTCCGCGGAAAAATACGCCGCGCTACAGCTCGCGGTGGCGATTGCCGTCGAGCAGACGCTGCGGTTAGTCGATTGCAGCAAGTTTCACACGCTGGCGGAGAAGGTCGGCCAGGACCTGGTGAACCTATTCACCAAAAGTGAACCATTGCCGCGGGAATTGTTCAGGCTCGCGCGCCACGACTTTACGACGTTCAGCCACGTGACCAATGTGGCCAGCTACTGCGTAATCCTCGCTCGACAAACTGGCGTCACGGAAATCGATGAACTTCGCAGAATTGCCACGGCCGCGATGTTACATGACTTGGGAAAACGTTTTATCCCGGACCGCATCCTTACGAAAACCAGCCCGCTGACGCGGGACGAACTGGATGTCGTGGAATCCCACCCGTCGCGCGGATATTCAGAACTGTGCGGCAATAGCAACTTGGATTTCGGTCAGCTCATGATGGTTTATCAACACCATGAGCATGTTGATGGTTCAGGCTACCCGGTGCGAATCCGGCAGGATGAGATTCATCCGTGGGCACGAATGTTGTCGATCGTCGATGTGTTTGACACGATGACCGCACGCCGCGGTGCAGATGAACCGGCCACGCCGGAAAGTGTGTTCGAATACCAAAGGCAGCAGGCGGGAACCCGCTTTGATGGAGAGTATGTCGAATGTTGGATATCAGCGATGACCAAAGCGTAATGCAGCTCGCTTGGGGCAAGGTCGACCAAAAGACCATACTTCCCGACGAGCTAAAAGGCTTCTTCGATCACCACGGCCCGCTGAACGCGCGGCCTGGGTGCCGCCGCGCGTACCATCGTTTCTATCTTCGCGGCCAGGCAATCCTGCAGCGCGGCGAAGAATATTTAGGCGTTTATACGGCCGATGCTTCGCGGCAGGGCATCTGCTTCCTGTCGCCGGTACAGATGCTGCCGAAAGAACGCTGCCGGATTCGCTTGCCAAAAACGAAGGATTTCCAAATTGAAGTCGTGCGTTGCCGGCGGGTTGCTGACAATTGCTACGAGTGCGGTGCGATGTTCGTGTTAGGCACCATGCCGCAAGACGCTAACTAACTAAATCCAGTTACGACAACATTGAAACGGAGCTAAAAACGATGGCCGTAATTCGCGATATCATGAGCAAAATCGTGATCTCGGTTCGCCCCGAGGCCACGCTGATGGACGCGGTGAAAACCCTCACCAAACATCATCTCAGCGGTGCGCCGGTGGTGACCAAAGAAGGCCAGGTAATTGGATTTATTTCCGAGCCGAACCTGATGGACGTGCTCTTCGATGAGAGCGTGCGAAGCCAGCCTGTCACCAAATACATGAGCTCGAGCGTGCACGTGCTCGACTCGCAAGATCCGATTTCGACCGCGGCGTCGATGTTTTCGATGTACGGTATTCGTCGTTTGCCGGTCGTCGAAAACGGCCGATTCGTGGGCGTTGTTACTCGCCGCGACTTGTTGGCTTACGCCCAGTTCAACCCAGAGCCACTAACCGACCCGATACGCGAATTAATTCCCGCGCTGGGACAGTACGCGTGATCGATCTAAGGTCAGCGATCTAAACATCTGAGCCGACTTGATCATAGAACTTCACGTAGTCGTCTTTTTCTTTGGTCGCCCGGAACTGAATCGCGTGCCGCGGGTGCAGGTTCATCTGCCCCGTAATGTTGTACTGCACGAACGGTCCCCATTCGACTGTGGACTTTAGTGGCTCGATGTGATCCTGCAGCAGCCCGAAAACGGGCCGCAGCTTGAACTTGGGATTGCGCAAAAACCCGAGCAACAGTTCCATAGGGCAGTTGCCGGCGCCGCGTCCGAGCCCGCCCATCGTGGCATCGACGCGATTGGCGCCCAGAATGATCGCTTCAATCGTGTTGGCAAAAGCGAGCTGCATGTTGTTATGCGCGTGCATCCCGATTTCTTTGCCGGTGCCCGCCATGGCGCCTGAATACCTGGCATAGAGTCGATCGACCTGTTCGCGATAGAGGTTGCCGAAGCTGTCGACGATCACCATGACCTCGGCATGTGTCTTCGCAATCTCGGCGAGCACCGTGTCGATCTCAACATCGGTAATAGTCGAAATCGCCATGAGATTCGCGCAGGTTTCATAGCCAAGTCCGTGGCAGTGCTCGATCATTTGGACGGCTTCGGACACCTGATGGGCATAGAACGCCACGCGAATCATTGCCAGCTTGCTTTCTTGCCGCGGAACAATTTGCTCGCGCCAATCGCATTTGCCGGCATCGGCCATGATTGTCAGCTTCAACCCGGTCTTCTCTTCGTCGTGATCGCTGAAAAGCTTGTTGAGGACGCCTTCGTCGCAAAACTTCCAGGGCCCAAAATCGCTGCGCGAGAACTGCTTCGGCGAGGCCTTATAACCGACCTCCATGTAGTCGATACCCGCCGCCACGCAGGTCTCGTAGACCGCTCGCACGAGCTTATCACTGAACTGATGATTGTTGATCAGTCCGCCGTCGCGAATCGTGCAGTCGAGCACCTTCAGGCCCGGGCGATACGTGATCCATGGAGCGCTATCCGCCATAACCTTTAACCCCAACATCCAATGAGCGTTTTTGTTAACTGATGGCTGCAGCTCAGCCCCCTAAAAAGATAGCATAATTGCACCGAACTTTCATCGAGACGAACAGCGTTTTTCATTTGCAGACGCCGCTTCTTGCCACAGGCCGCGCCTTTGGTCATTCTGGATGGACACTCCGATTGAATCGTCAGAACTTCATCATGATTAGATCACTTCAAATCTGCAAAAGCACACGTTTCCCTGCCGCAATTGCAGTCGCTGCTCACTTGTTTGTGGCTGGTATCTGCATCGCCGACGAGCCGCTGGTTAAGCGCGAGATCGTTGCTCAGCCGCCGGCCACAGGCCGATCGGTGAAAGTCGACGGCGGCTATATGGTGCCGTACGTCGAGAAGATTCCTGGTACCGACGTGATGTTCGAAATGATCCCCGTCCCCGGCGGCGAATTCCTCATGGGCAGTCCCGACAGCGAGGCCGATCGTTCCAAAGACGAAGGCCCACAGGTTCGCATCAAGGTCGAACCATTTTGGATGGGCAAGTGCGAAGTCACGTGGGGCGAGTACCGCTCGTTCATGGCGATGTATGACGCCTTCAAGAAAATGCAGCGCCTGACAGCGAATGCCAAGGCATCCAATGCGGACGGCCCCACCGAAAAGGACTTGCGCCTGATCAAAATGCACGCATGGAACGATAAGCTCGCGGCGGACTGGAATGTGGACGCAGTCACGTCTCCCACGCCGTTGTATGATTCGTCGTTTACGTACGGCGTCGGCGAGCAGCCCAATCAACCCGCGGTCACGATCACGCCGTACGCAGCGCGGCAATACACGAAGTGGCTAAGTGGCGTGCTCGGAAATAACTATCGGCTCCCCACGGAAGCCGAGTGGGAATACGCAGCGCGGGCCGGCACGAAAACAGCATGGTCATTCGGCGACGACCCTAAGCAGCTAGAAGACTACGCCTGGATCGACTCGAACGGCGATAGCAAAACGCATCCGGTCGGCACGAAGAAGCCCAACCCGTGGGGACTTTACGACATGCACGGCAACGTCGCCGAATGGACACTCGATCAATACTTTCCCGATACGTATGCGAAACTCGGCAGCGGCGGCGTCGATGAGAACAAAGCGGTGCAGTGGCCAACGAAGCTATTTCCGCGTGTCGTCCGCGGTGGAAGCTGGCTTGAACCCGCGGCGATGAGCCGCAGCGCCGCCCGGCATCCGTCCGAAGATCGCGAATGGAAACTCTCCGATCCGAACATTCCACTCAGCCCGTGGTGGTTTACTGAGGAGCCAGCCACCGCCGTCGGCTTGCGTGTCATGCGACCGCTCAAGCCACTTACGCCGGAGGAAAAGAAGCGAGTTTGGGAGGCTGATGTGGAGGATGTCCGCGAGGATGTCAAGGACCGTCTCCGTGAAGGTCGCGGAGCAATCGGCGTGGCCGATCAAAGCCTACCAGCAGCGGTGGAAGCTGCTGAAAAGTTGGATAAACAGTAGCCCACAGCGCCTCCGTCAAACTGGCACACTATTCGCTCTCGATGCGCTCCTTAGAAGGAGCGGTCCATGGGCCAAAAGTATTTGTGGTGGCAGCGCGGCGTTATCTACCAGATCTATCCGCGCTCGTTTCAAGACTCAAACGGCGATGGCGTCGGCGACCTGCCCGGCATCGTCGAGCGGCTCGATTACCTGGAATGGCTCGGCGTCGATGCCGTCTGGCTTTCGCCGATTTATCCATCACCGATGGCAGACTTCGGTTACGACATTTCCAACTACACGGATGTCGATCCGCTCTTCGGCACGCTCGCGGATTTCGATCATTTGATCGAAGAGGTGCATCGCCGCGGCATGAAACTGTTGCTCGATTTTGTGCCAAACCATACGTCCGATCAGCACCCCTGGTTTGCAGAATCGCGGTCTTCGCGCGATAGCTCAAAACGCAATTGGTACATCTGGCGCGAACCGAAATCGGATGGCGGAGAGCCGAACAACTGGCTCAGCAACTTCGGTGGCAGCGCGTGGCAATTCGATGAGCGAACCGGTCAGTATTACTATCATGCCTTTCTGAAGGAGCAGCCCGATCTCAATTGGCGCAACCCAGAAGTGCAAGACGCGATGCTTAACGTGTTGCGCTTCTGGCTCGATCGCGGCGTGGATGGATTTCGGGTCGATGTGATCTGGCACATCGTTAAGGACGACCAATTTCGAAATAACGACCCCGACCCAAACTACCAACCGCAATGGGCGCCCCACCGCAAGTTGCTGGCCACGTACAACACGGATCGCCCGGAAGTCCATGATATTATCGGCCGCATGCGCGCCGTGCTCGATGAGTACGACGAACGCATGATGGTTGGTGAAATCTATTTGCCCGTCGAGCGGCTGGTAACCTACTACGGAACGGAAAACTCCGGCGTTAATCTGCCGTTCAATTTTCAGTTGATCGAGACGCCGTGGCATGCCCGCGCTATCGGGGACGCGGTCAATCGCTATGAAGCTCTGCTTCCCGCTCATGGTTGGCCGAATTGGGTGCTCGGCAATCACGATAACTCCCGAATGATCAGCCGTATTGGCAAAGAGCAGGCACGCATCGCGGCGATGCTGCTCCTCACATTACGTGGCACGCCGACGCTGTACTACGGCGACGAAATAGGAATGCACAACGTGCCCATTCCTCCCGATCGGGTTCAGGATCCGTTCGAGAAAAACGTCCCCGGCCTCGGGCATGGCCGCGATCCGGAACGCACGCCGATGCAATGGAACGCCGAACCCAATGCCGGGTTTACAAGCGTCTCAGCGTGGTTGCCCATTGCCGATGATGTTGAATCCACCAACGTCGTCGCCGCGAGAAAAGATCCGAATTCTTTACTAGCGTTGTACCGCCGTCTCATCGAATTACGGCGGCGCGAGCCAGCGTTAGAAGTAGGAAATTTCGTATCAATTCCGGCCGAGGGCGATCTCTTGGTTTTCCGCCGCGAAGTCGCCAACGCCCGAGCGTTCGTGATTGCACTCAACTTTGGCGCGTCGGCCGCTAAATTCAGCAATGAGAACCTGAGCGGTAAAGTCGCACTCTCGACGTGCCTGAATCGGGAAAATCAAATTATCGATCGTGCGATTGAACTACGGCCTCAAGAGGGGATAATAGTTGAACTGCGAGATCGCATGACTTGAGAGCCGCGCCCGGCGAATTCTCCGACAATTCGGGGGTTTCGACCACGCGCTGCCAATCGCGTACAATAGTGGTGGTGCAGCCATCCTACTCTTGCTTCACTAGATTTCGCATCGGAGAGAAGTATGGCACATGACGGACAGCAAATTCGCATTGCGGTAGCAGAGGACGAACCGGACGTTCGAAGCACGTTCGTAAAAATCCTCGAATTGTTAGGCCACAAGGTTGTTTGCGCAGTTGGGAACGGCGAGGAACTCGTCGAGCAGTGCATTCAACAGGAGGTCGACGTCGCATTTGTCGACCTCGACATGCCGATTATCGACGGTCTCGCGGCCGCGGAGATCATTTCCGAAAAAGGCATTCCCGTAATTCTAGTGTCCGGACATCCAGACGCCCGGCAAGTCGTCCTCGAACAGGAACCTGTCGTGGCTCGCATCACGAAGCCCGCGAGAACCGAAGACCTGCAGCGCGCGATTCAAACGGCGATCGCCAGCAAAAGCCGTGCGACGTAAGTTGCTAACGCATCCAGGACCGATCCGCCTTTGCGGCCAACAATGAAGCGGGATCGTTCTAACGCCGTCCGCGAAGTTCGTCCATTCGCGCAGGAATCGCTGCTCATCGATGCGATTTCCGAAATGTCGGGCGACCGAGTACTTTGTACCTCGGCCGGCCTTGTCCAATTCGCAATTGCAGCCGCCCGCGCTTTGCCGAAGGCCGCGGTTTTGTGTTCCTATCTCGATTTATATCGAGCCAACCTCGCCTCCGACCATTGGCCCGATCTGCCATCCAATTTGCGGATCGAGTGTGCGGCAGATTTTGCGAACGCAGAAGCCGATGTCGTCGCGCTTCCATTTTCTGCTTGCGGCGAAGGTGAACTTGCCCGCGATTTCATCCAGGCTGGTTACGAGCGATTGCGTCGAAGCGGCAAAATGTACGTGTCGACGGATAATCGTCGCGACACCTGGTTGCGCGACGTACTCTCGAAAATCTTTCGCACGCTCGAACGGCGCGCGACCTCTAAGGGCGTTCTCTACGTGGGGACGAAAATCGAACCACTTAAAAAGATCAAGGATTACGGTTGCCAGTTCGCATTCAAGGATTGCGGCCGATTAATTCACGCTTATAGCCGACCGGGCGTCTTCTCGCATCGACACATAGACACAGGTTCGCGGCGGCTGATCGACGAGATGAAAATCGAAGCCGGTGCTCGCGTTCTCGATATCGGCTGCGGCGCCGGCGTCGTGGCACTTGCGGCTGCGTGTCGTAGCGAGGGCGTTGCGGTTCACGCGGTCGATTCGAACGCCCGCGCTGTTCAGTGCACCGCAATGGGAGCGACACTCAACGAGTTCTCAAACGTGACTACCGAATTGAATGCCGACGGGAACTACGCGCACGCTGGCCAATTCGACTTGGCCCTGGCGAATCCGCCTTATTATTCCGACTTCCGGATCGCACATCACTTTCTGACGTCCGGCCACGACGCGTTGCGGCCCGGCGGAAGAATCTTGGTGGTGACGAAACGCCCCGATTGGTATTCGGAAAGCATGCCGCAGCTTTTCGAAAACGTGACGATCACCGAGCAAAAGGGTTATCATCTTGTTCAAGCAAATCGCCCAAGTGGCATGCCTAAGCAACAGCGACTAGGGTGAGACGCAAAAGTGGCCTAGTTCGATCGCAATGCGGCGAGTTGTATCCCGGCCGGCATTCCCCAATCCCCATACGACCAGAAGATTCGCTGTTGAAAGGCGCTGGCTGTGGCCATCGCGATTACCCCAAATCCTTAAGCGCCAAATTGAACGCGGCCTCTAGCATCTCGCCTGCGGCACCCTCGGAAAAGGTCTCGGTCTGCAATTCATCGATTGCATCGTCGTAGTGGTAGAACAGAGCGAGATTTTGCCACTACGGAAATCAATGCCAGAGAATGGGCGACACTGGACTCGAACCAGTGACCTCTGCCGTGTGAAAGCAGCGCTCTAACCAACTGAGCTAGTCGCCCGGAAAGAAACAGCCTAGTTGGTTCGCCGAACCGCTGTCAACCGACGCGAAAACAAGAAGAGCGGCGACCAGAAAGTCACTGGCCGCCGCTCTAAATTTGTTTGGGTAAACTTACAGCCTCTTAGACTTTGGGAGGTTCGAATCGCGGGCCGGCCGGCTGCTGTTCCGGTTGATCGTTGTACGTGACCCGTTGCTTCGGCTCGGAGTAAATCGAGGACTTGAAGTCTTGTTCCAAGTCGCTCATGCCTTTTTTGAATTCTGACAGGCTTCTGCCGAGCGATCGAGCGACGGTGGGCAGCCGGTTGCCAAACAGCATGATCGCGATGACGCCAAAAATCAAAACGTGTGAAGGACTCAAACCCAACATTGCAATTCTGCTCCCGATCGAAATCGCGCCGCCTCGTGATCAGGCACGGGCCGCACGCATTCGCGATCAACTATGTCTATTCTGATCGTCTGAGGAATGGTCCTCGAGTTCTTTGACACCCTTCTTGAACTCGACGATGCTCTGCCCTAATGAACGTGCCAGCTGCGGCATCCGTCCGCCGAATAGCAACAGCACGATCCCGAAAAATAGTACCCAGTGGATAAGGCTAAATTCGCCCATGCCGGCTCGATTCAATGGCTGGAAGATGCGGCGCGGATCGCACGCAACTAGATCACCCTTTCATTCTACAGGGTGCCAGATGCCAGTCAAACGCACGAAACCGCGACAAATCCCGCGGCGCCGCCGTTCTTGGAGACGGCGGTTCTGCGAATAAACGTGCAGCGAGGCGTCCAAAACCGTAGGGCATCTACCGCCAATACAAGACGTAGCCCGGCCGGCTGTACGGGAACCAAGAGTAGGGCGAGCCACCTGGGTTCTCCCAGGTGGGGCTGTAGCGGCTGGTGAGCGGCGTCGGGCACGCCTGCGGCCGGCTGTTGGACATGCCGTACCACTCCATCGAAGCCATCCGGCTCATCCGCTGCTCGGCGCGGAATGCAGCCTTCTGTTGAACGACGGCTTTCGGGTCTGGCTTGGCGGCCTGCTGCTGTTCGCGATACCAGCTCTGCTCGTGCTGTTCTTCTGCCGGCGGAGTGGTCGTTGGCATCGGATTTCCGGCGGCCAGACACACGGTCGAACCAACCGCAATGCCAGCGCCAACGAGCAATGCACGCAGCGACCAATTAAAAATCCGCGACATGACAACAGCCTCCCTGCGACGGCCTTGGCCCGAACCGAGCCAACAGCGAAACGCCAGCTACAGCTAAGTTCGGCCGTGGCCGCGATGCCGATTGAGACGGATATGCCGCGCCGCCTCAGCAGTTCGCCAACATTTAGAAGCTTTAGCGGCCGGTACGATTGTGCGGCCGCTAGCAACGGTATGTGCTAGCGCACAGCAAGAAAACTATCGCGCGACGCCGTCGACACCCGCCCGGTGCCGCATCTTCGCACGAGCGCGGCTCAGCATCGGCCCCACACTGTTTTCGGGCATGCCAGTCGAGCGGCTAATTTCCTGGTAAGTCTTTCCTTCCAGGTGATACATCCGCACCACCGCCGCTTCCGACCCTTCCAACTCGCCCAAGAGCCGTCCCACTTCTTCGCGATTAGCGATTCGCTGCTCAGGCTCGAAATCTTCCGACTCGGCCCGCGCCACCATGTCACCCAGCGGAACGGATGAATGACCATCCACCAACTTGCGCACGACGACGCGGCGAGCAATCACGGTCAGATAGGTCGCCAGCGAGCTCTTGCCGCGAAAGTGCCGCAGCACCGCCATGTCGTTGTCGACCACGGCCACGAACACCTCGGCCGCAAGATCCTCACGATCGGCGGATGACAGGTTGATCGAGCGGCACTGGGCCGTGTGATTGATCACGTGCACGACCAGGCCCATGAACCGATCAATGAAGTCTTCCCAAGCACGCGGCTTGCGGCTTAGACATCGGTCCAGAAGACTGCGATCGATTTCCGACAGCGCCACAGCGACACCTAATTCGGGTTTAGCGCTCGGTGCGCAACAAAGCATTGCTCGCAGTGCGCTAGTCAACAGGCCCAGATCGGGCGAGGAGACTACATCCGACCGCACACTAACATCTGATCTGCAGATTGCGGGCAACACCCCCTGACATCTCAATTCTAGGTAGGATTTTCGGCCGCAGCAAGGCGAACGTCAGTGTTCTGAAAGCGGTCCTTACTTAGGGCCGGCTAATTCGACCGGCACTTGCTTTAGAAGCACGGGTTGGGTCGACACCCCACCGCTTGACACTCCTACTCGCCAAAATTACGATTCGGAGAGCGTGGTGGCTGGGTTCTTTACAAGTGCTTTCGGAGCAAGAACTTGGCCACGGCTGCCGATTATATGGTAGCCTTAGTTGAGGGTGGGAAACCCGCCTAAAACTGCTAGCCGTGGTCGACGGTTGGCCACGTCCCTATTTTCGCCATTCAGGCTTCGTTTGGAGGATTGCGACTCATGACGCACGTCGTTTGCGAACCGTGCTTTGCTTGCAAGTACACCGATTGCGTAGTGGTGTGCCCGGTGGAATGTTTCTACGAAGGCGAGAAGATTCTATACATCCACGCCGATGAGTGCATCGATTGCGAAGCTTGCGTGCCCGAGTGCCCGGTCGAAGCCATCTTCCACGAAGACAACGTGCCGGAAGAATGGAAGCCGTTCATCGAGCTCAACAAAGAAATGGCGCCGCAGTGCCCCGTGATCACCGAGAAGAAAGAGCCTCTCGTAAAAGAATAGCACCAGCGCGCGTTTAGCCGCGACTCGAAGAGGAGCGCGCTGACGCCGCTTCGCGCTATTTCAAATCCACCGACCAGTACGCCGAGTCGAGGAACGTCTTCCAGCTCGCGTACTTCGGGTTACCGAGCTTGATCGTCAGCAGCGGGCTGCGCTTCGGTCGCACCGGTTTCTTGATCAACCGAATACCCGCTTCCTGCGGCGTACGGCCCCCTTTGCGGACATTGCACCGCACGCACGCGCACACCAAATTCTCCCACGAGGTGTCGCCGCCGCGGCACGTCGGCACCACGTGATCAAGGCTCAATTCGCTCGTCGCAAACCGCTTGCCGCAGTATTGGCACAGGTTTCCGTCGCGAGCAAAAATGTTTCGGCGATTGAGCCGCACACGCTGCTTGGGCACTCGATCATAGTGCAACAGCCGCAGCACACGCGGCACCTGCAGCTCGAAGTGCACGCTTTGCACCCAGTCTTGGTGCGGCTCCTTGAAGTGGGACTGCATCTCGCTGATTTCACGCCACGATTCGAAGTCGTGGTTCGCCCACTGATCCCCTTCGATGTGGATCACTTCTGCCAAGCGGCGAAACAAGAGCACAAAAGCTCGTCGCACATCCACCACGTGGATCGCTACGTACTGACGGTTCAGCAGCAGAACGCTGGAACTTAAAGCTGCATTACTAGACGCGTTAGTCATAGGCACGCGAGCGCCTGCCAAACCTGCCTGGCAGGCCCATGAGTGGCATCAGGAACAGCTCGATCCGGCCAAGATCGCAACACTGTATTTTATTTTAGCCCCCACCCTGGCGACTTTCCAGCGCCAATTTCGGTGGAGATGCTCTGGGATGTGCGTTTACGGTTCCCGATTCGCGGTTTTACTGAACAAATCTCGATTAGTTCGGCGCCACTAAACTAGACGAAGACTACGAGAACTTGATGAAACGCGCCACTAAATGTGTGTCGCTTGCAGCATGAAAATTCACCTCGAGAGACTGCTGTCAATTGCAATTCCGGGACGCAACTAGCATACCGATGGCGGTGCAAAAGTCATCGCATCGCGCAAGCAATTCGTAGTGGTTGAAACGCACTCATCTTGATTCGCAAAAACTTCACATTCTCACTTGCTCCCCGCGATGAAACCTCATTACGATGAACGTAACGCGTCACTTCGATTTCGAACTCGAATCAAGAAAGGATTGTCGCGAGATGATTCGTTACATTTGCGATCTTTGCCAGTGTGAGATCGATCCGCAGCACGAATCGAGCTACGTCGTACAAATGGAGTTGTACGCTGCTCCTTCGCCGGAAGAAGTGCGGATGGATGAAGATCGCGACCACCTCGAAGATTTCCACGAAGTGCTCGAACGCTTCGACGAGTTCGATGAAGATGGCGCCCTGCTGGGGACGGAAACGTATCGCAAAAAGCGATTCGACCTCTGCGGCAATTGCTGCAAGCGCTTCCTTCAAGACCCGCTTGGCCGCCGCGCCGCAGAGCGCTTCGAGCTGAGCAAACCGGCGGTTTAGTACCACCGCGCCACAGCATCAGTTCGCGCCAATTCGCGCACGCATCGTAGTTCTATGCCACGCTCAACAGTTGTTGCGCCAGGCACTGCAATTCCGACTCGCCGAGGCTCGCGCCGCTATTGGTACGATCATCGTGCGACCGCGATCTGGGCACTGATCCTGTGCGTTGTCCTGTGGCGCGCGTACGCCGCGACCGTCCACCCCGCGGCCGCGCCGGAGCAACTCCAAGAAGGTATCCACGATGTCGCGCGCGATGTCGACGGCGACACGATCCTGCTCGTCTCGGGGGCGCGGATCCGCCTCCAAGGCATCAACTGTCCAGAGTCGGTGAAGCCAAACTGGCCCGTGGAGCCGTGGGGACCCGAGGCGAGTCAGTTCACGAAGGATTTTCTCAAAGGAGCTCACAACCGGGTGCGACTCACGTTCAGCGCCGAGCGCAAAGATCGTTACGATCGATTTCTAGCATTCGTTTGGGATGGCGATGTCATGCTGAACGAGGAACTAGTGCGGGCCGGCCTTGCCGACGCCCGCACCGATTGGAACTACAGCCCTGTCATGAAGCACCGCTTCTTGGCCGCTCAGGACGAAGCCCGCCAGGCCGGCCGCGGCATCTGGTCAAAGGCCGGTTCCGAGCACGGAATGCCACCGTAGCGTTCCTTGTCCACGGGCGGTCGTCCATTGCCCAACGCGGCAATAGTGTACGATGTAAATGGCGAAGCAATAGCCATCGGACTTTGGACAATCGACTCGCCCATGTTTCTCCAGCCGCAACTTTCGAATAAGGCACTCTCCGAGTTGTGCCATCGGCTGGCGGTGGAAACCGATTCGGGTATCGACATCCGCCGCACCTGGCAGCGCGAGACCGATATGGCCCACGGCCGCCCGAAGCAATATTTTCAAAGCATTCGCGATGCGATCAATCGTGGTGACAGCCTCAGCGCTGCACTCGCAGGCACCGGCAGTCTGTTCCCGTCGTTGTTTCGCGAAATGACCGATGTCGGCGAGCACACCGGCACGCTCGGCCGCGTCTTTCGCCGACTCGAATTGCATTACCGACGTCAGGTCCAAGCACAGCGCTTGTTTCTCGGCGCGATTGCCTGGCCGATGTTCGAGCTGGCGTTTTCAATTCTCGTCGTCGGCGCACTGATTTGGATCCTCGGCATCGTCGCCCAACGCAACAACGGCCAGCCGATCGATATCCTGGGCTTCGGTTTGGTCGGTACCCGCGGCCTGATCATCTACATCAACTTCATCGCGGCCGTTGGCCTGTGCATCGCTGGTATCGTCATCGCCGTGAAGCGCGGCATGCTCTGGACACGCCCGTTGCAGCGTGCCGTCATGCGGCTACCCGTCATCGGCAACGCGCTACAGCGGATCGCACTCGCACGGCTCGCGTGGGCCCTGCATCTAACGCTGAACGTCGAAATGGATCTCCGCCGCATCATTCCGCTCGCACTCCGCACCACCGGCACCGATTATTACATCCAACACACCGATCAAATTGTGAACGACGTCGTCCACGGCGACCCGATTCACGTAGCCTTCTCGCACGCCGGCGTCTTTCCTGGCGAGTTTGTCGACGCACTTGCCGTCGCCGAAGAAAGCGGGCGCATCGTCGAATCGATGGAACGCCTCTCGAACCGTTACGAAGAGGAAGCCGAGCTTGCGATCAAAACGCTGTCGACCGCGTTCGGCTGGTTCGTCGGTCTGTGCGTCATGGGCATCATCGTGCTTTTGATTTTCCGCCTCGCCGGCTTCTACCTCGGCACGATCAACGACGCTCTTAAGATGACCCGCTAACAACGCTTGCGACGTAGTGCGTTTCAGCTAAACTAAGCGCGCTAGCCATCCATCCCCCCTCGTTGATTAAGGGACGTTGCATGCTCACAAGTCTCACTTCGCTCTGGCTACCAATTCTGATTTCGGGAGTCGCCCTTTTCTTCGCCAGCTTCTGCGCCTGGATGGTCCTGCCGCACCACAAAAAAGACTGGATCGGCCTGCCGAACGAAGACGCCGTCATGCAGCAACTCAGAAAAGATAACCTCACCGGCGGTCAGTACTGCTTTCCGTACGCTCCCACGCCGGAGGCCATGAAAGGCGAATCGTACAAAGCCAAAATGAAATCCGGCCCGCGCGGCACGCTTACGCTGTGGGCGTCGCCGCCGAACATGGGCGTCAACATGGCCTGCACTGTGCTGTTCTTCGTTATCGCGAACGCCGTCATCGCGTACCTGGCCGGCATGGTCATTCCGCCAGGCAATGATCGCTGGTTCGTCTTCCGCTTCGTCGGCACCGCCGGTGTCCTCACCTACGGCACGGCCAACATTCTGAACGGCATCTGGTTCGGCCGCCGCATGGTGTCGGATATCGTTGACGGCATCGCCTACGGCCTCATTACGGGCGCTATTTTTGCGATGCTTTGGCCAGGCGCATCGGTCTAGCGATAATAATTTCTCTCTCACGGACTCATAGCGCCCCACCGAATCGAGGTTCATGTCATGCCCGGCCGACTTAAACAAGCTGTCCTTGGCGCTAGCAAACCGCTTCTCAAAGCAATTGCTACGAGCGACTTGGGATCGCGATTCGTCCATCGGCCGCTCGCGCGTTGCGTTGCCTACATGAATCGTTTTCACAACGACATGCGATTCCCCAAGGAAGTATTGGAAGAAGAAAGCCAACTCGAACGTGACCTCTCCAAAGACCTCACCGTACGCCGCGGCCCATTCGCGGGCACCAAGTACCCTTCGCTAGCCCGCTTAGGGAGCGCCTGTCTTCCGAAGTTGCTGGGCGTATACGAACGCGAACTGACCCCAATCCTCGATAAGATTAAAGACCGCCCTTACACCGATATTTTGAATGTCGGCTGTGCGGAAGGTTACTACGCGGTTGGCTTCGCTCGCCGCCACCCCAATGCCAAGGTAACCGCTTACGATATCGAGCCGAAGCAACGCGAGTTCTGCGCCTCGCTCGCCGAACTCAACGGCGTGCGGAGTCGCGTCGATATCCAATCGGCCTGCTCGCCCGAAGTGCTGGCTAAGTTCAAGTTCTCTGGCCGGGGCCTGATCATCTGCGATTGTGAAGGCTACGAGGCCGACCTCTTCACACCCGCCGCCGTCGCCAACCTAGGCAACTGCGATGTGCTCGTGGAAATGCACGATGTGATCGATCTCACCATCACGGATAAAGTTCTTAATGTTTTCAAGCCCACGCACGACGTGACCTTGATTACCAGCATCGATATTATTAAGCGCGCGAAAAAATTCGACGTCCCCGAGCTCGCCAATCTTCACTTGGAAACACGGCGCCGCGTATTGACCGAACGATATGCCGAACAGGAGTGGGCTTTCTTTGAGCCCCGGCATGGATGAAAACGGGCGGCAAGCACTCACCCGCGCCGGTCAACGAGCCGCAGCCCATAGCGGCCGACTCACTGCGACCATGGGTCGTCGCAATTATTCTGGGCGTTGCCATCGCCGCCGTTTACTGCCAGGCGCTGAATGCGCCGTTCCTGTTCGACGATCAGATTTCCATCACGGAAAACCCTTCGATCCAATCGCTATGGCCGCCGATCGGCACCGAGGACCAACCGGGACCACTGAATCCGCCGCTCGATCTTCCCACGTCCGGCCGGCCGCTGGTGAACCTGACGTTCGCGATCAACTATCTAATCGGCGGATTCAATCCGCTCGGTTACCACGTGGTGAATGTCGCGATTCATTTTCTCTCCGCCTGCCTTTTGTATGAAGTCGTCCGCCGCACGTTGCGCCTCGCGTATTTCAACGGGCGATTTGAAGCCGACGCAAGTTGGCTCGCGCTCGCGGCAGCGCTGCTTTGGGCGCTCCATCCGCTGCAGACCGAAGCGGTAATCTATACCACGCAGCGAACCGAACTCATGATGGCGCTGTTCTACCTTGCAACTCTGTATTGCAGCCTTCGATATTGGGCCGCCAATCCGTCTTCGTCGCCTGCAAGCAATTCGAACCGCACCACGTGGCTGACTCTCGCCGTGCTCTCCTGCGCCTGCGGCATGGCCTCGAAAGAAGTGATGGTGTCCGCACCAATCATCGTGCTGCTATTCGATCGCACGTTTATCTCAGGATCTTTTGGCCGAGCGCTTCGCGAATCGCGGCCGCTCTACATCGGTCTATTTTCCACTTGGATCATCTTGTTTGCACTCAACATCGGCGGCCCGCGCAGCGGCTCGGCCGGTTTTCACTTCGATGTGCCCGCCTACCAGTGGTGGCTCACCCAATGCGAAGTGCTGCTGATCTATCTCAAGCTTGCGATATGGCCCTCGCCGCTGCTCTGCGAATACGAGTTGCCGTACTTCAAAAGCGTCGCCGACGCCTGGCAGTATGTGCTTCCCGTAATCTTATTAGGTTGGATCACCTTTGTGTTGCTCGTGAAAAACCGCCCGTCCGGATTTTTGCTCGCCTTCATGGCCGCCGTTATCGCACCAACCTTTTTCGTCCCGATACTCACCGAGACCGCCGCCGAGCGGCGCCTGTATTTGCCGTTAGCGTCGCTGGTCGTCATGGTTGTCGTCGGCGCGTATCTTCTGCTGAACGCCTGGCGTCAACGCAGTACGGCGACCACTACATCAACGCGCTGGCACTTCGCCGCCCCGGCCGCAGCGATCCTTTTGGCGTTGCTCGCCGGCGTCGTAAGTGCCCAAAGACTCGGTGACTATTACGATGAAATGCTGCTATGGCGACAGGTGGAGGCGGCACAGCCGAACAACTATCTCGCCCATTACAATCTGGGTCTTCTTCTAAATTACGCCGGCAAGGAGCAAGAAAGCTTCGAAGAGCTCAAAACGGCCGTCGATGCCAACCCCAACTATGCGAACGCTCGCAGCGCGCTCGGCTTCGCACTCATCTACGCCGGCCGCATCCCCGAGGCGATCGATTCACTCAACGCTGCGCTCGCGCTCAAGCCCGAACATGTCGGCGCGCTTAACAATATGGGCATCGCGCTCATCCAACTGGGCCGCTCTCCCGAAGCGATCGAAGTGCTCCAGCATGCGCTCCGCGTGAACCCGCAGCACGCCGATGCCCGCAACAATCTGGGCCGAGCGCTGACCGCCGCCGGCCGCCCCGACGAAGCACGAGCCGTGCTGGAAAACGCCAAATCCAGCTCGCCCGAAGATCCCGACGTACTCAACAACTTAGGCTCGACACTCGCCGCCCAAGGACAGTTGCCCGAGGCGATCGAACAATTCAAGCACGCGCTCGAATTGCGACCCGATTTGTCCGCTGCACACAACAATCTTGGTATCGCACTCTACAATTCGGGCGACATACCCGGTGCGATCCAGCACTTTCAACGATTCCTAGAGCTCAATCCGAAGAACGCCGGCGCCTATTGCAATTTGGGCAATGTAGTCGCCGCCCAAGGCGATTTCAAACAAGCAGCTGCCTTGTATCAGCGAGCCGTCGAGTTGCAGCCCAATGCGGCCGAAGCGCATTTCAGCCTCGGCACGGCATTGGTCAAACTCAATCGCGGCCCCGAAGCAATCGCTCAATTTCAAGAGGCTTTGCAACTAAATCCGAACCTGCTCGTTATCTATTCGTTTCTCGCAGACACGCTGATGGCCGCGCACCAAACTGCTGATGCCATCGAGGTTGCCCAACGCGGTATCGAAGCCGCTCGCTCCTCGGGAAACTCGGCGGTCGCCGATCAACTAGAAGCGTTGATAAAAAAATATCGTGGTGCACCGTAAGTGCATCACACGTTCCGCTTCGGCCGGGGCACACGCCCTTTCCACGCAGCCGGATCCCCCTGCTTCTTCTTCGCGCCCCGGCGTTTCTTGCCGCCAGCCTCTTTCTCAGGCACAGCAGAAACCGGCTCGCCGATTTGTTCGCGCATCGCCGTAATGCGATCGCGAATGGAAGCCGCCCGCTCGAACTCCATCGCCTCGGCCGCCGCCATCATCTCGCCTTCCAGCTCCGTGATGTACTCCTCGGTGATGTAGACCGTCTCATCCGTGCGCCCGACCTTCGCATTCGCCTCGGCATGAGCACTGGCTTGCGCTTCAATGCCCGCAACAATCGCCTTCTTGATCGTCGCCGGCGTAATGCCGTGCTCCTTGTTATATGCCTGCTGCAACGCGCGGCGGCGATCAGTTTCATCAATCGTGCGCTGCATCGCGACCGTCACACGATCGGCGTACAAAATGACCTTTGAGTTCACATTGCGCGCCGCCCGCCCGATCGTTTGCATGAGCGACGTCTCGCTCCGCAAAAACCCTTCCTTGTCGGCGTCCAGAATGGCGACCATCGAAACCTCCGGCAAATCGAGGCCTTCGCGGAGCAAATTCACCCCGATCAGCGCTTCAAACTTTCCTAACCGCAAGTCACGCAGCAGCTCGACCCGCTCGAACGCATCGAGCTCGCTATGCAGCCATTTGCACATCACGCCTTCTTCCGTGAAGTACGCAGCCAAGTCCTCGGCTAACCGCTTGGTGAGCGTCGTTACCAACACCCGCTCGCCGGCCGCAGAACGCTCTCGGACCTGTCCCAGCAAATGCGGCACCTGTCCGCGGGCCGAGACAATCTCAATCACCGGGTCCAACAGCCCCGTCGGCCGCACGACCTGCTCGACCACTTCGCCGCCCGTCTGCTCAAGTTCGAACGGCCCCGGCGTCGCCGACACGTAGACGACCTGATTAAGCCGTTCTTGCCACTCTTTAAACTTCAGCGGCCGATTGTCGAGCGCACACGGAAGCCGGAAGCCGTGCTCGACAAGCGTCTCCTTCCGGCTACGATCGCCGCTGTACATCGCCCCGATCTGCGGAACTGTTGCGTGCGACTCATCGACGATCAGCAAATAATCCTTCGGAAAGAAATCGAACAACGTATACGGCGGTTCGCCCACTTTGCGCCCGCTGAGCGGCCGGCTGTAGTTCTCGATACCTGGGCAATAGCCCATCTCCATCATCATCTCAACGTCGTACCGCGTCCTCGCGCTCAGTCGCTGAGCCTCGAGCAGCTTGCCTTGTGATTTGAACAGCTCGAGCCGCTCTCGCAGCTCTTTTCGAATTTCATCCACCGCGTTGTGGATCCGCTCCTCGGGCAGCACGAAGTGTTTCGCAGGGTAGATGTAAATGCTCTCGAGCTTGTCGACCGTTTCGCCCCAGATCTCCAGCCGGTAGGCAAACTCTTCGTAACTGGGCCAGAT
>JABDGM010000044.1:35149-36482 GCA_013286045.1 Planctomycetota bacterium | reverse complement strand
CTTTTTGAAATACAAAGAGGATGCGACGGCAGAGGATATCAAGGACGTGGAGGAGTCGATCGCGAAGCTGGCGGAGAATAACAAGGGTGTGAAATCGTTCGAGTGGGGAAAGAACAACAGCCCGGAAACGCACGACGAAGGTTTCACCGATGCATTCATCATGACTTTTGACGACGTGGATGCATTGAAGAAGTACGCCGACTCGTCGGAGCATCAGAAGGTGGTCGAAAAGATCATCGCGGCATCGCAGGCGGGACGGGTGCTGGATTTTTGGACGAAGGACAGCCCGGCGAAATAAGATTGGCTTTTCGTCGATTCACAGAGGCGCGGCGGGAGCTTCGGCTCCCGGCCTGCATGGCTCTAGCGCTTAACAGCGAAAACTTTGCGCAATGGCGGGAGGCTAAAACGCGCGGTTTTCTGTACCTTCCCGTTATAATTAGCGACTGGGGCGGTACGGTTCGCCGGCTATCTGCCGGCAGAGTTTGGGCGGAAGGGGACAGAGATGAGTTTGAGTGGATCGATAAGTCTGGGTTCGCGTCGTGCGGTGATCGCGTTGCTGGCGGTCGCATTCTTGTCGTTCGGGGCGTCTTCTGGGTACGCTCAGCGCGTGTTCGGGTTGGATACGTCGAGCGCGGCGAACACCAACGTTAGCCAGGCTCAGTGGAATGCGGCGTACACCTCTGGCTACGCGGCGGCGGGGATTCCGTCGTTTCAATTTGCTTTCGTGCGCTCGAATCATGGCATCCCAGCGACCGGGGGCACAGACGATAATCAGGTATGGCAGAATATCGCTCGCGCAACGAATGCGGGCATGCTGGCCGGGACCTACAACTACGACGATGCGGATTCAAACACGGGCGCCGTGGAGGCGAATTACTACATTAGCCGGGTCGGTATGTACATGAAGCCCGGGTACCTTCTGCCGGTACTCGATCTGGAAGCGGGATCAGGGCAAACCCAGACGGCGCTATCAAATTGGTGCCTCGATTACATCAATACGATGTTTGCGGCGAAGGGTATTAACCCGATCGTCTATACGAATAGTTCGTATAACAACGATGAGGTTTCTGCCACGGTAGCATTTACGAACACGGCGAGCTCGCCGCACACGGGGAATCGAACTTACCAGTGGCTTGCGCGGCCTTCGGGCAGCCTGACGACGGGCCAACCGGTTGCGGCGGCCGGCTATCCGGATCCGTACGGTGGGTGGGATCCGAATTTCACGACAAAGGCTGCAAGTGTCGACCCGGTGGTGAAGCCCTGGGCATTCTGGCAGAACGGCAATGCGCACATCGACACGAGCGGTCCGAGCGGGCAGCAATTTCTAATCGAT
>JABDGM010000044.1:0-35139 GCA_013286045.1 Planctomycetota bacterium | reverse complement strand
TATCGAATACGTGAAGGACTTTCTCGTGCCGGCACTTTGGACCAATGCTGGCAGCGGAGATTGGGGCACGATTTCCAATTGGAACAGCGACAACCCCGGTTACGTGGCGGGTAACGTGAATACCGGGCCGGCGCCGCGGCTGCCGAATAATTCCAACCTGGATTGGGTGAAGCTGCAAAACAGCGGGGGCGGGACGGTCACCATCTCGAGCGGCGCGCAGACGGTGCGGAAGTTTTACACGCAGCAGCCGGTTAACATCGCGGGTGGATCGCTGAGCGTTAACTATGTGCCTGGTTCGGGCGGGCAGTTCGATCTGCCCTCGGAGTTCAACAACACGGTGACGCTGGCTAGCGGCGCAGCGTATAGCGCGCACACGACTCAGGTGGATGGTGGCGGCGGGCGATTCAATATCAACGGGGGCACAGTCACATTCCGCACGATTAATCTCGCATCGCATGCGTCGAACCCGGGCAAGATTGTGATGGGCGGGGACGTGACATTTACACCGTCTACGTTGGGCGTTTCCGGCACCGCTGTGATCCAATCGACAGGTTCACTGGCACAGGCTGGGTCTTTGGACCTGGGTGCAGCGAGCCGCACGTTCACAATTAGCGATGGTGCGCCGCTTGTGGATGTTTCGATCCAAACAGCCATTACGGGTGCAGGTGGATTTACGAAAGATGGTGCGGGGGCTTTGCAGTTCACCGGCTCGAACACCTACAGCGGCGGCACGGTTGTTATGGCAGGATCGCTCAGCGTTTCGGGCGCGAGCGCCAAGCTTGGCACGGGCAACGTTACGGTTCAGGGTACGGCGGCAGGCACAGCGCTCACGATCCAAGGGGGCGTTAGCAATGCGATTAATGATGGCGCTATGCTGAGTCTTGCAGGGGGCGGCGCGGCGGGAGTTGCGGATCAAGGCTATGCCAATTTGGCCAGCGGGGTTAATGAGATTGTTCACGCTCTGTCGCTGAATGGCGTTTTACAGATCGCTGGAAGTTACGGGGCGACTGGAAGCGGCGCGGCGAACATTTCGGATGAGTATTTTAAAGGCGCCGGTATCATTTCGGTGATTTCGCTTGCCGGGGATTTCAACGCGAATGGTGTCGTGGACATGGCCGACTACGTTTTGTGGCGAGAAAACGTGGGGCAAGCGGCGGGAACGCTGGCAAACGACACGACGGGCGGAATTGTCGGCAACAGTCAATATAATTTGTGGCGGGCGAACTTTGGCAACGTAATGGGGAGCGGAAGCGGCAGCCAGTTTAGCGGCGCCGCGGTGCCTGAGCCGACCGCGATCGGTTTGATGCTTGTTAGCCTCGCTGGCTTTGTTAGTCGGCGGCGTGTGCGCTGAGCTTGAACGCTGCATCGTGTTCAAATGCAGTATTCGATGACGTATTCCTGCGGCGCACGTTCTTGCTGCTGCAAGATTGATTGGGCGAAGTTCATTGCTTGAACTCGCAATTCGGGGACGGCTGTCGTTTCCCACAGCGTTCCGCGCAGCAGCGGGCCGATGGCGTAGCAAACCGTGGAAGCTTCGCCGGCGGCGGTGAGGGTTTGGTAGTCGTCGTTGACGGCGACGCCCATGTTGAGCTCGTCGCTACTGATCACACCGCTGTGGAGCAGATTTCGCAGGAGTGGCGAATCGGTATGCGACATGCGGGTATCGGGGCCGGTGCAATTGATGACGAGGTCGGCGGCGACGGCGCGCTTTTCGTCACCTTGCGTGCGAAGATTCACTTTGAGTGCGTCATCGCAGGCCGAGAGCGACTCGATCGTGGCTTCGAGGATTTCGAGTCGCTGGGCGTCGAGGGCGTCGGTGAGGTGTTGATGAATGGAGACGGCGATGCGATGGCGGATGCTGTTCCAGCGTGCGGCGTGGCGTCGCAGAAATTCTTTTTTGTCTTCAGTCGATAGGCCACGCCAAATGCGCTGGGTGTAGGGGCGTATCTTGTCGATGGCGATGGCCGGGTTCTGGCTCATCCGCTCGAGGCGCTGGCATTGTTGCTGCACGAGTTTGGCAAGTTCTTGCAGCGGTAAGGTGGGGGCGTTTTCGGGAATGAAGTCGGGGTAGACGATGCCGCGAAAGTGTGGCCGCGGTAGGAGGCCGCTGCGCGAGATGGCGGTGATGCGGCCTTGCCATTTGAGCTCGGCAAGGGTGACGATGACATCGACGGCGGTTAGGCCGGTGCCGAGCAGCACGATGTGACCGCCTTGGGCGGGCAATTGTTCAGCCCAATTGCTCCACGGATCGGGCCGGAAGCGGGGGTCGTAAGTGAGCGGCGAGTCACAGGGGAACGTGCTCGGGGGCTGATTGCCAGTCGCGAACAGTACGATGTTTGCGGCGACGGGTTCGCCCGATTTGAGTGTAATCGTCGCTTCGTCGCCTTGAATGGAGACATCGAGCGCTTCGTCGTCGATGACTTGCAAGTCGACTTGCGACTTCGGATCGATCGGATGGAGATAGGACGTCAGCAGCGAGCAGATGTAATCGCCATAGATTTTGCGAGGGACGAACGACTCGCGGAGCTCGGCATCGGTGACGGTGTTGAATTCGCTGCGCGAGCGGAGCCAATCGACGAAGTGTGTCGGGTGGTCGGGCAGGGCCGACATATTGCGGGCGGCTACGTTGAGCAGGTGTTCGGAGCGTGTCGTACTGTATGCGACGCCGCGGCCGACTGGGCGCTTGCCATTGATGAGGATGACGCGCAGCGATTCGTCGCTCAGCCGTGCTAAGTTGACGGCAGCCATGGTGCCGCTGAAGCCGCCGCCAATGATCGCTACTGTTTTCATGCAATTCTTGCCTGGGCGTTTGTTCGCACCTGAGCCTTAATTATAACTGCAATCGGTTTGAGTCGAGCAACGAATTGTTCGGGTGTGCGAGAACGAAAGTGCTGTAAGTTCCGTAGGTTACTCAGCAATCGCGTGAGCCAACGCGAAGGTGCGTGGTAGACTATCAATATGATTCGCCGATCGGCATTTCGAACCGTCATGATCGCGCTGGTGATGATTGCAGGGATTGCGCAATCGGTACGTGCGAAGCAGACGGCGGGCGATTTGCAGGATCAGTACGCGAAGCTGAGCCGGCAATTTGCGGCGGAGAATCCGCGCTGGCGGCCGATCGGGCCTACGACGGGCACGCTGCTGTTCATCGCGACGGACGAATATACGCCGCCCTATGTGTTGGATGCGTCGACTCAAGAGGTGCGAAATAAGCACGCGGATGCGCTATTCGACCTGGCCCGGCAGGCGGCGGAGGCGGGGCAATTGTCACTCGCGTTCCAATGGGCCACGGAAACGGTGCGTGAAAATCCCGATCATGCCGAAGCGCGGCGCGTGTTGGGCTACGAGCAGCGCGAGGGGCGTTGGCTTACAGCGTACGGCGTGAAGATGTTCGATACCGCTGGAAAGGTATGGGACCCTAAGCGTGGTTGGGTTGCCAAAGGTGCCAAGGATTCAGACGACGCGAAGGGCGAGGCGGATGCCGGGCGGCATGCGGACATCAAGACGGGTTGGCAGATTCGGACTGACCATTTTCAAGTGACGACGAATCACAGCGTGGCAGCGGGAGCGGATCTCGCCGCGCGGCTGGAGCAGCTGTATCAAATCTGGCGGCAGTTGTTCGCTGGGTTCTACTACACGCCGTTGGAGGTCCGGGCGTTGTTTGCGGGTGAGCGGAACGCGCGGGTTCTGTCGCATCCGTTTCACGTGATTTATTACCACGACAAGCAGCAGTACGTGGACGCACTGCGGAAGCATCAACCGCGGATTGCCGAGACGCTCGGCGTGTATTTCGATACGTTGCACGAGGCGCACTTCTTTGCTGGAGATGAGCACAGCGCGAGTACGCTGTACCACGAGGCCGTGCATCAGTTATTTCAGGAATCGAAACCAACGGCGAAGCACATTGCCGCCACCGCGAACAGTTGGGTGGTCGAGGGCGTGGCCACGTATTTTGAGACGCTGACCGAACACGTTGACCCGCGGGCCGGGTTGTACTTTACGATGGGCGAGACATCCCAAGGCCGGTTGCCGGGGGCGCGGGCGCGGATCAGTGAAGGCTTTTACATTCCGATTGGCGTGCTAGTGCGGATGGGCAAGGGCGATCTGCAGCGTAGCCCGCAGATCATACCGATTTACGGCGAGGCTTGCGCACTTTCGACGTTCCTGATCGATGGCGAGCAGGGGCGTTACCGCGAGCCGTTCGTGCGGTATCTGCAAGCCGTGTATGCCGGCCACGATAGTGACGGCACGCTCGCGGAAGTGACGGAAAGCTCCAATACGGAGCTCGACGCACAGTTCCGGCGGTATATGCTGCAGAGCTTGCCGTAAAAACGCCGCGACGTTATCGTGTGAGAGTGGTTTTTGAGGCGGCAAGACCGCTGTAAAATGACAAAAACCAGCCTGCGATGCCCGTACCACACGTGCGTCGGGTTAAGCACGATTTACACGTCTAAGTGAATCAACGGTGGCTGTAGCTCAGTTGGTTAGAGCGCCAGATTGTGGATCTGGAGGTCGTGGGTTCAAGCCCCACTAGCCACCCTTACGAACCACTCGCTGACATTCGTTGGCGAGTGGTTTTTTCATGTAACCGGATGATCTTTATGGCAGACATCGACCAAGCGGGTTCGTTCTACCTGGGCCGGCCGCATGATCTTAAAAGCGGCAAGACGGATTCCAAGCCGTTGCTGTATGACAGCAAGGATCTGACGACGCACGCGGTTTGCGTTGGCATGACGGGGAGCGGCAAGACGGGTCTGTGTTTGGCGATGATCGAAGAAGCCGCGCTCAACGGCATTCCCGTGATCGCGATTGATCCGAAAGGCGATTTGGCGAATTTGCTGCTGGCATTTCCGAATCTGGCCGCGAGCGATTTCCGGCCCTGGATCGATGAGAGCGAAGCGGCGCGGAAGAAGATGTCGCCGGATGGTTTTGCGAAGAGCCAGGCGGACCTGTGGAAGACGGGGCTGGCGAAGTGGGATGAAGGGCCGGATCGGATCAAGCGGTTCTGCGATACCGTGGATCGCGTGATCTACACGCCGGGGTCGAGCGCCGGGATACCGATCACGGTGCTCAAGTCGTTTTCGGCGCCGCCGAAGGAATTGGTGGCAGATGCGGATGCGTTCAATGAGCGAGTGGCGTCGGCGACTTCGGGCTTACTGGCTTTGATGGGGATCGATGCGGACCCGGTGAAGAGTCGCGAGCATATTTTCCTGTCGACGCTGCTCGATACGGCGTGGCGAGCGGGGAAAGACATTGATCTGCGGCAGTTGATTCAGGACATCAATCGGCCGCCGATCAGCAAGGTGGGGGCGGTCGACATCGACACGTTCTATCCGGCCAAAGATCGCACGAAGCTGGCGATGAGCCTTAACAACTTGCTGGCGTCGCCGTCGTTCGCGAGCTGGTTGGAGGGGGAGCCGCTGGATATTCAGAAGATTCTGTACACGTCGGAAAAGAAACCACGGCTGGCGATTTTTTCTATTGCGCATTTGGACGATGCCCAGCGGATGTTCTTCGTGACGATCCTGCTCAACGAAATCTTGTCATGGATTCGCACGCAGCCGGGGACGAGCAGTTTACGGGCACTGCTCTATATGGACGAGGTGTTTGGTTACTTTCCGCCGCTGGGCAATCCGCCGGCGAAGCGGCCGATGTTGACGCTGCTCAAGCAGGCCCGCGCGTTCGGCTTGGGTTGCGTACTGGCGACGCAGAATCCGGTGGACCTCGATTACAAAGGCTTGTCAAACGCCGGCACGTGGTTTTTGGGGCGGCTGCAAACGGAGCGCGATAAGGCGCGGGTGATGGAAGGGCTAGAAGGGGCGTCGGCCCAAGCGGGGTCTTCTTTCAACCGCAATCAAATGGAAGCGGCGCTCGCGGCGCTCGGCAACCGCGTGTTTTTGATGAACAACGTGCATGACGATGCGCCGGTGGTGTTTGAATCGCGGTGGGCGTTGTCGTATTTGTGCGGGCCGCTTACGAAGGGGCAGATCAAGACGTTGATGGATCCGGTGAGGTCGAAACATCCGTTTGCGAAGAGCGATGGGGCGGTGGGTGGCGGTGCGGATGTTGAGGCGGGTTCTGCGCCGGGCGGTGTAGCTAAACCGCAAGCGGCTCGCGGGAGTGCGGTGGCGGGGTCGTCTAGTGATCGGCCGGTGGTTTCGGCGGGGATTAAGGAGAAGTTTGCGACGATTGGGGAGCGGGTGCCAGATGGGTATCGGCTCGAGTATCGGCCGGGGTTGCTGGGTAAGGGGAAGATGCACTTTGTGCGCAAGCCGGACGGGATCGATGTGTGGCAGACTTGCTATTTGCTGCAAACAATCAAGGACGCGCCGCCGGACGACATTTGGCAAGGGGCTGCGATTTCGGAAGCGGCGACGGCGACCGAGGATACGCCAGACAACCAGGCTCAATTTGCCGATTTGCCGGCGGAGCTGTCGCGAGAAAAGAGCTACCCGATATTTCTCAAGCAACTGAAGGATCATTTATATCGCGAGGGTTCCTTGAAGTTGTCGCAATGCGCAGCGTTGGAATCCGTCTCAAAGCCAGGCGAAACAGAAGCGGATTTTCGCGCACGGCTGACGCCGATGCTCGCGCAGCAATTGGCGACGAAGCGCGACGCGCTGGAGAAATCGTGGTCAAAAAAGCTGATGGATGCCAACGATCGCCTGGCGAAGGCTCAGGCGAAGGTCAGCGCTCGGCGGATGCAGTTCTTCGCTAAGATCGGCAGCATGCTATGGGTCGTGTTCGACACGGTCATGGCGGCGATGGGAAAAAACATGCCAGGGCGGCGTCGGTCGCTTGATCCGGCGCTTCGGACCGTGATGACCGAGACGGGACAGTCGTCGAACGCGAAACTTGATTTGGAGCACGCGCAGCAAGATCAGCAGCAACTTCAGCAGCAGCATGATGATGAGCTGAAGCAATTGGAGACGAGTTTGAGCGCGGCGGGTTTGACGCTCGAACCAATGGAACTAAAACCGCAGAAGGGTGATATATCCGCCGACGAGGTTTCGTTGGTTTGGTTGCCGTTTCGTGTAAGTTCGTCGGGTGCGGCGGAAGCCGTTTATGATAAGGCAGATGCGTGAGTACTTCGCGGCTTTGTCGTGGTGCTTGCCGAGGTGGTTGAGCTAAACCGCGAGCGATGAAGAAGCTTTTTCGGCGAGTTTGAGTTTCAATTAATCAGTTTCAAGTACGAAGTTCGCAGTACATAGTTCCGAGTCCCCAGCCCCTAGTCTCTAACCCCTCCATTCATCATGACCGAGCGCGAACGTTGGATAGTCTATCCGCTGTTGTTTCTGGCCTTGGGTGCGGCGCTTCGCGACAAGTTCGGCGACGTCACGGTGAAGAAGAGTATCGTGTGCGAGGAGCTGACGGTGGTGGACAACGTGGCGGACGCCCAACAGGGAGCGCACGTGCTGGCAAAGATCGGACGCAATTCAGAGTCCTTTGAAACGGGTTACCTCGTGGTGAACGGCGCGTTGGAGGTGGCAGGCGTCTTGAACGCCAATCAATATGCGATTCAGGGACACCTGCTGACTCCCACGTTCCAGGCGATGTTTGAGTTTTTCCGCTGGCTGCAAGCAGCGCAGCAACAACAGCGTGGCGCGGTACATGGCGTGCAGCCAGTTAACCCGCCTGCAGCAAGTCCACCGGCGGTAAAATCTAACGATGACACAAGCGCTACGCCCCCTGAGTCGAAGTCGGACGCGGACGCGGCGAAAGAGAACTGACTGGCCGACGATTTTCCAAACCGGTAGGATGCAGGTGGCTTGATTTCGCCTTAATCTGGCTTCCGCGGTATGGGAGAGCGTTCATGAATCGCCATTTTGCAAGTCGCTCGGCGTACGTTGGGTTGGGGCTCGTGCTGGGCCTGGTGATCGGTTTAAACCTGGAAGGCTTCTGGCCGAGCATGCCGTTGCACGCGTCGGCAACGCACGGCATCGAAAAGTTTGCGATCGCGACGGGCACGGTCGACTCCGGCGTCGAAGCGCTGTACTTCCTTGATTTTCTCACCGGCGACATGCGGGCGGCGGTGATCAACCCCAAGACTGGCAAGTTTAATTCGTTCTTTACGCGAAACATTGCGTCCGATTTTGGTGGCGCGGGCCGCAACTCGGGTTACCTGATGGTGACGGGCTCGGTGAATATGCCGCGGGGTGCGAATAGTTATCAATTTGCCGAGAGCATTGTGTACGTGGCGGAAGCTGGCACCGGCCAAGTGGCGGCCTACACGATTCCTTGGAACTCGAGCATGCAGGCTGCGAACAAACCGCAGCGCGGCGAGTTTCAGCCGCTCGATGTACAGCAATTCCGTACCGCGTTTGTTCGCGATCAACCGAAGCCTGCGGATCAGAAGTAGTGAGAGGGGCTTGATGACGATTCAGGTGAACGGCAAACCGCGGGAAATTGCGAACGGCACATCGGTCGCGAATCTTTTGGAAGAGATGGGCGTGAAGCAGCCGCACGTGGCGGTGGAGCTCAACTTAGAAGTGGTGCCGCGAGCGGAGCATGCGGCTACTGCGCTGCGTGACGGGGATCGGTTGGAAGTCGTGACGCTCGTTGGTGGTGGATAATTGAATTGAAACTAATCAAGTTGGAATAAATATGTCACTCGCGGAAACCACCACAGAAGTGTTGCAACTGGGCACGCATCGGTTCACGAGTCGGCTGATTGTTGGCACAGGGAAGTACGCCGATTATCAGGTGATGGGGGAATCACTGGAGCGGAGCGGCACGGAGTGCATCACGGTGGCGGTTCGGCGGGAGCGATTGATCGATGCGGCTGGCAATAATTTGCTGGATTTCATCGACGCGAACCGGTACACGCTTCTGCCGAATACGGCGGGCTGTTTCAACGCAGATGACGCGGTGCGCGTGGCACGATTGGGGCGCGAGCTTTTGCTGGGCCTGGAAAATCCCGGCGCGGATTGGGTGAAGCTCGAAGTACTAGCCGATAAGCGGACGCTTTTGCCAGACACTTTGGGCACACTTCAAGCGACGGAGCGGCTGGTTGCCGATGGCTTTCAAGTGCTTTGCTACACGACAGACGACCCGATCGTCGCCAAGCGGCTGAAGGAGGCGGGCGCGACGAGCGTCATGCCAGCCGGCAGCCCGATTGGTTCTGGGCAGGGCGTTCTTAACCCGAACAACATTCGCATTTGTTTGGAGTATCTCAAAGAGGGTGATCCAGATTACCCAGTGATCGTCGACGCCGGCGTCGGCACGGCGAGTGATGTCACGATCGCAATGGAACTCGGCGTCGACGGTGTGCTGCTCAATACGGGCATCGCACACGCGAAAGATCCACTGCGTATGGCAGACGCGATGCGGCATGCGACTGAAGCAGGACGGCAAGCCTTTCTGGCGGGTCGCATTCCGAAACGGCTGTACGCGACGGCAAGCAGCCCGGACGAGGGTGTGATTACGGCAAAGCCGCGTTAGCCTTCCGCTCTTCTACACGGCGGACTGTACATCTGTTAGGTTGGCGGAATGGATTCGCTAAACGCAGCCGATATCTTGGGCCCGGATGGCCGCATTGCGGCGCGGCTTGCGAATTATGAGTCCCGGCCGCAGCAACTCGAGATGGCGGAAGCCGTAGCGCGGGCGATTGCCGCGAAGCGGCATCTCGTGGCAGAGGCGGGCACTGGTGTTGGTAAGACTTTCGCGTATCTTGTTCCGGCAATTCTGGCAGCCACCGAGCGCGAAGCCGAGTCGCCGCCGCCAGGCGCGGCTCTAAAAGCCCCGAAGAAGCCGGCTGATGCCGGGCCGCGAATTGTTGTCTCGACGCACACGATCAGCTTGCAGGAGCAATTGATTGGGAAGGATTTGCCTCTCCTTAACGCAGTCATTCCCCGCGAGTTTTCAGCGGTGCTCGTCAAAGGGCGGCGAAACTATTTGAGTCTGCGGCGGCTCGATTTGGCGCTCGCTCGCAGCCAAAGTCTGTTCAATGACGACGAGCAAATTGAGCAGTTGCGCGGGATTCGCAAGTGGGCGAAGGCGACGGGCGATGGGTCGCTGAGCGATCTGCCGTTTAAGCCGCTGGGGCAGGTGTGGGAAGAGGTCGCGAGCGATAGCGGCAATTGCATGGGGCGGCGCTGCCCGACACATAAGGAGTGCTTTTATTACAAGGACCGTCGGCGGGCGCAGCATGCGCAGATTCTTGTCGTTAATCACGCGCTGTTGTTCAGCGATATCGCGCTGCGGCGCGCGGGGGTCAGCCTTCTGCCGGATTATGACGTTGTGATTTTGGATGAAGCCCATACGGTCGAGGGCGTGGCGAGCGATCACCTTGGGATCAACGTGACGAGTGGGCAGGTCGAGTATGTGCTCAACAAGTTGTACAACGATCGGACCAATAAGGGGTTGCTCGTTCATCACGGCTTGCGGAAAGAGGAGCAGCAGGTCGATCGTTGCCGGCAACTGGCGGACGAGTTTTTTGGCGATCTGTGGGAGTGGAAATCGAAGGGGCGACTGGCGAGCGACAGAGGCGTGGCGAACCCCCGGCAGAGCCCGCCGCGGCGGATCGATGACCGGGGGCTGCCTGGGCCGGCGCGGGTGCTTGATGCGGGGATCGTCGCCAATCACTTAAGCCCCGAGCTCGAGGTGTTGGCCAAGCTATTGAAGGCGGCGGGGAAGAAGCTCAACGAAGAATCGGAGCAGCAGGATTTTCTGTCGTCACACGATCGGTTGATGGCGCTCGCCGGCGAGCTGGAAATGTGGCGGACCCAGGCGCAGAAGGGGACCGTTTATTGGCTGGAGTCGTACGAGGGGCGGCGCGGCAGTCCGCGGCTTACGCTGGCGGCGTCGCCAGTGGATATTGGGCCCGCGATGCGAGAGCAGCTGTTTGATAAGGTGCCGTCGGTGATTATGACGAGCGCGACGTTGTCGGTCGGCAAGCAAGGCAATTTCGACTTTTTTAAGTCGCGCGCTGGCATCACGCAGTGCGATGAGGTTCAGGTGGGGAGTCCGTTCGATTATCGAGAGCAGGCTGAGCTTGTAACGCTACGCGATATGCCCGATCCGACGTCCGCCGACCGTGGCGGTTACGAAAAAGAATGCATCGAGGAGATTAAGCACTATGCAGGGCTAACGGATGGCCGGACGTTTGTGCTCTTCACCAGCTACGACATGTTGCGGCGCGTGTCGGCCGGGTTGCAGCGGTGGCTGACGTCGCGGAATCTGCGTTTGCTCAGCCAGGCCGATGGCACGCCGCGGACGCAGCTGCTCGATCAGTTCAAAGAGAATCCGCGAGCCGTGTTGTTTGGGACGGACAGCTTTTGGCAAGGCGTCGACGTGCCGGGCGACGCGCTGCAAACCGTGATCATTGCGAAGTTGCCGTTCGCGGTGCCCGATCATCCGCTGCTTGAAGCGAGGCTTGATGCAATTCGCCAGGCAGGCGGGAATCCGTTTCGCGATTATCAATTGCCCGAAGCGGTTATCAAGTTCAAGCAAGGCTTCGGCCGGCTGATTCGCACGCGAAGCGATCATGGGACGGTGGTATGTCTGGATCCGCGGATTGTCAGCAAGCCGTACGGCAAGCTTTTCATCGAATCGTTGCCGGAGTGTCGGCGG
This sequence comes from Planctomycetota bacterium, assembly GCA_013286045.1. Lineage (GTDB taxonomy): Bacteria > Planctomycetota > Planctomycetia > Pirellulales > Lacipirellulaceae > JABDGM01. The sequence continues at coordinate 23,568 of JABDGM010000044.1, read as the reverse complement.
GTTGCGGCATCGCTTAACGCACCGATACCGCGGGAACGCACCTAAAAGGGTGTAAATATTGAACTGTCATTACTCGATTGAGCCGGACCTTTCGCCGGACGAGTTCATCGATGTCTTGCGAAGATCGACGTTGGCCGAGCGGCGGCCGGTGGATGATGTCGCGACCATCGCCGGCATGCTGGCGAATGCGGACATCGTCGTCGCGGTACGCGATGACGCGGGGTTATTGATCGGTGTCTCTCGCGCCATTACCGATTTCCACTATTGCACGTACCTTTCGGATCTGGCGGTCGATCGCTCTTTCCAGCGGCAGGGGATCGGGCGGGAACTCATTCGACGGACGCACGAAGCGGCGGGGCTTAAGACGCGGCTAATTTTGCTTTCCGCCCCGGCGGCGAGCACGTACTACCCGCACATCGGAATGCGACCGCACGATTCGTGTTGGATGATCGATCCGAAGCGGTGAGGCGGGGCGGCGGAGCCCTCGGCCGGTTGACCCTTGCCGGCAGCCTACTTAGACTTAAATGGCTGGTTCGAACGGTTCATTCGGCGATTTTCGCCGCTCGTTGGGCGCGTGCTTCCGCGCCGTGGTTCAATGCTCGCTAAGCGTGTGATTCCCTGTCTTGATGTCGACCGCGGACGCGTGGTGAAGGGGACGAACTTCGTAAATTTGCGCGATGCGGGCGACCCAGTGGAAGTGGCCGCGCGGTACGAGAAAGAGGGTGCGGACGAGCTTGTGTTCCTCGATATCTGCGCTAGCCACGAGGGGCGGGATATCATGCTCGATGTGGTGCGCCGCACCGCCGAACAGATTTTCATGCCGCTGACGGTTGGCGGGGGGATTCGGACGATCGAAGACATTCGGCAGCTTTTGCTCGCCGGTAGCGACAAGGTGTCGATCAATTCAGCGGCGGTGAAAGACCCGCAATTTGTGCACGAGGCGGCCCGGCGGTTCGGGAGCCAATGCATCGTGGTGAATATTGACCCGAAGCGGATCCAACACGACGGGAGCGAACGGTTTGAGGTGCATATTAACGGCGGGCGGGTGCCGACGGGGCTGGAAGCGGTGTCCTGGGCGCGGGAAGTCGAGCGCCTGGGGGCTGGGGAAATCGTGCTGACGAGCATGGATTGTGACGGCACGAAGGACGGTTATGACCTGGAAATCACGGCTGCCGTGAGCGAAGCGGTAACCATTCCCGTGGTGGCCAGCGGCGGGGCGGGGCGGCCGGAACATCTTGCCGACGCAATTACAATAGGAAAGGCAGATGCGGCCCTGGCGGCCAGCATTTTCCACTTCGGCGAGTTTACAATTGAAGAGACGAAGCGGGTGATGGCCGAGCGGGGGATACCAGTTAGGTAGGAGCTGTTAGCCCATAGCTGTTAGCTATTAGCCAAGGGAAACGCCGGATGCAGGACTTTCGGGATTTGAAAGTTTGGCAAAAGGCTCACGCACTTACGCTTGCGATCTATCAGCACACGCAGAGATTTCCAACTGAGGAGAGATTTGGCCTTACGAATCAATTACGCCGCTCGAGCGCGTCGATTGCCGCAAATCTGGCGGAAGGATGCGCTCGTGGGGGGATATCGAGTTTGCACGATTCGTCCGCATCGCGGCCGGCTCTGCTTCGGAGACTGACTATCATTTGTTACTCGCGCGAGACCTAGAATACGTCGAAGACGCCGTTTACCAAGCACTCCTAGAGCAGGTGTCAGAAGTTAGACGGATGCTCAACACATTCGAGCGAACACTAAGAGGCAACCAAAACTTTTCTGGCTAACAGCTGATCGCTAACAGCTAATAGCCCTTCATCCCATGGCCAAAATACACGTATCCGAGGAAGCGTTAAAAAGCAGCTTCATCCACCGCAAGGCGGATTTGGAAGTCGATAAGCTGTTTCGCGCGTGCGTATTGCTCAAGGCGAGCGACTTGCACCTCAAGGTCGATAAGGCGCCCATGGTCCGGATCAACGGCACGTTGCGGCCGATGAATCGCGAGCCCATCACCGACGAGGAAATGGTTCGTATCACGTTCCCGCTGATGAATGAGCGGAATCGCAAGATTTTCGAGAAAGACGGGGGTGCCGACTTCGCGCACACGTTGGACGTCGAAGGTACGATGTGGCGGTTTCGCGTAAACCTGCTGCAGCAACTCGGCCATGTCGGCATGGTGGCTCGGCGCGTCAACAGCGTGGTGCCGGACTTCAAAGGATTGTTCCTGCCGCCAATCATCGAAAAGCTATGCCACTTTGATCAAGGGATGGTGCTGCTCGCGGGTGTCACGGGATCCGGTAAAAGCACGACGATCGCGTCGATGTTGAATTTGATCAATCACACGTATCGCAAACACATTCTGACGCTCGAAGACCCGATCGAATTCGTGTTCACTGAGGACAAATGCCTCATCAATCAGCGTGAAATTGGTTTGGACGTGGTCGACTTCGAAATCGGCATGAAGCACGCCGTGCGCGAAGACCCCGATATCATGCTCGTGGGCGAAATGCGCGATAAAGAAACGTTCATGACGGCCATTCACGCCGCGGAAACGGGCCACTTGGTGTTTGGAACGATCCACGCTTCGAGTGCTTCGACTACGATCGGCCGTATCTTGGACTTGTTCCCGTCGGATATGCATCCCGCACTGCGAAGCGCGATAGCGTTCAACATGAAGGGTATCGTCGCGCAAAAACTGCTGAAGAGCATTAAGCCGGGCGTAGGCCGGGTGCCTACTTGCGAAGTTATGGTGTTCAATACCAACGTGCAGAAGGCGATTCTCGAAGAAAACGACTCGAAATTGCCGGATATCATTCGCATTGGCAAGCTTGATGGCATGCAAGACTTCACGATGAGTCTCAAACAATTGATCGACGACCAACTGATCGATCGCGAAGTCGCGATGGAAGTGGCGCCGAACAAAGAGGCGCTCAAGATGGCACTCAAAGGTATCGAGGTTAAGGATCCCGGGATTATCTGATGCGGCAGAGATTGGCAATTTTGTTTCTTCTGCCGTGCCTATGGTTAGCGCGGCCGGCGCTGTTGAGCATGCAAGCGGGCGCCCAAGCGCCCCCGGTTCCAGGCCCGGGTGGAGTGCCAGCGGCTGCCGCGACCGGCAATGTGCCTGCGCCTGCACCCGGCCCACCTCCCGCAGCGGCGGTTCCGCCTGGCGCCGCGCAACCGGCCGCCCAACCTGGCGGCGGCGCGCCTGCTCCCGATGCTACGGCCGCACCGGTCCCGCCGCCGGCGCCTGTGATCAAGCTCGACAAGTACAACGACGCGCACTCGATTCCGCGGCTTAAGCACCCGGCGATGTCGTGGCCAAAGCTTCTTGGAATCTTCATTCTGTTTTTGATCTGGGTGCTCACAGCCGATTTCGTGAACCGCGACTCCCAGAACACCACGATGGGGTATGGGAAGTGGAATCCGATTCTGTTTTTTCCGATTCTGGCCGTTCTTTTACTGGTCGTATTTCCGCTTTTGTGGTCGACGAATTTTTGGTTGGCGCTCGGGCTTTTGTTCGCGACTTATATCGGGACTTACATTCCGTACGTTGTGCTTCGTAACAAGTCGGTGCCACAACATCAGCGCATTTACACGTCCGACTGGTTCCGTTACGAGTTCGCGCATTTGGCCGGCAAAGTCGGCATCAAAATCGAGCATGAGCGTAAGGCGGAATATGAAAAGGGCGCGCCGGTCGATTTGATGGCCATCGCGGCGCCGTTGGATCGCGACAATCAAGCGAATTTGATCACCGCCCGGCAGTCGCCTGGGTATTTGTTGGTGAAAGACCTGATCGCCGAGATGGTCGATCACCGCAGCGAGAAGTGCATTCTCGACTACACGCAACAATCGGTCGTGGTGCGTCAGCACATCGATGGCGTTTGGCACAACGGCGACGCCCGCGACCGCGAATCGGGCGACGTGATGCTCGCCGTGATGAAGACGCTTGCGAATGTGAGCGCCACCGAGCGTCGCAAAAAGCAAGACAGCAAGTTTGCCGCCAAGTACAAGAACCACTCCTTCGTTTGCCCGATTGCCAGCCAGGGCGTGCCCACCGGTGAACGCGTCGTGTTGCAACTGATGGGCGGTCCGCAGCGTTCGTTCAGCAAATACGAAGACCTCGGCATGAGGCCGAAAACGGCCGAGCAGTGGGGCGCGTGCATGACGCAGGACAAGGGATTGGTGATCTTTGCCGCGGTGCCGGAAGGGGGCCTGACGACGTTGACGGACGTCTCGCTGATGGAAACCGATCGCTTACTGCGTGACTTTGCGGCGATCGAAGAGGTTCACCATCGCGAGCGTGAGCTTGAGAATATCGACGTCACCACGTACGACGCTGCCAAGGGCGAAACTCCAGCGACGATCCTGCCGCAGCTAATTCGAACGTACCCGAACGCGTATATTTTGCGTGATTTCAGCGATCAGGAAGCGGCGAAGATTCTCATCGGCGAGGCTCGTGATGAGGACCGTTTGGTGATTACGACAGTCCACGCGAAAACGGCTCCCGAGGCCTTGCTGCGGATGTTGCAGCAAAAAGTACCTCAGAAAGAGTTTGCGTCGGCGGTAACTGCCGTGCTTTGCACGCGGCTGATTCGCAAGCTATGCGACACCTGCAAGGTTGCCTACGCACCGACGCCGGACCTCTTGAAAAAGTTAGGCATTCCGCAGGGCAAGGTGGAAGCGCTGTACCGAGTTCCAAAGGCGGAGGAAGTCGACAAGCCATGCAAGGAGTGCGGCGGCGTTGGCTTCAAAGGCCGCACCGGTATTTTCGAGTTGCTTGAAGTCGACGACAAAACGCGCGAAGTGCTGGTGAAGGCGCCGAAGTTGGAACTCGTCACCAAAGCGGCTCGTTTGGCAGGTATGCGGCCATTTCAGGAAGAGGGCTTGTTGCTCGTTGCGAAGGGCGTGACCTCGCTGGCCGAATTACAACGCGTGTTGAAAGAGTAAGCGGAGCATCGAGAATGTACTACTACGCAATCTACGGCATTGTTGTCTTCGCTGGAATGGCGATGATGGTCCGCGAAGGGCTGTGGAGCAACACGATCGCGCTGGTGAATATTCTCATCAGCGGCCTGGTGGCCTTCGGGTTCTATTCGCCGATTGTCGTGTGGTTGGATGAAGACATCACCGCTGGCCAGCACACGTATTGGCTCGATTTCGCAATCATCTGGGCGTTGTTTTCCGTCACGATGCTGGTTTGCCGAGTGTTGACCGCGCAACTTTCCAAAACGCGGATGCGGTTCAAGCACCCCATCGATCCGGTGGGTGGCCCGATTGTAGGGTTCCTGGCTGCTTGGGTGTTGGCGGCCTTCACGCTGGCGACGCTCCACACATCGCCCATGCCTAAGGACGCGTTTGGCGGTAAGCTGGTTTACAGCGACGCCGACTCGGCTTTCATGCTGACCTCGCCGGATGCGGCATGGTTGCGGTTCGTGGCGGCGATGTCGGACCCGACAGCCTACGGCTCCGGTTCGACGGACAAAATCACCGCGCAAGGCTTCGTGAATCTTTATACGCAGCACCGCGAAAAATTCGACAAATCCCCGGACTTTCTACCCAAACGCGGGTAGCTCGTTGGGTGGGCCTCCCGCACGAGGCTGGGAACGTCTTACAATAGTCACGATATGGCTACAGGCACTTCAATCAGCGGTCCTTCCTCTGCGTTTCACGTCGACGATCCGGAGCAGGCCAGCGGCTACCGTACGCTCAGCGTGCCGGCGATTCTCGGTCTCATCTTAGGGTTATGTTCGCCGCTGTGTTTTGGCGCGCCGCTGTTGTTTGTCATTCCCATCGCCGGGATCGCGTTTTCGCTGTATGCGCTTTTGCGGATCGATTCGAGCGACGGGGCGCTGGCTGGTCGTCCGGCAGCTGTGACGGGGCTGATTCTTAGTATTGCGATGGTGATCGCCCCGGTGACCCGCGCGTTTTTGCTGGAGCATCTTAGGACAGGGCAAGCCACGGAGTTTGCGACCCAGTGGCTGCAATTCGTGGTGTCGGGTGATACCGAACACGCTTTTAAGCTCACCACCGATTCGCTGCGCGGGCCGGCCGCGCCGGATCCGATGGATAAGAACGCCCCGAAACCGCCGGACCCTTACGATACATTTCGCGATCAGGAAATTGTAAAGCAGCTCTCGACTGCCGGCGCAGATGCCCAGGTGCGACTCGATGAAGTCGGAGGCTATGACGCACAATCCTTCGAGCGAGTTTACGTGCGCGAGCTGTTCAATGTCACGCCGGCGAAGCCAAATGCTCAGCCGGTGCGCGTCGCAGTTACGATGCAGCACACGCGGCTAGCGAAAGAAGGCCGATCACGCTGGCTTATCTGGACCGTAGACGACGGCACGAAACCATCGAGTATTCCGATTCCGCAGTCACAGTGAGCAGGGACTGTGCAAGCGGCGGTTGCCGAGCTTGCCGGGGGTGGGCTACGATGGGCCAAACTTTGAGCCCATTCTCTTTGTGTAAGACCCACGAATGTCCAGCGATCCGCAATCTACTGCCGAATCCGCCACGCGTCGGTGGCGGCCCATGGAATCGATCGAGCGCCGCGTGCTGGGCGTGCTCGTTGAAAAGGCAAAGACCACTCCCGAGGCGTATCCGCTTTCGATCAATGCGCTGCGGACGGGTTGCAATCAGAAGAACAACCGCGCGCCGTTGATGGTGCTCGAAGAAGCGCAAGTCGAAGAGGCTTGCGAGGCACTTCGCAAGAGCGGGGCACTTGCGCAAGTACAGGGAGGAAGTCGCGTCGATCGGTACCGGCACCTGGCGTACGAATGGTTCGGTGTAGAAAAAGTAGAGCTGGCAGTCATGGCCGAGTTGCTGCTGCGTGGCACGCAAACGGTGGGAGAGCTTCGCGGCCGCGCGGCCCGCATGGAGCCGATTAAAGACCTTGGTGAGCTCCAGCCAACGCTGGATTCATTGGCCGCGAAAGGCCTGGTTTTATACTTGTCGCCGCCCGGCCGCGGAGCCGTGGTGACGCATGGGCTGTACCTTGATCGCGAGATGGAAAAGGTCCGCCGGGAGGCAGGTTTAATACACGCCGAGGCAACGATTGCGGAACGCCCGCCGGTCGCCGAACGGCCTGTGACGGCGGCGCCGGTTACGAGTCGACCGGCTGCCGTGGCGGAATCGTCGGCTGAAGGGAACCGAGCAAGCGCGGAGATCGCGGCCCTACGCGAACAGTTGAGTGCGTTGAAGCAAGATCTGGCGTCGGTACGAAGTGATTTCGAAACGACTGCCGCCGAGCTTCGGCGAGATTTGGACGAGCTGAACCGGCAGTTGGGGAATTGAGTGTTTGGTTGGCAGCCTCCGGCTCTGCCGGGGGTTCCCAGGCGCGAGGGGCTGAACGTCGCCAAACCCCCGGCAGAGCCGGGGGCTGCCAGCTGCAAAGTTGATGCAGCGCGAAGCGTAGGGTTAGCGTTTCAGCGGCTCCTGGACGAGCACCACCCAGTGAATGTTTCGCACGGGCTCGTCTTCGCGAACGCCAATCACCGGCTGCACAGCGCCCCAAAAGAGTTGGCCATCCGTTAGGACAGGATCTCGATAGCCTTTTAGAATCGCGCCGTTTTCCAAACCTTCGGCATCTGCGTTGGTCAAGAGTTTGTCGATTTGGGTGAGGACGTCGTCGCTCACCCACGGCGCGGGCTGGCCTTCCCGGTAGGAAGTTTCCTTTTGCCGATGCAGGATCAGGCCGCGACGAGTTTCTTTGTTGATGCGCGCTTGGCGAAGATCGATCAGCACGATCTCCTGACCGGGCGGCAAGTCTTTTTTGAGCACGTCGAACTCGCCGAGGTCCACGGCCATGGCCAGCACGCCAAGTACGTCTTTAGGTTTTCCCTTGCGGGTAACCGGTACTGAAAATGCAACTTTCAAATGCCCGGTCGACGTGCTGCTATAGACCGTTGAAAGATGGGGCGACCGCAGCGGCGGTTGGTCTTTTGTATCCGACGGCAGATCGAGGCCCTGGCCGTGGAAATAATCGCGATGGGCGTAATTTTCGCCGTGGCTCGTTTCGCTGCGCGGGCTGCGCGCCACCTGAACTCCGCGAAGGTCGTCGATAAACCAACTATCCGAGGAGGCTTTATCGTCGTTGTCGCTTTTACGCGCGCCGAGCCAATCCTCGAGAGGTTTCCAGAGTGCAGTATCAGTAGGGTGGTTGTCGATGTCGGATAGTCGCCGCCGAAGATCCTCATCTGTGGCAACTTCAGAAAGGATGTCGAAGCGACGATCGATTTCCTTGAGAACCTCGGTGGCTGCGAACTTCGCGCCCAATTGCAGCGTGCGCTCACGAGCGTCGAGCGCTTGAGCGGCGGATTCGCGCCGGCCCGTAGCCTGCATGGCAAGCCAGCCGATAGCCGCAACACTCAAGATCGCCAGGAGCACGGTAGCGGCTCGATTCAATCCTTTCTTCGACACGCCCGACAGGTCCGAAAGGCGCCAACTACTTTTGCTGCGGTTGAGCGTATCCGATTCGGCGCTTTTCGCCAGTCGCGTGTCGTCTCGGGCCACGCCGCGCGTGGGGGCATCCTGCGGCGCGACGATTGCCCGCTCAACGGTTTCCGCCAAGTGATTGCCTTGGGCAAACGGCGCGAGGGCGGCGACCACTTCGGCGGGATCCGTGATCCGGTCCGCCGGGTTTTTCGCCGTCATTTTCCGCATGATTTCCCACAGCGCGCGAGGCACCGGCGGTTCTTTGCCGATCGGGGGCAACTGCTCCCGTTCGTGGGCTTTTTCGGGCTTCAAGTCCGAATCTAGAAACGGCGGCTTGCCGGCGAGAAGGTGGTAGAGCGTGCATCCCAGGCTGTAGATATCGGCTCGAATATCGACGCTCGAAGACTTCCACTGCTCGGGCGACATGTACATCGCCGTGCCCATCGCACGGTTGTCGAACACCGTGAGCCGCTGCTGGTCGTCGCCAACCAAAAGGGCGAGTCCCAAATCCAAAATCTTGACGACGGCCACCTTTCCATCCGCTTTGTGGCCGGCATGAGAAAGGCCGGCCGCGCTATCGCTGCGCGCCAAAGTGAGCATCAGGTTGGAGGGCTTGATGTCGCGGTGCACCATGCCGTGTTCATGGATGTACGCCAGTCCGCGGGCTGCTTGCCTCGCGATTTCGCAGGCGTCGGTGATGGGCAATGGCCCGGAGTCGGAAACGAGTTCATCGGCGGCCACGCCTTCGATGTACTCCATGACCAGGTAGTGCACGTCATCGGTCGGGGCCGACGAATCGATCGCCACGACGATGTTCGGATGCTCGAGCGCACCGACGGCTTTGATCTCCTGGTAAAAGCGGCGAATGATATCATCGTGGCCGGAGTCGACGAATTGTTGTTTGATCACTTTGACGGCCCGCACGCGATTGAATTGCGTGTGCCGACCGCGGAACACATCGCCCATGCCGCCACTGCCGAGGCGCTGCTCGAGCTCATAATTGCCGAGCCGCGCGGGGACGACATCGGTTCCCTGACGGGAGTGTGATGAGGACTGCTTGGAACGGCCGTGCTCGGGCGGGTCGCGAAAATCCGTCAGTCCCATCGTGGCAGGCAGCACCGTCCATTGGCGCGGATAAGAATCGCGCGGGCGCGTTCGCGGCGAGTGCGGGCCCTTGCCGTCGTAAACGAGTTCGTACACTTCGACGCGGCCGATGCCCTTGAGCTCGTGCCGGCCGTGGTTGTGGAACCGCACATCGTCCATGCCGGCGTCTTCGAGAACGGCGACCACGCTGCGCGAGACGAGGATTTGATCGCCGGTGGCGTAGTCGCTCAACCGGGCCGCGTAATCGACGGGCTTGCCGATGAAGTTGTTGGGCTCATTTGGATCGATCTGTGGGATGCCCAAATGCATGCTGATTCGCACGGCGACCGGACGACCGGCGGGCGTGCGGATCGGGTCATCGCGATGCGAGCGCTGGATCCCAATAGCCCACCGGGCGGCGGAAACCGTGTCTGAAAACACGAGAAAATGGCCGTCCCCGGCGGTCGAAACCACGCGACCGCCCAGGGCCGCCAATTCCCGCTCAATCCGCTGCCGGTGCGGGGTCAGGATCAGCTGGATGAAGGCGACATCGCGTTCCGTGTCGCTTTGGCCGGGCATCTCGTTCTTGAGGTCCACAGAGCGGACGATATCCGTGAACACGATCGTCTTGAGCTCGGCCATATCACTTCATCATGATGGCTTTGCTCGCTTCGTCAATCGCGGCGGGATGGCTGAGCCCCGGTCAATGAAGTGTGCATCGTGTTTAACCGCGACACGCAGCAAGCGCGTAAAAAAAGCCCGCCCCACCACATCGGCAGGACGGGCTAAATATCGTCAACCACGAATCTCACCCTGGGGTTAATGGAATCGTCCTGCGCGGTAAACGGCCGACATGCCACGAGCGTTTCTGTGAACCCTTGCGTTGTGCCCTGTTGGGCGGCGGCGACTGATTCTCGTACCGCGGTGCGGCTCGTGTGCGGCGGCGTGCTTGAGACGCCAACTGCAATCGAGCGACGACATACTGCGGTGGATCAAATACGCAGACGCATGGTTCGCAAATCCGATTCACGAGAGGCCACGTTTGAGTCGGCAGTCGTCCGCGCCCTCCGAAAATAAAATAGAGGACACGAATCAACCGTAAGCGAGCTTTAGCAGTTCTCCTTTGCAATTGGCGGTTGAAGAGAGCACACTCAGGACACCCTCTTACTTATCAAAAACGCGAGCCGCGTTGCAAAGCGATTTTCAAAAATCCGATCGATGAAAGAAATATTTTTTGCGGCGAAGTTCGTGTTGTAGCAGTCGGCGAAACATTAGCTGCGCTATCGCGCGGTTCCGACGCTGCGCGGCCTGAGGTGGTGATTTTTAGTGGGCTCGCCGAGCCGTGATCCCTGGCTGGAGAAGCGGCAACGAACCGGCGGCGGTGGACTTAAAAGCCACGGCCTTCGCGTTCCTCGCCCCCGTCGCTCTTCAAAATGAGCCTGAAAAATCGGTATTTTCGGGCCGAATGGCCCTTCCGGCAGCACCGAATTTCCTTGCAGCTTTGCCGGACCTTGTTACACTGGAAGTACTGTGGCGACATTGCCGGCGCCGGCGCAGCGGTGTAAATCCGCTCGATTGCCGTGTTTTGGCAACGTCGTTCCACAACTCGTCGCCAATCTCCGAACAGCGGAACTGGGCCGCGAGTACCGGAACAGAATCAAACTACGCGAAAACGAGGTGCGGCGAGATGCCGCGACCCATCCTGTAAAGTTGGATGCTCGTTGGAACGTCCTCCGAGGGCTTCGAAACCCTCCCTAATGGCATCCAGCCACGGAGAATCGGCATGTTACGTGCCCGTCCATTTATCATTGCTAGTGGTAGTTTATCGTTCGCATGCGCGTGCATGATCTTGCAGCCGGCGGCGGCATTTGCGCAGACGATCAGTTTGAGCTTGAACGTGTTTTACAACACGCCTTCAGACATCAACTCCGGTGGGAGTTGGTCGCTGGCTGCAAAAAGCAGCAATTTCGGTATCTCTGGATTGCAGACTCATGTCACCGGCATTAGTAATGTGTTCGATGCGGCACCCTACGGGTTCGTGAACAACACAGATCCGGCAGGCTTCTATCAGGGCGACGTTTTCTTCTTCGTTCCCCCAAACGACCCCGCGCCCGGTTATTACGAGCTCGATTTCGGGCAAACGCCGATTGATACGCCTGGACACGAGCAAGGAGTTTTTTACGGTGTCGGTCAATTGGCGAACGGTTCACCGAACTATCCCGGCAAGCCGGCAGGCTCCAATTCCGAAGGCCCGACGATCAGCACTCTTGCGCAGACGTTTGGCATTCCTTGGGCAACGGGCGATATTTTCGGCGACGCCGCGTGGAACACGAGCGCCGTACTCGCCTTCGGTAGCTTCTCTGCCGGAGCAACGCCAGGGTTCGTCGTCGGCAATAATGGGAATGTGTTCAGTGCGCTTGGCACTTCGACGACTTTCGGCAGTGTCACGGCAGCAACGGTCTCCACGATTGTGCGTACGAATTTTGCAGGGCTTACGGCCGACTACAATCACAATGGCGTTGTCGATACCGCCGACTATGTACTGTGGCGCAATACGCTCAATCAAAATGTAACGCCGGGAAGCGGCGCGGATGGCAGCGGCAACGGAACGGTCGACCAGGCGGATTACAATCTGTGGCGTGCGAATTTCGGCACCCACAGCGGTTCGGGCTCGGGCAGTGGAAGCTTGTCCACCAGCACGGTCCCAGAGCCTGTTAGTGCGGTGTTATTTGCAATCGGCGCGGTGGTTGTTTACTGTGGAAGGCGGCCCCGCCAGCTTTGCCCGGCGACGGCTATGAGCGTGTATTCGAACCGTCACACTCGCTAGGCTCGGCGTCTATTTTGAAGTCGCCAAAAGTGAGAGTTTTTTGCGCGAAGCGGAGCTGAAAAGTTCGTTGGAAAGATTCTCGGAAACTGCGGTTTTTGCTGTGTTTTTTGGTATTTTCGACCACCTATTAAATTCTGGAGAAAAAACAAACAATAGCCGGAGAAACTGCTTGACAGTCCTGAAAACCGCGAACATAATGCCCGATGGTGGTCGAGATTTTATTCTCGCCACACGGTTCGCCGACCCGAGCTTGTCGCTTAATCGTCGAACAGTTGCGCTGGCGGTTAGAGGTTTTTCGAAACTCTCGACGGGCTGCGGGGCAGGAAAACGGAGTAGTGGTTAGAGGCAAACTGGATCGCCCGCTATCGCGTTCGTGAGGTTCGTAAGTTAGTTTTTGTGTTCTAGTTTTTTTTTCGCGCCCCTGCGCGGGAGAGTTTCGATTCGCTGGGTGAGCCAAGTCAGTGAGCAGTAGTCGCGTGTCGGATCAAACTGACCCCCGACCTCTGACCTCTGACCTCTCTACTAGCGAGGCTTAGCTCAGCAACTCTGATCTGATTCTTTATCTAAGAGGGTGGAGAAACACTAATGTCCTGGAAGAGTTTAGTAACTGCGAGTTTATTGTGTGTCCTGGCTTCGCCTGCGTTTGCAGCGCCAACGTTGGCGTTGGTGAGCGGAGGCTCGGCCGCGAGTGGAAATCTTGATGCGAGTGGCAACTGGGTCTGGACCGCACAGGTTACGCCAGACCTGACCCTCGCCCCGTCTGGTACCCCCATGGGCCTAGAGCTCGGGTTTGGCTCGACGTCGACCGGTGCTGTGGCTGGTCAAGGGGGATTGGTGAGCGTTGCAAACGCTAGCCCTACCGTGTTCGATACGAATAATCCCGGGAACCAAATCTTTAACTGGGAAACGACCTACGGCACGCCTGCCAAGCCAGAAGGTATCGAAGCAAACTGCACCGGGTGCACGGTAACCAACACGGCGTCTCTCGGCGGACATAACGCGACCGTTGTCGCGGGCACAGCGAATCAGATTTTCGCCGCGCTTGGTAGTGGTGCCATTACCACCGCAGGCGCCAAAAACTTGTTGACCATTACCGCAAAGCGTCCAGTGGTCACTCTGGCGAATCCGAATACTTCTGACAAAATTACGATCTCGGGTTCTTACACCGGCAATGGCCGCATCGCTCAGCTGAGCGGTGCCAACACGGCGAACTTTGACACATTCACCGGATCGTTTACTCGCAATGCCCGCGGCGGTGATGCTGACCTAAATGGCCATGTCGACTTTAACGACTTTCAGTCTGCTTTGCTGTTGAATTACAGCGGAACAGGAAAAACGTGGCAGCAGGGTGATTTCGACGGCAATGGCACGGTCGATTTCAACGACTTCCAAATTCTGCTGACCCAGTTCAGTTCGTCGTACACGGTTGGTCCAACCAGCCCGGGTGCAGGGTCGAGCCTCGGCAGTGCAGCGGTGCCGGAACCGGCTTCCATCGCTTTGTTGGGCTTGGCCATCCTGGGTGGATTAGGCCTAACTGGTCGGAAGCGTTAAACTCGTAATAAACAAGGGGAACGGCAGGATTGCTTGACTGCCGTTCCTCTGACTGATACAAAGAAGTGGTTCGATTCTTCAGGAGCAAATTGCTAATGCGGGAATGAGCAGTCCATTTTCACCTATTCGCCCGCTGGCAGGTGACTAAGCAAGATAGATACGGGGCGGGCGTTCGATTGAATTACATTAGGCAAGAATTTAAGACACTTCAATGACAAGGACATCTTACATGATTCGGAAAGTTCTCTTAGCTGGTTTTGCTGCTGTTCTTATGGTCAGCAGCGCCAATGCTTCTACGATCCTCGGTGTTTTGTTGAACCCAACCGCAGTCGCTGGCGCTGGTGCCACTAGCACACGTTCTGGTGCCGGTACGTTCCAGCTATATGTCGCCGACACTAATGCCGATTTCGGCATTTCGAGCTACAACGTTGTGATGGGCTCGGCTGTTACAGGTAGCAACAACCGTGCGCCGCAAGTTAACGGCATTCAAGATGACAACGGCGACATTCAGGCTGCTGGCTTTACGTTGCTTCGCTCGGCTACCAATGCCGCCGCGATGACGGGTGCACAGCCATTGCCGGGAACAACCGGTGATATCAGCTTGATCACGGGCTTCGGCCAGAGCGCGTTCAGCTTCAACCAATTCGCCGCGACTCAAACTGGCGCTTCGGTTGCCGGCACGCCAACGTCGGGAACTTGGGGCGGCCCATATCCTCCGCTCGTCCCGACCGGACAGTATGCTACCGGTTACCAAGGTAAGAGCTGGATGTTCCTCGGTGAAGGTGCCTACACCGGCACGATCACTCAAGCGAATGTCACGAACCTCATTACGAGCGCTGTGTTCACGACTTTCAGCACCGCTGGTCCGACATTCACGAGCGTCGCATCGGACACGACCGTCATGGTCCTGCCCATTCCCGAGCCGGCAACATTGAGCTTGTTGGGTATGACACTCGCTGGTTGCTTGGGCTTCGTCCGTCGCCGTCGCTAAAGCTAAGCGATCATTTGAAATGCACAAAGGCCCCTGAGTCCTCTCAGGGGCCTTTTACTTTTTACGCGACGCATTTTGAAAGTGACGGCCTAAGTAGCGTGGTCACCTATGTCTATCGAGCAACGCTGGCATCTTTTTAGGCTGAAGCGTGCCGAAAACAGGGAACTAAGTCAACTCCCATAATCTGCTTGACCGGCCCTTCTGCGAAATCATGCTGAGTGGGGAATAAAGCTGGGCGAAGGAACCTACAACGGTCGCGGCCGCAGATTATTAGTACCTCGTTTGGCGTATTCGGCAACTTGACGACCCGTCTTCAAAGCGTGTCGGTGCCTTCTGAACCTAACTTGGAAACCGCTTTTCCCGATTTCGGCGATTCAGCCCTCGCCAGTGTCGCGGCCCACATCGCCGTTATGCAGTAATTTGTTGGTGTTCAACCGGGTAGCCGATTACTCATTTAGTGATCTCCAGTTCGCCGGTTACGCTCCGACAACGGGGACTGCGGGCAGCGGACCCACGATTCCAGTCGCACTATCTGCAGGCGGCGTGTTTTAACTGGAACAACTCCGGTTCGCCCGCGCGCACCTACAAATCGCGCGGGATCATCAATAATATCTATACTAGTTTCGCAAGTGATGACACGGGGCGCGCCATGGCAGTTCCCGAACCGTGTACTTTGCCGCTGTTGTGCGTTGCATTGGTTGGACTTGCTCGACTCCCTTTCGCGAGACAGTCACATGTTCGCACCTCATTCCGAGTTGCTTTGCTTTGGGCGAGTCTAAGTAACGAACCGTACGTGGTAATGCGCGGTACGCCACCGGATCGGTCAGTTTGGCACAGCGGCGGTTTTCGGCAACGTTTTATCGCATGAGCTGTCCGGGTGCGCTGCTACAAATTAGAGGAAGCAACCTCCGCGCTTTTCCGCAACGCCCAGAATTTCCTTGACTAGTATCGAGGAGTCGAGATAATGCCGAGTGGCAAGTAGTCGCGCTGATCACATCAGGGCCAGATCTGATTGGACACAATGTCGCGTGTCTGTAATCAGCGCTATTTGGGTTTTTCGTCCTCTAGCTCTAGCATAAGCAACGGATCTTGCAAGGATCCTCTTTTTCGTGACGACTTCGCTCGCGAGTCGATCTTTTGCTAGTGGTGAAATATCTCTAGTGTCCGACGCGATGAATATGCAACCTAGGCTCGCACCTTAGATAAGTAATCGCGCGCCCTCAAACGCATTGATGCGTACCACACCGTTGACGACCAACAAGGGCAACAGTCTTGATTCACAAACATCGACGTACTCTGCACGTATGCTCTGCGCTCTTACTATTTGGTGTCGTCCGAAGTGCTGACGCACTGAGTTGGAACGCGCAGTCGGCGCAACAAGACGCGCGATTCTACACCGGCGCGGATCGCGATTTTATTGGTGAAGGCTTGAATTGGTCGGGTATCGGCGTCATGCAGGGCGGTTGGGCGACCATGATATCCGATCACTACTTCCTGAGTTCATATCACATAGGGCCGCCAAAAGCAGATATCGCCGTTGATTTCTACCGCGGCGACACGATGGATACTTCGGCCGGAAACTACGTGCAGGAGCACATCGATCCCACATTCGGCGTAAAAATCGCTGGCACGGATTTATGGCTTGGCCGCATGGTTGATGCGCCGCCCGCTTGGGTAAACCGATATCCTCTTATTCAACGGCCAACAGCGACGAATTATGTGTCCTATCTTAATCCGTCGATCTACGTTTATGGCTATTCCGGCGCGGGAAACATCGACTATGTGCGCTCGTTCTTAGGTACGAACACGATCAATACGTTTTCTAATACTTATTCAGACGTTTTCGGCAGTGTCGGCGTCGGTCTCACGTACACAAAAGACCCGAGCGGCGGGGCGAGTGAAGCTGGGTTGGTACCGGGCGATTCTTCGGGACCGACTTTTGTGGATACTCCGAGTGGGCTGGCGCTCGCGGGGCTTCATTGGCAAATCAATCAAGATGGAAATACGGACACCAATGTTTCGGCGTACATTTCGCAAGTCGTCGCGGCAACGCCCGAGCATGTAAATGTTGTCACCGACTTACGCGGTGATCTCGATGGCGATTACAAAGTTACGATGTCGGATTTCATGGGCCTTGTGACTCATTTCACTTCCACGCCAACCGCGGCCAGCAGCGTTTACGACTTAAATCGCGACGGTAACGTGAACTATTCGGACTTTCAGATTCTTCTGACGACGTATGGCACGTCCGAACTCGCCCCCGCGGATTTTAATAAGGATCAATCCGTTGACCGATTCGATATGCGACAAATCGGGACTCATTGGCAGACGTTTGTGACGCCGAAGACGGCCGGCGATGCGAATGGCGATGGCTACGTTAATCAGGCCGACTTAAATGTGCTTAATGCGAATTGGCTATTTGGCACTTGGACTTCCTCGCATCCCGCCACTTTGGCCACGGGCGACCTGAATGGGGATGGTTTGGTAGATAGCAGTGATGAGGCACTACTCGAGGCTCATTGGAATTCAAATTGCGCGGTTCAAGCGTGTGGCGCCGCCGACATCAACCACGACGGAGTCGTGAACCAAGCCGATCTGGATTTGGTGACGCAAAATTGGAACGAGTTCGGCCCCGCCGATATCAATCATGATCTCAAAGTCGACAACTACGATCTTTCGATCGTGCTCAATCACTGGGGTCAGAGAACGATCGCCGGCCAGGCGGCCGGGGACCTCAATGGCGACGGCGTCGTTAACTACGCCGATTTCTCACTGATGGCTGATTGGTGGGGGCGTGGCGTGGGGGACGTGTCCCAACAGCCCTCGCTTACCGTAGTGCCAGAACCTGCAACATTGTTGCTGGCCATGGCCGCATTGGCTTGGGGTGCGACCAGGCGGCGCTTGCGTTAGCTGGCGCCTGCCTCCGACCGCCACAAATAGCGCGGGAAGTGCAAGTTACGTCAGGCCGGAATTCAATTCCCGAACGCGTTGAATTGTATTGGCCACGTCCTGCAATTCGGCCCCGCGAGTTCGCGATCTGGAAGCCTAATTGGCCGCCCCAGTGGGGGGAAAACTTTTTCCTCGGTGGGCTTCTCAATGCTGCAAAGCAAGGGTAATGTATCTCTAATACCCCTAATTCAGGGTATCCTCTCTCGTGCGCTAAGAAGTGTAGAAGGTCCATTCGGAGCAAATTGCTAATGCTGTAATCGCTAGCAGTTTTCACCTAAATGCCCGCCGGCTGGTGATTAGTTCGGGGCGGGTGTTCGATGGGTTTTCATTTTTAAGCAAGACCTTAAAGACACTTCAACGACAGGGATACCCGCAATGGTTTTCAAGACTTTTGCTGCGCTCGCAGCTTCTTTGGTGGCCGTCTCGGTCCACGCCGCAACGATTACCGTTTCCTATACCGGCGCTCCGACTCCGGGTTTGGCCGGCTTTAATACGATAACGGTTCACTTGCACAGCAATCAGCCGATGCAAGGCTTCGACTTTGCCGGCGACGGCTCTCCCAGCGGGACGAATTCGAAGGGTTTCCATGGCCCAATGCATCAGCTCAATCCGTCCAGCATTTCGACGATCTACGGCGACAACAACAGCGCTATTACCGGCGCTGGCGGGAACACGAAGCAGGATTCCCAGTTCCTCGTGAACTCCGGCTCCGTCACAGTTTTGCCGGGCCTGTCTCATGAAAGCAGTACGTTGCTCCAAGGCATTTGGGCTGTAGCTGCGCCAGTTGGCACGGACTATGACATTGCGCAACTCGTGTTGCCAGTTACTTCGACCGCCGCAGTCAGTTACGCGGGTACCGTTTCAACCGTTCAGAACGGCGTGCTTGTTGGTAATCAAGTTTCCGGCACGATTAACTATTTGGTTCCGGAACCAGCCGGTTTCGTGTTGGTCGGTTTGAGCGTTGTTGGTTTGGTTGGGTCTCGTCGCCGTAAGTAATTGACGACGCTGATCCAATTGTCGATTCAAGGATTGAAAAGGGTGCCTGAGATTCTCGGGCGCCCTTTTTGCGTTTCCGATACGTACAATCAAGCTTCACGCTCGTTTCGGAACCGCCCGCGTGGATGGTGGGCTCTGATCAGGTTAGCCGGAGGTGCATGCAGTCGTCGCCGGCGTTAATTTGTCGTACCGTGCTGGCTTTGGCCGCCAAACGATTCGGGCGTTGATCCTAAAGCCCGGCTTGGCATGACGTTTCCCGCCTTTGTGTGCGACTGCATCCCTGCTTGCCAGCGCCGGCGTGCCACAGCCGTTAAACCGTGCGGGTTGTGCCGCTTCTGACGGTTTTTCTCATCACGCCGGACTTTCCATGCAGTCACGAAAAGCCGGATTTGCCGGTCATGCTTGCTCGATAACGAGAGCATGTCGCCACAGCCGCGTCGGCGAGTCTACCCAGTCTGCGCGACTGCACCTGGGAAGGTACGCGGCCCGGCCTCCGCTCCGGATCCTCCTCCGCGAACCGTCTTGTGACTATTCCGACGAAGCACAACTCGCCCGCTCGCAGGCTCTGCCACGTCGTTCTTGGGACGGTAGCCGCGGTCATGGTACTTCGGGTCGGTCAATTGGCGATATCGCCTGCCGATCATCCCGCATCGATCGTCCTGCACGAATGCGCTGCCCCCAGCGTCGCACCCACCGAAGCACCGGCGGCGCACAAGCGGCCATCCAAAGCCGAGGCCGATGCCGAGCTTGCTGAGCTCTACAAGGCATGCCCGCTCGCCGCAGTCGTCGATCTGCAAACAATTGCCACATCGCCCGAGAAGGTCGATGCCATTTTGCCGGCGTACCGCGAAATGGCTGCCCACGTGCCGAATGCAGCGTCGGACGAGACCGTGCCGCGGATCCAATATCCAGTTCGTGTTGGCTCGGCATCCGATGCGGCAAAACTGCGGGTCGCCGAAGTACCACACACTTCTGCGAAAAGTTCCGCCGGCGGCGAATGGTTGATCGATCCCAAGGAATGGCTCAATTCCGATAAGAGTACGAAGGAAACGCCGCCTGCTCCGCCGACACCAACTGACACTGAGTCTAAAGGCGAGAACGAAAAGGCTGAACCCAGCGAGCAGCCTGCGGACATTTCGTTGCCCGTGTCCACACCGGTCAAAGTGGCCGACCCAACTTCCGCGCCGAGTCCCGACTCCGCGCCGGAACCAAAACCCGCAACCGAGCCCCCAACAACGCCGCCGGGCGACGGGGCGTCGGAAGCAGCAACCGCCTCTCCAATTTTTTCGCCGCCGCCCTCCGTCACCTCGCCACCCGCGGAACAACTTCCGCCGCCAACCAATGCAGCTGCAAGCGACGGTGCAAATGCAGCCACTCCGTCGAACCCGGCGACTGGTGCAGCGGCCCCCGGCGGCAAGCCGCCCGCGGTGGATCCTCACCTCGAGCTCTACACAAAGAGCGCCTACCCCTCGGCCCGCGAATGCGCCGTCTGTCACGAAGAGATTTATCAGCAGTGGAGCGTCTCGGCCCACGCGTACGCCCAAGTCTCGCCGATGTTCAACAAGTTCGAGCAGCGGCTCAATGATCTCTCGCAAGGCACGGTCGGCTACTTCTGCATGCGTTGCCACGCCCCCGTGGCCACTTCACTGTGCGCCAGCCGCGCCCAGCCAATCTGGACGCTCCCCGAAGCCGCACGTGAAGGTATCACCTGCGTTGCCTGCCACCGAGTGCAATATGCCTATGGCAAATCGAACGGTGAGCGCCGCATCGAAGTGGGCGATATCAACGCACCGGTCTTCGGCGGCATCGGCGGCGACGGCGTGGCGGACGCCATCGCTCACAAAGATCAGCTGAAAGTAAAGACGTCGCCGGAAGAAAAGGGCCCAGGACAAAACATCCACATCTCCGGCGTCTATTTCCAACCGTTGACTCGAAGTGAGTTCTGCACGCCGTGCCATCAGGTGGCAGTCTACCCGGGCATCAAGCTTGAAGTCGTGTGGGAACAGTATCGCGCTTCGCCCGCGTGCAAGAAGGGCATTCAATGTCAGGATTGCCACATGGGCCGCGTGCCGGGCGTTGCCGCTGGTTACGAATGTGGCGCCATCGCCAAAGTGGCCGGCAAAACAGTCAACGACAATCGCAAAAAGTCGAACCACATTTTCTTCGGACCGAACTACCCGATCGCGCACCCGGGCGTATTTCCATTCAATCTGAAGGCTAAGCGCTGGACGATCGACCAGTGGGTCACATTCGACTGGCGCGCCGGTTGGGGCACCAAGGAGTTCGAAGATCGCGTCGCGAAAAAGCAAATCCAGGTTGCCTTCCCGCCAGTTTGGGCGGAATCGGACGACCGCTTGGATGCCCGCGAAATCATCGACGACAACCTCAAGAAGCTTCAGCAGAAACGCGACCTGCGCGTGCAGGTGATGGAGAACGGCTCACAGGTGGAAGGCCCGATTTTCGATTCCCCGCTATGCCGCGGGCAAGACGTCGATCTCCACTACATCGTTACCAATACCAACGACGGCCACAACTTGCTCACTGCGTCGCTCGGCGCGCAGCCGCAACTGTGGGCGAACATCGTGCTCATCGGACCAGACGGCCAACGCCTGTGGGAAACTGGCTACACCGATTCTTGCGGCGATGTCGCAAACATTCACTCCACCGATGTGCGTAACAAACGCCTGCCGTTCGACTGGCAGCTGTTCAACTTGCAGACAATGTTCCTGATCACCGGCGTCAAAGGCACCGACCGCGAGTTCTAT
The DNA here is from genome assembly GCA_013286045.1 of Planctomycetota bacterium. Taxonomy (GTDB): domain Bacteria; phylum Planctomycetota; class Planctomycetia; order Pirellulales; family Lacipirellulaceae; genus JABDGM01. Next base: position 1,979 of record JABDGM010000044.1, on the reverse strand, counting down.
GTGCCGGTGAACCTCGACATCGATCAGCTGCCGTTCATCCGACCGGGCACGCAACCAATCTCCGTGCTCAACCATCCGCCGTTCATCCGGATGGAAAGCCAATCGCTCGCCGCACTCGGGTCGCGGCGCGTTCCCTACCGAATCCCCGGTGAGCTAATTAAACAACCGGGCACGTATCGGTTGTCGTTCCGCATGCGCAGCCGTTCCGAGCCCATTTACTTCATGAATTTTTGCCAGGCAACGGAAGAGATGGTACGCGCCGAGAACGAGTGGATGATCGATATCCATCCGTCGAGCGTCCAGTTCGAAGTCCGCTAGCCGCGCTCTAATTGCCCGATGCTGAAACGACAGCTAACTCGATTCCGCCACCTCGCAGCAGTAGTGCTGTCGATGTGTATCGTTGCGCTGCGAGTTGGCGGACTGCGGGCTGACGAATATCCCTCTGATTCTTGGGCGCCCTCGGAGAGCTGGACGTCAGGGGCGTCGGAATCGTGGTCCCCTCGCGTCGCCACCCTGCCTGCCAAGCCCGCCACTCCAGCGGCGTCGGAACCAAACGTTGCCGAGAATCCTGGTCCGCCGCCAGCAGATGCGTCGGCCGCTTCGCCCGTCTTCGCCCCTCCGCCGGTTGCCGCTGGTGACTGGGGAGATCGCCCCGTGGTGGGACCGCCGCCCGTGTGCTGCAACGGTCCGCCGTGCGAAGCGTGGCATGTGCAGTCGTACTATCTCCCGAGCCTGTGCCGATTCGGCCTCGTCGCTCCGCGAATGCCCGGGTCCGAATCCGTTCACTCGGCGTACACGGTGCAGCCGCCGTGCGGGCCGCCGTCGCCGTGCGCCAATCTGTTCGCACCTCCGCCCTGTGCCGGGTGCGATTCGTGTGCGGCCGGGCAGGGGACGCCTCCGCCCGCGCCACCGATCGGCGAAGCACCGTGCATCGATCCTCGCGCGCAACTGTCGCCGTACAGCACGAACGATTTTTCGCCCGATCCGTTCTACGATCAACCGTACAACACGTGCGCCGAACTGGGCGTGTATGGCGACAAACATTTGAACCCCACGCAGCGGCCGCTCGTCGAACTCGGCATGCCGCTCTACGATACGGGTCCCGTGCCGCCGCCATCGCTCGATTGCGGGCCCACGAATCCCTCGCTCTGGATGACGTCGACAGAGCGCTTTCACGTCGGCATGAGTCCGTTCCAACGCGGCGCCGATTTCGAACGCATCGAGTTTCAAGACGGCCACGGTCAGTTCCACGACGAACTCAAATTCTTCGATGGCGGCACAGACACCGCGTTTTTCGAAGGCGACCTCGGCTACATGCTCGGCGGATGGACCGGCAAGTATTCGCAACTCGACATGCCGGTCACGGTTGGCTTAATTCCACTGCTCTTTCAGAACGGCATCTGGATGGATGACGCCATCGTCGGCGTCGCCACGACGATCCCCGCTAAGAACAACCCGTATCTCGATTGGTCCAACTACGACGTCACGTTCTTTGCCGGTTTCGACCAGATCACGAGCCCCGCGTTCGACGAAGAGCAGTCGGGCGTCGACATGTTCGGCGCCACCGCCATGATCGAGGCCAAGGGCGGCTACTTCGAAATTGGTTACGCCTATCTCAACGACACCGAAGTCGCCGGCCGCAGCTACAACAACATTGGCATTTCGTACACGCGGCGGTATCTCAACCTAATGTCGAATTCGATGCGAGCGATCTTCAACACGGGGCAGGGGGGCCCGGCTGATGACCGCACCGCGAACGGAGTGCTGCTGCTGGCCGAAAACTCGTTCCTAACGCCCTGGCCGTACAACGTGATTCCGTACGTTAATTTCTGGACCGGTTTCGACGACCCGCAATCCGTCGCCCGCGCGGGCGCGGCGGGCGGCGTGCTTCGTAACACGGGTATCCTGTTCGAGTCAGACAATCTTACGAACTACCCAACACTCGACGCTTCTGGCTCGAGTACGTATGGCGTCGCTGC
>JABDGM010000043.1 GCA_013286045.1 Planctomycetota bacterium | reverse complement strand
CACGATTTTGCCCTGACCGCCGCCGGTGCCAAGCTGAAAAATGAGGCCCGAATTTCCGGAGATCACGCCGCCAAGGGTGATCACGGTGCCGTTACTGAAAGCGCCAATGCTTTGGGAAGTCGCGACGCTTCCGCCATCGTTGAGAATAATGTTGTTGTTGTAGGTTGCGGTGAAGGTATTGCTGCCGGAAGCGCCGCCAGAGCCGAACAGGAGCTGGGAGTTATTGCGCTTCATGCGAACGGTGGCGGTCGCGGGGAGCGCCGTCGGATTGTTGATGTTGATTTGCGCAAAGCCGACGCTCGCCGTGTTCGAACCGCCGAAGATCAGATCGCCGGTGAAGGTGTTGGTGACACCGGTGCCCGGAGAGCCGAGCGTCAGGAGGGAGTTGACGCCGCCGGTAAGGCTATCGGTAAACACCGTGATATCGGTGCCGGTAATTTGCGACGCAATGACCTGCGCGCGGGCAGCTCCGCTTGAGATGGTATTCATTACAATCGAATTAGTTGGATTCGTGATGTGGAGCACGCCGCCGCTTAGGGCGTAGGTGCCGGCGGCAGGAGCCAAAGTAATCGAATCGACGTTGATCGTTCCACTGACGGTTACTTTGCCGTTGGCGGAACCGGTGCCGTCTGTCGCAGCGGCGGAGAGCGTGCCGCCGAATTGGGCGTCCAGGGTGCCGTCGTTGGGATTCCACTTGGAATCAGGGGCGCCAGCGGTGTTCGATGTCTTCCAGTCCTGTGTCGTGTTCGCGTCCCAGGTTCCAGTGCCCTGGAGATTACTGTCGGCATCCCAAACGAGAGTTACAGCACTGGCAGAAGTAGCAAGACAGAACACGGTCACGAAGGCAGCAGCGAGCAAAAGGTTCGAAATTGCAGCAGCACGAATCGAGGAACGAAACGACATAACGAGAACCCCTTTGGGAAGGAGGGAGATGGGTGGTGGAGAAAGGGCGTGCGGATCCGACAACAGCGGCGGATTCAGGAAGCGTTTTCGTACAGTAGACTCTTTCCGGCGGAGCAAAGCTCCGCTGATTGCGTCACACTCGGCGATTCGCTCGATGCAATTGCTGCGCCCGGTGGGCAAACCCACCACCCTAGATCGAGCCTAAAATGATCCCCGAAAGGGCTCATTCGCGACTGCTCCGATCGTAATGCGGGCGGGGAATGCGGTCAATTAAAAACCTGCAAAAAGCGATAAGAACTGAAAATGGAACGCAGCAATCTTGATCGGATTACTTGCCATGCGCACCGAACTGGGAATTATCACGGGCCCGGCCATTGGTCACGGAGTAGCCGTAACGAGTGCTCATTTCGGCTTGGTTGTTAAGTCGAAATTGATTTCGTTGTCGCCGGGATTGACTTCGGCTTGCAGTTCGGAGTTTTGGCTGTAGCGCGGTGGAACGTGTTGAGTGTTGATTCTTTTCGTGTCCTCCAGGATCGTTACCTGGTTTATTCCGATGTTGGCGCCGTTCACCCCGCGCTTGTAGATCATCACGTAATTTCCATTGTCGTCGGTAGTACCCCCGCTCAGAGACTTTCCGGGCAGCTGGAAAACCACACCGGTATTGGCAAGCGGCTGCCCATCGAGTGTGATGCGCCCATGCACGGGCGCAACGTCAGATACGCTGGATCTGCCGCAGCCGAGCGACGCGATTAACAGCAGGGGGAAGACGATGTGGATGCGCGCGACTAGCATGTTGAATCAGCTTCGCAGCATTGGAAGCACCGCCCGAAAGAGGAACTACAAGGCCCAAAAATCTATTGGGTAAAGATTTATCAGTAAGTGTCAATGACCTCGCCGTCATTCCGCCAGCCGAGGCGCTGATAGACGCCGATTACCGCGCTACCACCGGTTAGCGACGCAGCGCTGGATTTACAGGCCCCCACAACCCCCGGGTTTGGGTTGTAGATGCAAGTGCGCGCGTTGGTGGCAGTGAGCGGATCGGACTGGATGTCATCGCTGATGAAGTGTACCGAGGCATCGCAAAATGCAAAGAACACGCCTCCAGGATGCGGACTGCTAAAGCCCTCGGTGCAAATATGTTGGGGATCCAGATAGGCGTGATTGCCCGTACATGCTTCGTTTGGTTTGTCACGCACGTGACCCAAGGCCCAAAGGGAACTCCACATATCGTCGCCCGCCGGATTGCGAACACCAATCCAGGTGGCGGCCAAGCAGAATCTGTCGCGCTCACCGATCAGGAACGTATTGCTCGTTCCATCGGTAATACTCTTGGAGCTAATCTGGCTGTTTCCATAAAAGACGCCGTCGGTTGGACAAGTATCGGCAGTCGGCGGTTTCGGCGGTCCCCATGGATCACTGGCCGTTGCGCTGCCGCTGCCCGGACAGCCGAAATCAACCATGCCTTTGCAACCGACGTAGTTCGACGTTGATGGCTGAAAGCCGAGGGGGGCGAATTGACCATTGAAATGTCGCTCCCATTGATCACCGCTCGCTCTCCCGATGTTGGGGCAGGTCGGTGAGTTAATCGAGGCAAGCGGATCCGGTGGATTCCCGACGGGAATCAAAGCGGGCGTGGAATCCGAAGCGCATCGAAAGACTGGAATCGGCGTTTGAAGAGGCACTAGCTCCGAAGGTGTGCTCACCGCGGCTGAAAAGACGTCGCACAGATTGCGATTCGTTTTGCGGGTGGCGTCGACCGGCTGTTGAAAGGTTTCGGAGGGGCTTAGCTTGTCGTAGATCGCCTGCTCTTCGATGTAAGGCAGGATGAAGGTGCTCCATGCCCATGCCTCGTACAACTCTTTTTGCCTGACGAAGCCTGGCGGTAAATGTTTTTTTGACGATTCGTAATTGAGGCACGCCAACCCAAGATTCTTTAAGTGGTTCTGGCATTGGGCGCGGCGGGCAGCCTCGCGCGCGGCTTGGATCGCTGGCAGTAGCAGTGCGACCAGGATGCCGATGATGGCGATGACGACGAGAAGCTCGACAAGCGTGAAAGCGCGACGGCGCGCTGGCGAACCTGAGGGGAGGGTCATATATGTCTTGCCTCTTGGATGCGATCCAGGGCCGGGCGACGCGGCGAGACGCGTGCGATTTTCCACTGGCCGAGTGTCGTATTTGTCGGCGCCTGCGCTGTGAGCTCAATCGATATAGTATCACAGCTTCAAGACTTTGCGGCCAAAGTCAATTCGACTTGGACGTTCCTTCGGCGGTTCGCCGCAATGGTTGCTCTAATCCTTACTTTGTTTGCGCTATAAGGGAAGTTTCTGTTCGGTCGCTTCGGCTTAGCATTGTTACGACAGATAACCGAAGTCACGCATGGGGGTTGCCCAAGCGGTTTCGATTGCTGCGACGGAGGCGGAAGAGAGAGCCTCTTGCCATTGGCCGGAGGTGGCGGCGCGAACGTAAGAGGAAGTATTCTTCCCGTCGCGAAGTACCTTGTGTTTGTTACGCTGTTTTTTTTCTAATTCGCGTAGGCGATCGGGGCGGCTGTTTTCGATCGCGCGCTGGATATCTTCCGGTTTGACCTGAAGCTTCAGCGCTTCGGCCAATCGAGGCAGATGCTCGGCTGGGTTGGTGACCATATCCTCGTAGCGGAAGATCCAAAATTCGGGAGTGTCACGCCGAGCGCCAATCCAGCTGCCGTGCCATTCGCCCCAGTTGCCGTACGTGTAAAAACTGCCGGCGATCCATTGGGGGACGAATTCATCGATCTGCATTTCTTCGGGAATCATTCCCCAGCGTTTGGTGAAGTGGAAGCAGGAGACGGCGACGTCGCGCGGGTCGCGCACAATCAGCGCAACGCGGCGGTACGCTGGCTTGTAGGCTTCATGGCTTTTTAAATAGCGCGGGCGAGGTAGCGTTCGCAATATCGAGTCGCGGGTGACGTAGATATCTGGCGCGTAACGTTCGATGTTCGTCCAATCGACCGTCTTGCCTTGGGAGATCAAGTTGGCGGTGAGGAATCGCCAATAGGTGTTGCCGGAGCGTGGGTAGGAGACGTACCACGTGTCGTCGTTGAATACGGTGACACCGGGGTCAAGCGTCTGTCGGCCGAGAATAAAATTGGCAACGAGGCGCGAGCGGCCGGCGAACTGGCGTAGCTTAACGGAAACGGGCAGCGTGGGCGAGGTGGCTTCGCCGTTCAATGGTGAGGCGATTTGGACTGTCATTTGGTTTGGTTCCGATGTCGGTGTTCGATTGAGCGACGCGCGGACTACACTTCGAGCGGTTGTGGGCTCGTGGCGACTGGTGCGAATGCTTCGGTGGAGAGTTGAGACGCGGCCGCGTCATCGGTTACGGTGAAGACCGGCGTAATGCCGATGTCGCCGAGCGATTCGAACAGGATTCGATCGGCGCTTTTGGAATAACCATTGTCGATGTCGTCTGATTTGAGGACGAAGTGCGTGCAGCCGAAGTTCTTGCGGCAGAGTGCGTTGAACACGGTTTCGCGCGGCCCGGCGTGGCGGGGGTAGCTGTTGAAGGCCGCCAATAGCGAATTCGGCACAGCCCTTCGTTGCAATTGCTCATACGCGATGAGAATCGAGCTGGTAGTCGGCGCGTCGTCTGGCGAGACGGCGGCCACGGGATGAATCAATATCCCATCGGCGCGGCACTGCTCACATGCTTGAGCGATGATTTGCTCATCTTCGATCGTTGGCTGTGAATACGCATGGAATGCCACAACCTTCGTCCAGCTCTTGGCATCGAACACGGTGCGAACTTGGGCTGGTGTTAGCTCGTAAGGCGAGAGGGCTGAAGAGGATGCACCGAGGTACTCGATCGGTCCACCGAGGACCGTCAGACCGCGCTCGGTGAACCGGCGAACGCCGGAGTGTGTTCTATCCGTGGTTCCAAACCAGCGCGACGCGACCGATTCGCGATCGAGTTCGAACTTGTCTTCGATTTGTAGAACGGCCGTGGCTCGGCCGCCGCGGGGGTCGATGAGCCGCACCATCTGGCCCGGCTGGAAGGCGGCGAATTCTTGACTCTTGCCTTGCAGCAGAATCGGCAAGGTCCAAACGTCGCCGCGGGGGAGGCGATTTTCATTGAGGACGGATTCCAGCTCTTCGCGGGTCATGAAACCGCGCAGCGGGGAATAGACTCCGCCGGCGAGATTTTCGATATCGATGGCGGTTTCGAGATCGACTTCGATACCAGGCAATCGGCTGACGATTTCGGGCGAAGTACGTCGGCGACGTGAGGGCCACGAGTCCACAGATTTCCGGCCGTGCAGGGTCGGTAGCAACGACGAACCACCTTCTAGCAAGTCCTCAATGCGGTAGCCCTCGGTGGAGCGGCGGAAGCGCTCGATCATGTTGAGGACCATGTCAACCGCGCCGACCGGGTGCTGGCCAATGGCAGTTTCGGCGGCCAGCACAAGACCGGTCGCGCCGTCGAGGAGCGTGTTGACGATGTCGTTCAGCTCGGCGCGGGTCGGTTTGCGATTGGCGATCATCGACTCGAGGAGGTTCGTCGCCACGTTGACGGGAACTTTTACCTGGTTGGCCTTGCGGATGATTGCCTTTTGGAGGAGCGGGATGTTTTCGAGCGGCACTTCGCGCGACAGGTCTCCCCGGTCGATGAGGATTTCGTCGGCAGCGCCGAGGATGGCGTCGAGGTTCAAGACACCGCGTTTACTTTCGATTTTGGAGATGATTCGGGCATCGGGGCCTGTGAGTTCGCGAAGCTCGGCGACGTCCTCGGCGGAGTTCGTGAAAGAGAGGGCGAAGTGCTTCACGCCGAGGCGGCGGCCGATGGCAACGGCCTCGCGGTCTTTTTCGGTAATGGCCGGGAGGGCCGGTGCGGGCGCGACGACGACTGCCTTGTTGGAACCGATTCGGCCGCCGTTGATGACGACGGTGTCGGCGCCATCGCGATTGGCTTTTAACACCAGGAGCATGACGCCGTCGAAATCGAGCGAAACGAGTTGGTTGGGCTGTAACGACTCAAACACACTAGCCGGCGTCAGCGGAATGGTGGTCGAGGTGCCGAGCAAGCTCTCGGGCGTTAAGCGAACGTAGTCGGACTCGGAAACGCTGACTGCCTCAGCCATCGTGCCGGTACGGACTTGCGCGCCTTCAGTGTCGAGACAGACCGGGATGTGCGAATACGATTGCAGCAGCTCGACGGTTTCGGCGACTTTGTCGAGCGGCGTGTGCGACAGGTTGATGCGAAACAAATCGACGCCGCGTTGTTCGAGGCGCTGAATCGTGCTGCGATTGAGCGAGGCGGGGCCGACGGTGCACAAAACGCTAACGATTCGAGTGGTGCTGCACATGGTGGATTCCGTGTCGAGAGAAGAGAAAGACTGTTGGATAACAGCTTTCGGCTGTCGGGAAGGATGCTGATCGGTCGCAGAGCGTTAACGCTGTCTTGACCGATTCTTCACAATCGAAGGAAAGACTTGGCAAAGCGTATGCCAGGGGAAAAACCACCGCATTGGAGCCGAATTCTCGAGGTTTTAGCTCGGGTGGCCACGCGGCCGATCGCCGACACTGTTATCCGTGCTGGCTTGGCCAGCATATTTCACGGAACTGAGGGGGATCGGAATGTGCTTTCGCCGAGCCGAGTCGACGACGCGAGGCGATCTTCGTCGCCAAGCAAACTACGGCCTGCGCGGACCACGTGGCCGAGCCATGAACCGGCCAAGAGAGAAGTAAACACGGCGAGCAACACGAGGATCGCAAAAAAGTCTTCGTTGATGATCGCGGCGTCGTAGGCGAGCGTGGCCAACACGATCCCCGGTCCGCCACGGGCATTCAAGGCAACGGCCAAGTTGAGGGCTGCGGCGTTGCTTTTTCCGGCAAGCTTGGCGCCCGCAAAAATGCTAATCGCCTTAATCGCACAAGCAAAGGCGATGAATTCGACGAAGAAGTAGAAATCGAAATGGTGAACCAGATCGAGTTTAAGACCGACGAGCGCGAAATACAGCGGCATGAAGATCGTACGCGAAAGGTGCGTGATGCTTCGCGGCGCGCTGCCGCCCAATTGTTGCGTTGCGTGCCCTGCGACCATGCCGGCGGCTAAGGCGGCAAACATCGGATTCACGTCGAGAAACAGGCTGAGTACGGCGACCGCCGCCAGGAATCCGAGGTGCACGATTGCGCAGTTGTCGAGCCGCCAGAAACTCCGCGCGCTCGACAGAATTGAAGTTAACAAACGTGGTCCGATGGAAAGCGTGCCAGCCAGCAATATCACCGTAGCAAATACGTGGTAAATAGCGCCCGAAGCGGTCGCGGATTCAAGCCCCAGGAGCGTCGGGAGGCTAAACGCAATATGCGGTTTAGGCTGTACTATTCCGAGCGCGATCGCGAGCACGAAATAGAGGATCAGATCGTCGATCACGGCGGTCGCAATCACGATGCGGGCAAATGCTGTTTCGAGGATTTTCAGATCGAGCATGATCCGGGAGATTACCGGGATGCTGGCGACGGCGATCGCTGTCGCAAAGACGAGTAGAAATGCAGTCGAACTTTGGGCGTGACCTAGAAATCGCGACGTGTCGATAAACTGCAAGGCGACAAGTCCCGCAAAAAACGGCAGGAGCGTCCCGGCGGCAGCGAGAATCAAAACGAGCTTTCGTTCGCCGGCGCGGGCGAAAGTGCGGAGGTGCGATCCCGACGCGTACATTAAGAGAATCAGGCCGAGCTGCGAGATGGTAGCCAAGACACTGGGCGTCAGACCGGTTGTGGGAAAAAATGTTGCCTTGACACTGGGGAGATAGTGGCCGAGCAACGTGGGGCCGAGCACGAGTCCGCCGGCGATTTCGCCAATCACACGAGGCTGACGGAAGCGATCAAACACCGTTCCTAGAAGGTGGGCCGCAATTAGCAGCAGAGAAATAGCTACGAGCAGGTTGGCAAAATCAGAGATGTGCGTCACGGGAGGAGACCAAGCGGGATTGAAGATGAGTTAAGTGGCGGTGCGCAGTTAGGCAAAGAACGTGCCGCAGCGCAAACGCACTTAATTGCGGGGGATTCTCGCGAAATCCGCGTGTTCGTCGACTGGAACTCGCAGGGATGCTGGATGCAGCCGTGATATTCGCTGGGTAGACTCCCCCTGCCGGCAAGTTTTTGCGTTTGCGGCGGGGCGCGGTGGTCGATTCGGTGACGCCGAATACTTCGGCTACGCGTGCGTTGGCCAAGGCCTAGTACACTTTTATTTTTCGTGGTGTCAGCGAATTATCGATTTTCGAAAGTCGGTGCGGACTCGCGGCGGCGCGACGTTTGCATTGAGACTCTCGCGATTTGTTGATACGCTCCGTCCAATACAATTCGCCGCGCCGACCGGCCAACCGGAGGCCAACGTCCTAGTTTGGGAATGTTGGCTTTTTTTGTTGGCGGACGTTCGCACGGGTGCGACTTGTTAGCCGGCGGCAGGCAGCAGGAAGACCGGGCTTCGTAGGAGATCGTTTTCATGGCAACGGTTATCGCACAGCACGATCGAACTTTCGGGGAGGTGGAGGACTGGGGCATCAGCGACGTCGTTTCCCAGCTGCGACTGTTGCGCAATGAGTCGCTGGTTAGCCGCCGGCGCGTGGGCAAGCCTGTTTTGCTGCCGTCGCGCAACGCGTTGAGTTCGATCGTGGACGATTTGAGCCGGGCGCTGTTTCCGAACAGGTTGGGTTCTCACTTGCTGGCGAGCGACTGCGTTGACTTCTACGTGGGTAACAAGTTGGATGTCGCGCTACGCGAACTTTCGAATCAAGCGCTTGTGGAGTTGCAGTTTACATCCGGAAACGAATTTGCCACGGATGAGCAACGATCGGCGGTAATTTCGATAGTACAACAGTTTGCTCGGTCGCTGCCGAAAGTCAGATCGTTGTTGGAAACTGACATCCTGGCTGCTTACGACGGAGACGCGGCGGCTCGGAGCGTGGATGAAGTGCTGGCGTGCTATCCAGGGATCGTGGCGATCATTTCGCATCGACTGGCGCATGAGCTCTACGTGCTGCGTCTGCCTTTGGTGGCGCGAATGATCGCCGAGATCAGCCACTCGGCGACCGGGATTGATATTCATCCGGGCGCGAAGATTGGAGACGGTTTTTTCATCGATCATGGAACCGGTGTGGTGATCGGTGAGACGGCCGTCATTGGCCGGCGTGTCAAGATTCATCATGGCGTTACGCTTGGCGCCAAAGACTTCCAATTCGACGATCGCGAGGAGATGAGGGGGAAAGGCCGTCATCCGATTGTTGAAGAGGATGTGGTGATCTACGCGGGCGCTACGATCCTGGGCCGCGTGACGATTGGGCGCGGTTCGGTCATCGGCGGTAATGTGTGGCTGACGAAGAGCGTGCCGCCGGAAACCCTGGTCTCCCAAGCCCATGCGCTGAGCGAGAGTTACGACGAAGGGGCTGGTATCTAAACGCGGCCGGGCGCAGCGGCGGGATGCAGCGCTCGCGGCTTTTGAGGCCGGTGTAGAAAGGCTGCCCCCAAAAAGTATTGACAACTACTGGTTGAGCAGTAGAATGCGGTCGTTGTTACTGGTTGACCAGTAAGAGACCGCAATGCTGAACGAAACGCCGACGGATCGAGAGTTGGAAGCGCTCAAGGTGCTGTGGGAGCGCGGGGAAGTCACAGTCCGTGATTTGGCGGACGCGATGAATGAAGGGGCCGCCTCGCGGAAGGAAGAGCTGGCCTACACGACGGTGCTCAGCCTGTTACAGGTGATGGAGCAAAAGGGTTTTGTGGGGCATCGCCGCGAGGGGAAGGCGTACGTTTATCTGCCCAAGCTGCCGCGGCAATCGACCGTTCGCCGATTGGCAAACACTTTTCTGGAGAAGGTGTTCGACGGGGCAGTCGACGAGTACTTGGTCCACGCGCTGGAGTCGAAGCGCCTTTCTGCAGCTGAGCTCGATCAGCTTGATGCGATGCTGGCCGCCGCGCGCGAGCGGTCCACCAAGCGAAGCCGCAAAGGAGATAAGCCATGATCCGCTTTGCCGAGTGGTTGGGGCATTGGTCGGTGGACGTTTATCTTCTCGGTTCGATCCTGTTACTTCTATCACTTCTTGCCATGGCGGGGCTTCGCCAGCCGGTGCATCGGCTGGCGGTTGTGAAGTCGCTGCTCGTCGGGCTCGTGCTGCTGGCGGGGCTGTGTGCGGTTCCCGGCTGGTCGGCGCTGCATTTAATGACCGCGAAGCCCGAAATTTCGAAGGAAACTTTTCAACCGGTTACCCCGATCGCCGTACCTGCGATTGCGCCTGACGATTTGCAGCCTGTTGAACCACCGCCAATAAGTGTTGCGCCGATGACTCGGCCGGCAGCAAATGTAGAAGTCGCGTCGCACATAAATCTTCGGCCGTGGGCGGTTGCGGGGGCGATTGAACTTATTGGCGCAATCGGCGTGATTCTGTGGCTTGCGGCTGGGTGGCTAATTGCGCGCGCCCTTCGTCGGCGATCGCATGATGCACGGCCCGACGTGCAACAACTGTTAAGTCGCATCGCGGAGGCCACATCGTTTAAACGTAACTTTGTCCCCAACGTCCTTGTGTGCGATCAATTCGATGTGCCGGTGGCGCTCGGCTTGCGACGTCCCGTGATTGTTCTTCCCGCAAGGCTGTTGGAACCACTGTCCGCAAGCGCAATTCCGCAAGCTGAGTTGAGCACGGTCCTCGCGCATGAGTTGGCGCACGTTCAAAATCTCGATCTGGCCTGGCTGGCTCTCAGCCGTGGGCTGCTGGCGGTGTTTTGGGCGCAGCCGCTGTACTGGCTGACGCGGCGGCGGATGCGGCTTGACCAGGAGTCGCTGGCTGATGCAGCAGCGGCGGAGCTCACCAGCCGGGAGCAATATGCGGAGCAACTTGTGGGCTGGGCTCGCAACTTGGCTAACGGTCGAACAATGCGGTTGGCATCGGCGGTTGGGTTGTGGGAAGGGGCGTCGCAGTTGCGGCAGCGCGTGGCGATTCTTCTGGACGAGAGCGTGACGATTTTGCGGCGATGTTCGTCGCTCGCGAAAGCGTTGTCTGCGATCCTTGCGATTGGGGCGGCGATGACGCTGTCGCTGATTACGATTCAACCTGGCCACACGGCACCTGCCGAGAACGGTAAGGACAAAGATGCGGCCATCGAAAAGACGGTCTCACCGACAACTGGCTCGCTGACGATTCGTTTTGAATACGCGGGTACGCCGCCGGAACGAAAGGAGATTAAGGAATATATATGGCCAGCAAAATCAGACGACCGCGAGTTGGGGCGAATCGATATCAACAACGTGGCGGGGGCCAAGGTTTTCGATGAGTCGCTCGTCGTCGGTAAGGATCGGGGGATCACCAATGTGTTGATTTGGGTTCGCAGCCCGAACATTCCCGCGCCGCCGGTCGGCAATCTTTCGCCGACAACCATTACGCTTGAGAAGGGTCGCATCTCGCCACACGTCGCGGCCTTCCAAGGCCCGCGCGAGCTGCTTTGGAAAAACGAAACCACGACTCTCTGCAACATCAATTTTAACGAATCGGGTTTTGGTGTTAACCGTCGACTGGAAGCTGGAGAGCAGGCGTCATGCAAGGTGCCTGTCGATACCGCCCACTTTGACAATGCTCCGGTTAACATCATCTCCAATGACCATCTTTGGTTGAAAGGTTGGCTCCTCGTTCGGCCGAACCCCTACGTTGCCGTAAGCGACGAGCATGGCGTGGCGCGGATCGAGAACTTGCCGCTTGGGAAATGGGAGTTTCAGGTGTGGCATGAGCGCGCCGGCTGGATACAAACAATCGACTGGCAGAGGGGACGATTTGAGAAGGAGATTGAGGCCGGTGAAAACGACTTAGGGACTAGGAAACTTTCACCGGCGCAGTTTGGCGTTCAACAGGATGTGAGTACCACTCAAACGGGCGCGGACAAACGCACCGAAGATGATTTAGCTTCTGGCGACAAGCCAAACGCTGCAAAAGGCGATCAAGTCAAAGAGACTGATCTAACGATCGTCATCGCCAGGCACGTGATGTTGCTGGATGGGAAGGAAATCGTCACGTGGGATGATATTGAAAGTAAAATTGCCACCCTGCCCGACCCGTCGAAGGCGGTTCCGCATTTTTATTTCACGAACGGTGTGATTGAATCGGGCGGGCAACCGGCGGCCAGCAGGACGATTTACGAGCTACAGCGCAAATACAAACTGACGAGCCACAGCGAAGGCACGCTGCTGCCGCGGGCTGGCCTGCGGTATGACCGGATCGAAAAGGCAAGCGACCTGGTGCCGGATGAGTCATTGCGAGTGGAAGGCACGGTTGTTGATTCGCAAGGCAAACCGGTCGCGGGGGCGGAGGTGGTTCTCGTCACGCCGATCGATTCGGCGGTGCTCCCGTATACGGCTTACGATGTCGTGCTGGTTCAAGGGCGACTTCGAAACCGGTTGGACGAAGTCTGCACTAAGACAGATGCTGCGGGGCACTTCGCTATTTATCCAGCGAAGGGGCAAAAATACTGTGTGCTTGCGATTCATCCGGAGAGCGGGATTCACGTCGCGCGAAGTGATGGCTTCCCTGGGTCTAACAAAATCTCGCTACTGCCGTGGGCGACGGTGGAGGCGAAGCTCGATCAGGATTCCGACCCGCCGCAAACAGCATCGCTCATCACGCGAATTCGCGAACAGGACGGATATCCGGCCGTTAACCTCTCGCAGTATTGGCGCGATCTCAAACAGGAAAAGGCAACGGATACGTTTCGCTATTCTAAGGTGCCCGCGATTCTCGAGACCGACATCGCTCGCTGGTGCGAACAAGGGCCGGCATCCATCACGGTGTCTGGAGCGAGCGTAAGTTTGCTTCCAGATGAAAATCGGCAGATTGATTTAGGGACACTTTCCGACAAGCAACGTGAGTATCTCAAGGACCGGCGCGATAAGTTCGGCACGGAGCAACATACCTCGAAGAACGATCAACCAAAGTCGTCGGGAACGGAACAGGCCGCGAAGTTGCGGCCCACAGAGCTCGCCGGGCAGGTTATCGGTCCCGATGGCAAACCGCTGGCCGGCGTTACGGCGGATGCCAACACCTGGTACCCCGGCAATGAAGCAACCACCGACGACGAAGGTCGATTCGTTGTGAAAGGCCTCAATCCTCACCAGGCAGTCGAAATCGAATTCCGCAAGGACGGCTACGAACCGCGGCTGTTTGCGAACGGGCGAGCCCTCGTGCCGAACTGGGTCGTAAAAATGGGCAACAGCACCTATCTCGAGGGAGACGTCCTCGATTCGCAAGGTAAGCCCGTTGCGGATGCACTCGTGCGCGCCACGCGCGGGCCCATTACGCCGGAGCCCGGATTCGTCGTCGAGGAAGTGACGACTCAGGCTAAATCGGACGCAAAGGGTCTCTACCGACTGTATCTCGAACCCGATTCGTATGACCTGCAGCTTCGCGTGCCGGGCCGAGGCGTCGCGCGGTATCAAGGAGAAAAGATCACCAAAGATGAAAAGCGAAAACTCGATATTCATTTGCAGCGTGGCATCACGTTCCGCGCGAAAGTCGTGGATAGTGTCACTCGCAAACCCGTCCCAGGCATCACACTGTGGAACTGGCAGCGACAAGGCATCGAAGGGACTTCGAACGCCGAAGGGATTCTAGAGATTCCCGACATGTTCCCCGGCCCGCTCATCTTCAGCGTCGCGGCAGTGGGCGACAATCGAAATGAGAGCCATGTAGCTGGCCAATACGCGCGCTGGTGGAGTCCCCAAGCTGCCGATGAGCGGCAGCAGAAACTCACACTTGACCGTTACGGACTCAATGGCAACTGGGATGAACTCCAATTCAACATCACTAGTGAGTCGTCACCCGCGACAATTTTCGTCGAGCCGTGTGTTACGGTGACTGGCCACGTTGTCGACCCCGATGGAAAACCGGTCGAAGGCGCGACAATTGCGCCCGCCGCCACGGGCTCTGGCAATTCGCTCACTGGCGACACACGTTACAGCTACAGAACTGTCAAAGACGGCGAGTTCGAAATGAAGCTCCCGTCCAGCGATTCCGGAAAGTACAACCTCATTGCTCACGACGGAAAGTATGAGGAGTGGCGGCGCTGGGCGAACGCTGTGGGTGAACCCTTTCAAACGCACCCGGGAGAACGCATCGAAAACGTTACCCTGCGCCTAACGCAACCAGCGAGCGTTCGCGGGCGTGTGACAGTCAACGGCAAACCGGCTGCAGGCAAGCAAGTCCGTGCAGCCGACTTCGCGGGACATGATAATCGGTACTACCTCCCAACGACGGAAACGGATGCCCATGGCAACTTCGAGCTAAAGTTCGTCAGCCCGGGCAAGCAATACATTCAAGCGGAACCATTCTTTTTGGAGGCAAATCAAGCAGTTGCCGGAACATCAAGCGTGGTTGACGTCAAAGAAGGCGAAACGGTCGAGCTTGAAACGCCACTAAAAGATTTGTCGACGAATAACGCCGGAAGTACGGTCAACGTCGATGTAGCAAATGAATCACAGCAACCGATTCAACCAATCGTGACTGCTCCCACCCCGGCCGGCGACTCGTCGGCCGACACGGCAAACAGCGCTCCACCTCAACCATCATTCAGTAACAGGCCGCGGCTTGCCCCCAACACGCTCGCGGGCATCGCATTCGACGAAAACCAACAGCCGATCGGCAACGTCGACATATTTGTATTCCAAGTTCGTCAAAGCAACGGCGAACGCAAACTCGTCGCTCAGAAAAAGACCGACGGCGAAGGAAAGTTCCTGTTCGAAAATGTGCTCGATTTGGACAAACTGTATCCCGATCATAAGATCCCCTCGTACAGCGAAATTGGCGACGACTTCGTCGATGTCATCGCTCGCAAGAACGGACGGGAAAGCGTATCACAGGTGGACGTTCCACAAATGATCGCGCGGCAAGGGATGTACCATGCCTATATCATGCAGCCCGGCGCCACGTTGCGCGGGCGAGTCACCGCCGCCAACGGCAAGCCTGTGAAAGATGCCCTCGTATCGGTGCAAACGGGCTGGATTGGCAGTTGGGAAGGCGCCAGCTCGAGCCGCACCGACTCGGACGGACGATACGAGATCACCGACGCGCCAGCATTTGACCTCGCCGAATTCAAAAAGAAAGCCGAGCAAGAAGAACGCGCGCGGTTTGAGGGTCGCGGCAATAACACCGCGACGTTTACCGCATTCAGCACACCGCCGCAACTAGCCGTATCTCACCCAGACTTTGCGATGTTTACAGCAAGATTCGAAAAGTCACCCGGGACGAAGGACGTCAAGCTTTCAGCGCCCGCGATCATCACCGGTCGCGTCGTGCAGAAGCCTTCGGACAAGCCTGTCGACGGCGCGGTCGTTACGGCCGCGACGCGCGTTCCGATCACAATGCCTTCCGGCGAAGCATCGGTTCAACCGTTTTATAAATCCACGGCAGCAACCGACGCCGAAGGCAACTATCGCATCACGACGCTGCCGGCCGGCGACTACAACCTATGGGTTGATAAACCAGGGTTGTTAAATCCCACGGCAAAGGAAGTTACTACAACCACAGGGCAAAAGACCGTCGCGCCCCCACTAGATCTGAGCAACGGTGGTTTAGTACGCGTGCGCATACTGGATGCAGCCACCCAAAAGCCTCTCGAAATCGTACCTAACATGAAAGCACTTCTCCTCGCCGAATCACTTCCACTCGAGCGAACTCGCCGCCCAGTCGTGCAACAACACTTAGAGCCGACAAAGGACGGCCGTTTTGAAACTCGCGTTCCGACCGGTCGTATTCAAATAACTGCGTTCGACGTTGAAGTCGATGGAATCTCAAAATGGTTTGGCGCCAACTTAAAGCGACCCGTCCTTGATGTTGCAGACGATCAAGTATTTGAAATCGATTTGCCCGTCGCAGATAATTCGCAACCAACCGGTTATTTGCAATTACAGCCATCACCCTGAACCCTTCCACTCTTAGACCCCCGCGCAACTCACCGCTTGCGGTTTAGCTAAACCGCATGTCAATCCACAATTCTTGGCCACTCTTTTCCACCAAAGATTTTTCTTGGTTTTGGCCGCGCCTTATGTTACAAACGCACACCCTGAAATGACCGCTCGCGCGAGTTAGCTGCGTGAAGAGCTCTCGCCGACGTCGTCGCAACTGCCAGTCGCACGCTTGCACAGGTTTGCAAACCTCCCTCTTGCCGTGCGACAGCTCTGGACGACCCCTCGGCCCCACGAGGACGCAGGGCCTTGCCCGAACGGTTGGACTCGACCTCGACCGTACCATGCAGCCGCCGCCCCTCCGCGAGCGACCGTTGCCGCATGCGCACGTTCGACCGCGAGCCCATTGGCGCCATCATTTTTTAATCACGACCGCTTACCACTAAGAGGCATGTTATTGAACCACGAAAGACACGAAATGCACGAAAAAACACTGCCTGAACCGAATGCATCGTGAGGTCAAGTCGATCGCATCGACGCCACACCTGTTCGCAGTTAGATGGCCGCTTTCGAATCAACTTTTTCGCGCGTTTCGTGTTTTTCGTGGTTCCCACCACAACGGGACACGTTACGCCGTCGTTCCCGCCCGGCGGCGCGCGAACCATTTCCGGCTACAATATCACCTTGTTTGAACGGCTAAATCCAAAATCATTTATTAAAACTCGTCATTCGGAGTTTGCACGTGTCTGGTCCCCTCAATAAATTCAGCGGTCAAATCACCCAACCCGAAACGCAGGGCGCTTCGCAGGCGATGCTTTATGCGACCGGCATGTCGGAAGACGACATGAAGAAGGCGCAGGTCGGGATTGCCAGCATGTGGTTCGAAGGGAACCCGTGCAACATGCATTTGCTGGACCTCGCGGCGGAGGTCAAGAAAGGTGTGAATGATGCCGGACTGTACGGAATGCGGTTCAACACGATCGGTGTGTCGGACGGCATTTCGATGGGCACCGATGGGATGAGCTTTTCGCTGCAGTCGCGCGATCTGATTGCGGACTCGATCGAGACGGTGATGAGCGCGCAGTGGTACGACGCGTGTATCACGATTCCAGGTTGCGACAAGAACATGCCCGGGGCACTGATGGCGCTAGGGCGGTTGAATCGGCCGGGGTTCATGATCTATGGCGGGACGATTCGCGCAGGGCACACGGCGACCGGCGAGCCGATCGATATTGTTTCGGCCTTCACGTGTTACGGCGCGCAGATGATGGGAAAGATGTCCGATGCCGAGCGGCGGAATGTCGTGCGGCATGCGTGCCCGGGCGCCGGGGCGTGCGGCGGGATGTACACGGCAAATACGATGGCGTCGGCAATCGAGGCGATGGGAATGGCATTGCCGTACAGCTCGTCGTTGCCGGCGACGGATCCGGGGAAATTGGAAGAATGCCGGCGCGCCGGAGCGGTGATTCGGAATTGCATGGAGAAGAATATCCGTCCGCGGGACGTGATGACGCGCGAGGCATTTGAAAACGCAATGGCGCTCGTGATGGCGGTCGGTGGATCGACCAATGCGGTGCTCCATCTCATTGCAATGGCGCGGGCCGTGAACGTGCCGCTCACGATTGATGATTTTCAGCGGACAAGCGATCGCGTGCCATACCTCGCCGACCTGCGGCCGAGCGGAAAGTACGTGCAGGAGGATTTGCATCGCGTCGGCGGCACGCCGGCGGTGATGAAGCTGTTATTGGATGAGAAGCTCATCACCGGCGATTGCTTGACGATTACAGGAAAGACGATTGCGGAGAACCTGGCGGAACTGCCCGCGCTTGCGAAGGGGCAAGACGTGGTGCACGCCGTGTCGAAGCCGATTAAGAAGTCGGGGCACATTCGAATCATGCGCGGGAACTTCTGCCCGGATGGGGCGGTTGCAAAAATCACGGGCAAGGAAGGATTGCGGTTCACCGGCGTTGCGAATTGTTTTGATTCCGAAGAAGACATGCTCCATGCCATGCAGAAGCGGCAAATCAACAAAGGGGAAGTTGTCATCATTCGGTATGAAGGACCACAGGGTGGGCCGGGGATGCCGGAGATGTTGTCGCCCACTGGCTCCATTGTGGGTGCGGGATTGGAGAAGGATGTCGCGCTAATCACCGACGGGCGGTTCTCCGGCGGATCGGCAGGATTCATTGTTGGGCACGTAACGCCAGAGGCCCAAGTCGGCGGCCCGATCGCACTGGTGCAGGATGGGGATCGGATTACGATCGATGCCGAGGCGAATATGATCACGCTCGATGTGCCAGCGGATGAAATGACTCGTCGGCAGAAAGCCTGGAAGGCGCCGGCCTACAAGTCGACTCGCGGCACACTCTATAAGTACATCAAGAATGTGAAGAGCGCTAGCGAGGGGTGCGTTACGGACGAATAAGTAACCGGGCCAAACGCAAACTGTCCGAGGCCCCATCTCTTCATAAGTGAAGATTAGCGCGGATTAGCGTTCCTTTAGTCTTCGCCGCCCTGCCCTGCCCTTGCCGGCCGCGCTATAATCGTGGGTACGATCTCAGCGGTAAACTAAGGCGATACGGGTCATTCATGGCGACTTCGGTAGCAAGTAAAGCATCCACGCTGTCTGAATTGCGGGACAGCGGCTGGACTTCCAAAACGGTTAAACAAGAGATTCACGACAACTTCCTCGCCAAATTGCAGGCGGGGGAAGAGCTGTATCCCGGCATCGTTGGGTACGACGATACCGTGGTGCCCGAGCTTAACATTGCAATTCTCGCGCAGCACGACATTTTGTTCTTGGGCGAGAAAGGGCAGGCGAAGAGCCGATTGATGCGGCTGATGGCCTCGTTTCTCGACGAAGAGATTCCGTTTATCGACGATCCGCAGATCGCCGTGCATGACGACCCGTTGCGGCCGATCACGCGGCGCGGGCGACAACTGGTAAAGAGCGTGCCGGCGGATGAGGTTCGAATTGGCTGGTGGCGGCGCGAAGAGCGATACGCAGAGCGGCTCGCTCCAGGCACTAAGTTCGCGGACATCATTGGCGAAATCGATCCCGCGAAGCTCGCGGCTGGTGTGAGTATGGGCGTCGAGGAGGCGCTGCATTTCGGTTTGATTCCACGGATGCACCGTGGCATCTTCGCGATGAATGAGCTCCCGGAACTGGATGAGTTGGTGCAAGTCGGGCTTTTCAATATTCTCGAAGAGCGCGATGTGCAGATTCGCGGTTATCCCATTCAGTTTGATATCGACGTGCTGATTCTGTTTAGTGCGAATCCGTCGACGTACAACCGATCGGGCAAGGTAATCCCGCAATTAAAGGATCGGATCGGGTCGATCATTCACACGCATTATCCGCTGGAGCGCGATCTTGGGATCTCGATTATTGAGCAGGAAGCTGAAGGCAAAGGAGACAGCAGCAGAAAAGAAGAAGGCGATTCGGACGAAGCTGCGAGCAATCCTTCGACTGGTTCGCAGAACGGGTACGCCGACGTGCTTGTTCCTTATTTCATGAAGGAACTGATTGAGGAAATTAGCCGGGCGGCGCGGCGAAGCAAGTACGTCGACCAGCAGTCGGGCGTTAGCGCGCGGCTGTCGTTATCGAACTATCGGACGATGGTCGCCTCGGCGCGGCAGCGAGCGGTGGTGCTTGGCGAGAAACCGGCGGTACCGCGAATCAGTGATCTTGGCCATCTTTACGCATCATCGCTCGGCAAGCTCGAGCTGGACATGATGGGCTCACACCAAATGAGCGAACGGCAGGTGTTGGATGCGGTGCTGGCCGACGCGATTTCGACCGTGTTCAAGGAATACGTCGACAAGCATGGCCTGTCCGAAATCGCGGAGATCTTTTCGCACGGCGTGAAAATCGAAGTGGGCGATATGCTGCCTTCGAGCCACTATGCCGCGCTGATCAAGCGCGTGCCGCCAGTTTGGGACAAGGCGTTTGAAGTAAACGCCAGCGAGAATGAGGCGGTGCGGGCATCGTGCGTGGAATTTGTGCTCGCGGGATTGTATGCCACGGATCAGATCAGCCGCAGCCAGCATCGCGGGCGGATTGTGTACGAGACTTAGTGACCGCGTCCAGCATTTTAATAGCGGCGAGCGGCTTGCATTGATGCGGGATTCTTTTGGCCGTAGAGCGGCAATGCGCTGGTGCTTGCGGACGCGGGGACAACCGGTGTGCTTGGAACACTGACAGGCCCCGATGCGGGCGTCACCGGGTAGCCGGTGTTTGGGTACGCTGGATACGAGGCTGGCATTACGGCATCGAGGAGCGGGCGGCTCGCGGCCTGGCCGGGGAGCGGGGTGCCGGCCGGTGCCCCACCAAGATTAAATTGTTGGTAGCCCGTGAACGTTGGCATCGTGAAAAGTTGCGTGCGATCGACCGAAAGTTGATTGATCTGCGCTGCGCCCATGTTGATTTTGAACGCGATATTCGCCGTGGGCAGCCGAATCGATACGAGCTCCGGAAGCGAAACTTGTTCGATTGGGTAGTAACGATGCGTCTCAGCGACGGCGCTGGCGAGAAGTGTTTTGCCGGATTGGTCGTACACGTGCTGTTCGACGACCCAGGCGCGTCGGGCGTCGATCACGACGACTCGTTGCAAGTTGCCAGAGGCTGAGGGAAGCCAGGTGCGCAGTTCAACAGTGCCATCGCTGCGCGGCAGGGGGCCATCGAAGACATTGGCCGGGTCGATATCGATCATGCCGAGCGCGGCGAGCAGCCAGGAAGGTTCGACCGGCATCATCTGGCGGATATTGCTGTTGGCGAATTCTGTATGTCGGCAAAAGTAGACACCCGGAGGCTGATTGTGGCGGATCCAGATCCAGAACAGATCATCGTTGCTACCAAGATCGATTTCCTGGCCGGTGACGGCGGTACCGGCAGTGAGGCGGAAATGGTTGGGTCGCTCGGCGGCGATGTTTCCGCTTAAGAGCGGAAGGCCGAGTGTGTCGGGCACGGTGATCGTTGCGCCAGTGATTGTGAGCGATTGAATCCGAGCGCTGTTTTGATTAACGGCGGCGATGATTTGGTCGCGCGAGGCGTTTTCCATCAAAACTTGCGGCGCGGCGGGGCCCGGTGTGCCAAACGGGTTGACCAGCATTTGGCGTTGGCACGTAGCGCCGGAGGACGACAGCAGGCAGGTGACTGTCGCCAAGAGGAGCAACGATTTTGCAAATCGTCCGTCGGCCACGGAGTGAGAATCCTTATTCCGCGTCTGCGATCAGCAGTTCGCTGAGCTGATTCTGAATTTCGTCGATGCGATCGCCGGTCGGCATGTGGACTGCAACGTCAAAGCTGGCGTCACGTTTCGGGCAATAAACTGTCATCTGGTTTTGATCGTTGTCGTTCGCGCTTAGGTCGATACGCAGGACTCGTCGGCGGATGAGCAGCAGCGTGAGTACATATCGCAAATCGGCCTGATCGGGGGAGTTGCCTAGTTGATCGAATAGCTCCAGTAGGACGTCGTTGGGAGCGAGTTTGATTTTCTTCGCGGTTGCTTCGGGAATGCGGGCCTTCCACCAGCCGAAGGCACCTTCGGGCGCTCCGCTCCAACCTTCCGGGCAATAGTCCTTGCGAACGACATCGGCCCCCTGCACTTCCAACACCGAATAGCAGAGATCGCCCGGTTCGAGCGCGCGTTCAGTCGCGGCGCACCGGCGCGTGCAGCGCTGCACTTCGAAGTCGAGAAGCATGCGAGGAGCCTAAAGCGAAAAGCTGAAGCAAGAGCAGCGGGATGTTAGAAAAAGCTGGTCGGGCGGGCAAGATGAGCGCGATCGCCGCTAGTTATGACAGCAGGCGAAGGAAAGTCTGCCGTTAAGCGATTCTCGCCAACGCTAGCGAGCGGTAAAGAAGCGGGAATCGGTGCCGCCCGGTCCGATCTGCAAGCAGATGCGCTTCGCGCACTTGGGGCAATTGCCTTCGTAAGCGGTTTCGTCGCGATTCACGTAGACGCGAGAATAGACGTCGCAGCATGTGAAATTGACGCCGACAAACTTTCGTCGCGCCGCGGAGTCCGTGGCTGAATCGGTAGCAAATGGGTTGTCAGAAATATCTAAGCGTTCGCCGCTCATGGGTCTTAATCCAGAGGGAAGAAGTTGGGACGGAAATCGCGGATTGCATTTTAAGGAGCGTGCCAAAAAACACGGAGAGCAAAATCTTCCGCGATATGCCGAACCTTGACCCATGCATGAATGTCAACTACATTTGAACAGGTGGCAGGAATACTGCCGCGAACCATTTTCGCTTGATTTTGCGATGTTTTCACGAACCCTCTTGCTTGGCTTGTTGTTGCTAACCGGTTTATCCGGCGGTGCTTAGGGTTCGTATAAAGATAACTTGAATAGTAAAGTAGAACCCTGAGGCCAACCGGCTTCGGGGTTTTTTTGTTTTTTGTACCGGTTGGTTTCCTCATTTTAATGCACCGCAAAGCGGCGCAGCGCATACCCATGACACAATCTCAATCACGCCCGATCGTAATTTTCGACACCACGCTCCGCGATGGCGAGCAGTCACCCGGCTGCAGCATGAATCTCGAAGAGAAGCTGGAAGTCGCGCAGGCGTTGGTCGATCTGGGCGTCGATGTCATGGAAGCAGGCTTCCCGATTGCGTCGCCTGGTGATTTCGAAGCGGTGCGCGAGATTGCCAATACGGTTCGCGGTACGACGATCTGTGGGCTCGCGCGATGCAATGAAAAGGACATCGATCGCGCGTGGGAAGCGCTGAAGGGAGCGCCGGATGCTCGGATCCATGTGTTCCTCGCCACCAGCGCGATTCACCGCGAATTCAAGCTGAAGATGAGTAAGGATGAGATCGTTCAGCGAGCCGTCGATAGCGTGAAGCGCGCGAAAAGCTATTGCGATAACATCGAATTCTCGCCCGAGGATGCGGCACGAACGGAACCGGATTTCCTGTGCCAGGTAGTCGAGGCGGCAATCGCGGCAGGGGCGACGACGGTGAATATTCCGGACACCGTTGGATATGCAACGCCATCGCACTACGGCGGCGTGATCAAGAATCTTAAGAACCGCGTGCCGAATATTGATAAAGCGGTGATCAGCGTGCATTGCCACAACGACCTCGGACTCGCGGTGGCGAATAGCCTGGCGGCCGTCGAAAACGGTGCTGGGCAAATCGAGTGCACGATCAATGGCATTGGCGAACGCGCCGGCAACTGTTCGCTCGAAGAAGTCGTAATGGCGATGCGGACGCGAGCCGATTATTACCATGCGACGACGGCGATTCGGACGCAACGGCTGGTGCCAACCAGCCGTCTGCTCTCCAACATCACCGGCGTGCAAGTGCAACGGAATAAGGCGATTGTCGGTCGGAATGCGTTCGCGCATGAGGCGGGCATTCATCAGGATGGAATGCTCAAGGAGCGAACGACGTACGAAATCATGCGGCCGGAAGACGTGGGGTTTACGCAAACCGATCTCGTGCTCGGCAAACACAGCGGTCGGGCGGCGCTCGCGGATCGGGCGCAGGCTCTTGGGTATCATCTCACGGGTGATCACCTGCAGGACGTCTTCGACGAGTTCAAGAAGCTGGCCGACAAGAAGAAAGAAGTGTACGACGCCGATATTGCGGCGCTCATCGAAAAACAGATGACGGTGGCCGAGGATCAATGGCAGCTCGTGGCGTACGAAGTGCATGCCGTCGGTGGTGGTGAGCCGAAAGTTTCTATAGCGTTGCAGCACGCGGGGAAAGAGGTGCGGAAGACAGTAACCGGCGGCGACGGCCCACTCGACGCGCTTTTTCGTGCGATTGAGGAGATTACGGGTACGTCGGTCGTGGTTCGCGACTTTCGCGTGCATAGCGTAACTCGCGGGCAGGATGCGCAGGGCGAATCGACGATTGAAGTCGAGCGCGAAGGGCGGGTATATCGCGGGCGCGGAGTTTCGACTGATACGGTCGAGGCAGCAACATTGGCGTTTATTAACGCCGTGAATCGGGCGGCGGCTGGTGGCGGGCAGCCGGCGACAGGGCCGCGGCCAGACATGGTTTAGTCACTTCACGAACGCGATGTAGTAGAAGATCCAGCCGGTGATGGCGGTGAGGACCATGTCGATCGCGGCGGTGCGTGCGAGCGGGACGTGAATTCGGCTGTGCGGCCCTGGTACTGGTGGATTCGGGAAGTTTCGAAGCGCCAAGATGATTGTCGTTGGCCACAGAATGACCGTCGTGACGGCGAAGATTAAGTGCACGTAAAGTGCCTTCACCGCCGCAGCGGGGGCGTGGCCGCCAATTTGTCCTGCCGCGCGGTCTTCCCAGCCGTGCAGGCGGATATCGATTTCAAAGAGGATGACGGTCGTCAGCAGGATAACGGCGAGCGTGATCTGCGTCCATTTATGGAGCGAAAATCGCCGACGCACTTTTACCTGGTAGACGCTCCATGCAAGGACGATCACGACAGCGAGCATCGCAAGGCACAGGACATCTAAGATTAATGGTGCGCGGGTGCCTAAAAAGCCGTCGATGCCAGGGAAACCAGACTTACTCATAGCGAGGACGATAGGGCACAGCCGTTCGCGCGGTCAAGTGGCGCGATCGTAGGGCGAGAAGGATGACCGGCCATTCCAACGCTTTCGCTTCAAACGCTATATTGAACGCTGACTCATCTTGTCTGGATCGACTACGATCTCGAGTCGCGTAGGGGACAAATTCTAGCTTTTTTCGCGCGCGGGTGTAACGATCGCGATTTCGGCCGTAGGAGCTAGCGAATCGCCGACTTCGTAATCTCCCAACCCGTTTTGAGGTGACCGACTATGGATTTCATCGTTCAATTCAAAAATATCATCAAGCGCTACGGTGAATTCGAAGCTGTGCGCGGACTTTCGCTCGAGATACCAAGAGGCGGCATTTTTGCGCTGCTCGGTCCCAACGGCGCGGGAAAAACTACGCTCATCAAACTTTTGATGGGCATGCTCCAGCCGACGAGCGGCGAATTGACGGTCGGCGGCTTAAGCGCGTTCGCCGACAGCGTCGCGGTAAAGGAGCTTGTTGGCTATTTGCCAGATGAGCCCGTGTTTTATGACTTTATGCGTGGGCGTGACATCATTCGATTCGTGGGCGAAATGCACGGGCTCGATCCGGCGACGATCGAGGCGCGCAGCGCGGCGCTGGCCGAGCGATTGTCGCTCGCCGACGCGATGGAAGAATTTGCCGAAAACTATTCACGCGGCATGAAGAAGAAGCTGGGGCTGATATGCGCGCTGCTGCATGAGCCGGCGCTCGTTGTCTTAGACGAGCCGACGAACGGGCTCGATCCGCACGGAACGATGGTGCTGCACGAATTGATGCGTGAGATCGCAAAATCGGATCGAACTGTGCTTTTCTCGACGCATTTGCTCGACCAGGCGGAGCGGTTGTGCAGCCGCGTAGCGGTCATCAGTCACGGCCAATTGGCAGCCGAAGGAACGCTGGCAGAATTGCAAAATCGGTTTGGCGCCAGCGAAAGCTTGGAATCGCTATTCTTCCGGCTGACTGAATCGGCAAAGGAGAATACGACGGACGACGGTGCCGCGAACTTGCAAGGAGTTCAGTCATGAGCCGACCGACCGCAATTGCGACCTACAAGCTCTTTGCGAGGACTGCGGCTCGGCGATTGATGAATCGCAGCTCGACGATGAAGTTCTCGCAATGGATGAAGAACCGAAAGCGCGGCGAGGCGCCGGTCACGGAGGCGCCGCGCGAAGCGACGCGCCACCGCAGCGACCAGGCGTCGCTTAAAACCAGGATGATTCGGTTGTTTTTTCCGGCGATGGCGCTCTTCGGCCTGGTGATGCTTAGCTTCACAACGTTATTCGCCCTGCTCGGATCGATCAGCCTCGAGGAAGCGCGGAATGGGGCGGTCATCCACATCTCGGAAGAGAGCTACGGCCGCCTCCAAACCGCCGTACAAATGGGCAACAAAGACGTGCGCGACGCCGAAATCGGCGACGCTTTAAAAAGCGCAATGTCGATGCCTGCGAGCTGGCTCTCCGACGCCGGCACGCAACTGGCGAAGGAGCGGTTCGAACAGCGCGGGATCGAAGGGTTTACGGC
Source organism: Planctomycetota bacterium (assembly GCA_013286045.1). GTDB lineage: Bacteria > Planctomycetota > Planctomycetia > Pirellulales > Lacipirellulaceae > JABDGM01. The sequence goes on along the minus strand of JABDGM010000043.1, from coordinate 10,651 downwards.
GTCGAAGGAAGATGCGAACTACAGCGGCACGTTGGGGACGCTATCGCCCGCGGGGCGTGAGCAAGGTTTGCGCGCGATCGGGCTGTATCTGGCTTTTATCAACCTGGCCATGTTCAGCGCGGCGTTCGGGCTGATGGGAAAAAACCTTGCGGGGCCGGATCCATCGCTGAGCTGGCTATGGCAATTCCCGGTGTCGCGGCGTGTGCTGTTCTCCTCGAAGCTCATTGAGTATGTGTTCGACAACCCCACCGTTCCGATCTCGGCGTTGTTTTACTCGGCGATACTCTGGCTTTGCGGCGTGTCGATCCTGGGTGGGCTGGGTATCGGCGTTCTGCTCGGTGCTGCAGCCGGTGTGACGTCGGCGGCGGTAAGGCTCGCGATGGAGAGCGTCATCACGCAGCGTCTAAGCCGGCGAGCGCGCGGGGCGGTGGTCGCATTTTTTGCGGGGTTCGGCAGCCTGCTGATGCTGGTCACGATGATGTCGAGCAATGCCCAGTTTATGGTGCAAGGATTCATCCGATTGGCGAATGCTCCGCCCGGCTGGCTCGCATGGAACCCGTTTTCCGGCGGTATAGGTACGGATGCCATGCTGCGCAGCACGACTGGTTGGTGGCTGATCGCGCCGGCGATCGCAATTGTGCTAGCCATGTTCGCCGTGCTGTTGGCAGTGCGCCTGACCGCGAGGGGACTGACGTGTGCCCAGGATTCGGCCCGGAGCAGCCATCGATCGCTGGTCTCGACGCCGATGCAGCGCGGACGGTTCGGTGCGCAGGCATGGAAAGAATTGCTGCAGATACGCCGGCAGCCGGAGTTTACGGCCCAGGTGTTGGCGACGCCCATCGGCATTGGATTCATGTTGTACATGGCCGGTTATAAGAACGTGATGGACCTCGCCACGAAGGGTGGCGCGAATATTTCGATGGCAATTCTGATCGGCTGTTCGTACATGCTGATGATTGCCGCCACACAAATGTTGACCAGCGAGTTCAAGACGCTGTGGCTGCTGCAATGCCAACCCCGCCCGCTGGCTGACATCATTCGCAGCAAGAGCCGAGTTTGGGCCGCGATTGCGGTCGGCGTGAGCGTGCCGTTTATTGTTGGGGCGATCGCATTCATGCCGGATGCGGCATTGTCGATTCTTCTTCGAGTTCCGTTTTTGTGGGCCACGCTGTGGTTGATCGCCGAACTGATGTTCGAACTGACGGCTCTCAGTGCGACGATTACGAACGAGCAGACCGTTCGTTTTCAGCGAAGTATATTGCTGCCGGCGTTGGTGGTGAGCCATGCGTCGCTGGCAATTTACAGCGACTACTGGTGGGCGCAATTGGGAGCGCTTGTGACATTCGTCATCTTGAACATCGCGGTTCATCAACGGGCGCTTGTCGAACTGCCATGGTTAAGCGAGCCAGTTGAGAATCCTCCCAAGCGTGTCTACCCGATGCACGCGATCCTGGCGTTGATTGGTTTCCAAAGTCTGATGAGCGCGATCCGCGGCGGGCTGGCGAACGTGGCGAGTATTAGCTCGACGGCCAACGTGGCGATTTCGTATATCTCGGCGGCCATTGTGGTCGCGCTAGTTTGCTGGATCTGGATGTACCGCAACGGATTGGTCGTGATGCCGAAGCTGCCTCAAGGTCCGGCGCTGCGACCGATCGCTTGGGGTCTCGTCACATCGTGCGCCGCGGGACTGGTGGTCCAAATGTTTTTGCACTTTTACAGCAACACGCCGCCGCTCGCCGCGTACGCAACCCCGGGTAATTTGCCGCACGCGGATTACGATCGCTGGTGCCTGCTGGGAATGTGGGTGATTGCGGCCCCGCTATTCGAAGAATGGATTATCCGCGGCATGCTCTATCGCAGCTTGCGCCGCAATTGGGGCATCGCCGTGAGCATTGCGTTAAGCGCCGTACTGTTCGCAACACTGCACCCGGCCGCGGGTTGTATTTCGCTCCTCACGCTGGGCGTGATGACTGCGTTAGCAACCGAGAAAACGAACCGGTTGTGGCCGTCGATGATTATCCACGCGGGGTACAACTTCACGATTTGGATGGTGGTCGTCGGGCTCCCGTGAATCGAGACCGGTGCTCGGTGATCGAAACAGCAGTTTTGGTTCACGAACGTCGTGGCACTGGCCGATCGGTAAGTTAAAACAATTCGCGGAAGACACCATTTTGCCACAACGGCGTTTACGATTAAAATCGCAGTCTTGCACGGCGAACTGCAAAAAAGGCCGAGTGGCGGAATGGCAGACGCTACGGACTTAAAAAACAACTGCTCAATTCGCCGATCTTTAACACACACGGCTTTTTTAGGCTCATACGCGTTTCTGGATTTTCCCAAAAGTGACAAAAACCACCCAGAATCGTGCAAGTGGGTGTAACATTATACGCGGCTAAGACGATACGGGTCCGGGGACCGTAGCGGTTGCTTTTTGGGAGTTTTCGGGAAATCCAGGCGATGAATCCGATGGTTCCGCTCTGACCATTTACGTCCCGAGTTTAACCAGCGAAGGAATAATTGGCGTCCCCATATCATTTGATGCCTAGATTACTTCGTAGTGCGTTTACCAACGGACAGTCTTCCACAATTGACGAGACCATCGGTGGAGATTATTCATGTCGGATTCGAATCCACCTGCCGCAGTCAGCCTCTGGGGAGATGAACTGAAATTCATTCAGGACGCTGCTGAGTATCTCGAAAACCCGTCGTTCTTAATGCGATTGTCAGAGATGTTCGGCAAGCCTTTGGAGTGGCTGATCCAAGGCATAGAAAAAATCTCACCCGACATTGTCGACAAATCAGCGAATGCCGCATTGCGGGCTGCTCTGTCCGTGGCAATCGCCACGATTCCTGATTCATCAGGTAGAAGATCGAACGATTCAACGGACATCACCGCGATTGGGTCTAATCCGGACTTTTGGCATAAGGTCTCTGTCGCAGTGACGGGAACGGCTGGCGGTTTTTTCGGCCTCCCTGGTTTGTGTGTGGAATTGCCGATCACAACGACGATCATGTTCCGATCTATCGCTTCGATCGCTAGCGAGTTTGGCGAACAGCTGAGTAATGACCAAGTTCGGATGCAGTGCCTGGCGGTTTTCTCAATGGGTGCCCCGGGCAAGCCTGAGGACGCCATGGGATCCAGCTACTTATCCGCGAGGTTGGGGTTGGAGCAGCTCGTATCCGCAGCAGCAAGAGCGGTCGCCGGAAAAACCGCCGAGGAGATAGCCTCGACGGTTCAAAAAGGCACGGCTGCCGCAGTGGTAAATTTGATTGCCAGGATAGCGGCTAGATTAGATGTCATAGTTACTGAAAAAGTGGTCGTGGAATCACTGCCCGTTATTGGTGCCGCGACAGGGGCGACGATCAATATTGCGTTCATGGACCACTTCCATCGAGTGGCACGTTTTCATTTCGGGATGCGAAAGTTGGAACGCAAATATGACGTGGATCGTATCCAATCCCTTTATCGAGACGCACTAAGCAAAGAGAAAGAAAGCAGTTCGATTCGACCGTTACTCGAGGCCACTGATAGGTAATTCAACGAGCAACATCGAAGATCAATCCGCTTCTAAGTCGATTCCAAGAGCCCTAATCAACGGGCACTCGCCCCCTGCCCCCTCTCCCCGACGATACCGGGCAAGCAATTCCTTTGATCGTTGCGCCAACATCCTTCGCACTTCTCGCCGCTTGCCCTTAACTCGCACAATCTTCATTGAATCGTAGGCGGTTGTTTGGTGTCTCATCCAAGCGATGACTGCGGCCTCCGCCCGTTGATCCAGTGAGATGCGTCTAGTCCGAGCTACCGTCCCACTTCCGACCGGTGTCGCATGAAGGGCCACAATACGGGCGAGGCTCATGGCAAGCTGCGCGTGAGTCGGATGAAAAGCCAAATAATTAACGACTGTATCCGTGAAGTCTTTAATGTATTCGGCTTGAGCTTTTTCCCGCCGCTGCGCACCAGCCTCTTTGCGCTTTGCAAAGCTTTCTGTGGATCGCTCTGCGTCGAGCTCGGCACGAATCCGTTCAATGGTCTCTGCTGGCGCCCATACGCCTCTGGAGAATACTCTGCGGCCCTTCTTCTCCTGAACTACCCAATGATCGCCAGCGGCCTTCACTCGACGCGTTAGAGCCGCGTCGCCGGGAGGAAGCAGTACCCAATCGTCGGGTGCAGTCAAATTGTTTACGTCTACTGTACGGACTGTGACTGAGGTTGGACCGGGACTGACGATGCGACCGCTCACTTCGTATCTCCGTAATGTACCGCCAGCCAAAATCGTCGGCTGGTTCGGGGGTTTCGATTCCTCACTTGCTTATACCGCTTGTGTCGGCGTCGCCGGAGACACGAGCCTGCAGCCGCAAACATCAGCAGCAGGAAGGTTGTTGAAAATCCGCTCACAGAATGGCCACGACTTCAATTTCCAATTGCAAGTCCGAGGTCGCTAATTCGGAGACACCGATGCCAGTCGACGCTGGGCAGGGTTCGACGAAATATTCCCGGCGAATCTTGCGGAAGATTGGCAGGTCGCGCTGCAGATGGAGCCAATAGTGGCGGACCATAACCACGTTCGCGTAAGAGCCGCCCGCTGCCTTAAGCAGGAGGCCGATCTTGTCGAGCGCTTGCCGGATCTGGGTTTCTATGTCCGCGTTGTGATCTTTCGGGCCTTGGCCGGAGATCATCAGGATTTTTTTCCCTTCCGCAAGGATAGCGGGTGAATACCCGATGTCGGCGGCTGGAGCGCCGTCGGGGTGGAGTGCCTGACGTTTAACACCGTCAGTCGGAGCGTCCTCGGCTTTGGCGCTTTGGTCGCACAATAGGCCGCCCGCTGCGGCGAGTGTGGCCGTGCGCAGCAGATCGCGGCGTGCAAGATTTCCGTTGGTTCCCGAGCGATTGGGCATTGCTAGTCGTCTCCGCAGGTCGGATCGCTGGTAGAGGGCCGGTTTGCTGGCGTCCGACAACCTCCAACATTTTTATCGGAAGGAGAGCAGTCTGAAAACTGATGGCTGGCAGTAATTGCATACCTTGCCATGATTTTAAAATCGCGCGCACCCGCATTTAGGGAGTAGCGTTTTTCGGCGTTTTGCTCCTGGCGGCTCGGTCTCGCGGGATGCTACGCCCCAAAATCTTGCTGCCTGAGAGTGGTTTGTTCACCAGTACAACAAATTCTTACGGTTCAGATGATCCTACATCATCGCGATAATCAACCAATCGCATTTCACGGAGGGGTGCCATTGGTTCTATTGCGCTAGGCGGATCGTGCCGCCATGGATTGGATTGAGACAAAAAGTCGAATTGACGTCTCAGTCCGTTCAGTCGTGGTTTGCGAACGGCTTAATTGTTCAAAGCAACAAGGCCGCCTCGGCCACTAAGCCAGGACCAAACCCAAGCATGACACACGGAGCCGAAGCGTTCTGCGCCAGCAAGGACTCTAAAATGAACAGTACGGTCGCTGAGGACATATTACCAAAGCGGCAGAGAACGTCGCGCGATACCTGGAGCTTCTGCGGCTCGATTCCCATCGCTGCTTCCACGGCTTCAAGAATCTTTGGGCCGCCGGGGTGGACTGCCCAGGACTTGATGTCCCTGACGCCTAAATTATTTTCCGCCAACCAGGACGTTAGCCATTCACCGAGGCTCGTTTGAATAAGTTCCGGCAAGCGAGACGAAATCGACATCGCGAAGCCGTGATTTTCGATGCTCCACTTCATAATCGTGGCGGTGTCGGGAAACAGAAAAGAACCAGTGGATGCCAGTCTCCACCGACCGAGTGAAGGCCTCGGAGACGTTTCTAATTCTGCGCCGAGCACTACGGCACCAGCGCCGTCTGCGAAGAGTGCGTTTCCCAGCATCCGCTCGCTGTTCCAGTGAAAGCAGTAGTGCAGGCTGCAAAGTTCAACCGCACAGAGTAAAATCCGGGCGCCCGGCTCGGCGTGACCAAGTCCGCGAGCCACACGCAGCGCGTTAATGGCCCCATGGCATCCCATATACCCTACGTTTATGCGTTGCGTGGTAGGTCGAAGCTGCAATTCATTGATCAAACCACTGTCGACTCCTGGGGCAGTAAAGCCGGTGCACGAGGCAGTCACGACGTGCGTAATCGCGTCTGCGGAAATTCCGGATCGAGACACGGCGGCACGCGCCGCCCGGACTGCGAGTGGCAGCGCATGTTGCTCATAGAGAGCCATCCGCTCTTCCGTACTTGGCCCAACATTTTTCGCGACGGCTGTTGCGGATCCCACCGCTGGCACCCAACGATCCACATCAGTATGAGGGAGGCTAGTGAAGCGATTCTGTACTCCCGACTTGCTATACAGGGCACGCGCCAAGCGAGACTGCCGCTCGTCGACGCAGCATACTCGCTGCGCCATTGCGAGGGCATCGCTTTGACTGAATTCATGCGGCGGTGTAGCGGTCGCGACGGAAATGATTGGAATGTACATAGAAGACGCTGACTTAAACTCGAAACGCGCTCTCGCGCAATCTTTCTTGCCAAACTCAATTCAAATGATCCAGGCGTTGAACGAAAGGGCGAGCAAGCCTGGGGGCCGTTTGCAAACTCCACAGAGCAACGCGCCGCACGGTTTTATTGCGCATGAGTGTCACGACACGGCGACACTGTCGTTGGCGTCCGCCAAACGCTCGTTCGTGCAACATATGCCAATGATCGAGCGAAGGTTGATTCCACTGATCAAGGCCGCTTTTCAAAAAAGTAGACGCCAATATCGCCGACCGCATCGCCCACTCGATGCCTTCACCCGTGAAGGGCTCCACGTAACCGGCGGCATCGCCTATCAGCAGGCAACGTCTCGATGCCAGCGGCAGGGAATGTCGCGTCAGCAGAGGCGTGCCGCGCCAAATCGCATCGCCCAACTTCACAAACACGGGTAGCCCGGAGTCTGCTAGGATTTGCGAGATAAGCTCGCCGGGTGAGGTTGCAGCCGCCAGCGCCCGCGGATTGACCGCAGCCGCGATATCAAGGCGGCTATCTTCAACGTTTGCGATGCCCACATAACCGGCCGCTCCCCAGGCCATATGAAGTACGCCGGGCGCACTATCGTTGAAAACGGGCCCGGTTACCGCGCCAAGCCCGACCCATGAATTAGGCGATATTTTTGTTTGAATTTCAGGTGAGCAAGACACTAGTCCCGTTGCAATGACGACGGCTTTAGCACGCACGGCAACTGCAACGCCGTGCCGCCGAAGTAGAACGCTCCGCGAGCCAGCATCATCGGACGATTGAACCGAACCCGTTGTTTCCGTGCATACCGTTGCCCCAGCATTGGTCGCTTCTTCCACGAGCGCCGCATCAAGTGCCTCGCGCGAAACAGCGATCCGCTCACCTATGTCGATCTCGGCCGTTGCTCCACAACTGGCAAGGCGCATTTTCTGAAATGTCACCCCGCCGCACTTTTTCGGCAAGTCTCCCAGGCCGACCTCCGCAAGTACGTCGAGAGCAGCGCCGCTAAGGCAGCCACCGCAGACTTTGAACCGAGGAATGCGCGATTTTTCAATCAGCAATACGTGGTAACTATTGAGCGCGAGTTGGCGGGCCGCAATCGAACCTGCCGGACCTGCGCCGAGCACAATCACATCCCAAGGATCGTGCCGCGTCGCAACATCGGGCCAATTAGTCATCCAGGATCAACTTTCTTGCCTTTTCAATAACATGCGGCACGGCCACACTTTACGGATCGTTGCGTCCTGTAATCCTGCATCATCACACAGTTCGCGCATTTCCGGCAAAGTAAACGCGTTGGCGACGGACTGCGGCCCATCATATCTGACTACCGGCGATCTGGTCAGACAATGACAAGCCAATTGCGCCATGAAATAGCCACTGGCACATCGGCGTAAATCACTCGCGAGAAACAATGGTCCCGCAGCGGCCATCTTACGAAGTAGCTGCGACGCCTGGTCGTGCCTCAAATGATGAAGGAACAACGAGCACGTGACGACATCGGAGCCAGCAGGAAGCGCTTGCGCAATCACATCTAGTTGATCGAACTTGATCGAGCAGTTCGCTTCTAGGCATTGTTCACGTGCAACTTCGCATGCAGCGGCACTAACGTCGAGCCCCAGAATCTGTAGATCCAAGCCTCGTTTGCGTGCCTGTCGCCACATTCCCAAAGCTACATCGCCGCCGCCACTGGCGATGTCCAGAACTTTCAGTCTCACAACACCGCGAGATCGACTGTAACGCACCAGTTCATTACATAATTGACCGTAAACGCCGCTGGCAAGATTTAGACGACGTAGCCCCGCGAGCGCGTTGCGGTGCTTTGCGTTGTCGAGCCCCGGCCGGTCCATGATCTCCGGTCGAAGATGTCGCCGAGGCAGGCCAGCGGCAGTCGACAGAAGATGCTTGATACCCATATGGTGAGAACTTCTTGAATTGCGGATATGCGAGATTCCGGGCCGCGATTATTGGTATTTCGCCCGTTTCTATCGAGCCGACTTCCGACCATTATTGCACTGCCACCCCTTATTGTCTCGTCACTGTCCGCAGGGGGCTACGGCGTCACGGCAACGACGGAAGAAAGTTGTTGCCTTCGGAACTCCGGCGGAATCTGCGAGTAACGCGAAAAATCGCACCAAACCGTACATAGACGGATTCCAACACAGGACGCTGGCAGATGGTGATTGATCACGCGCCACAATGCAATCGTTTTAGGGCGTTTCACAGCGAATCATTCCAAAAGACGGTCCATTCTTAGCTTGTATCACTCAAAAGCCGTGTAGACGGATTGATGACGCTATTCTGACGGCCGATTTATCCGTGAGGCGGAAATAACTTGCGTATTGATGCAGTTTGCACCGTGTCCGTTCGCGTTATACCCGGGTAGTGCGTACATCTCGTGGCGAGAGCGGCAAAACAATATGAAACTCTGAGACAGCATCATGCATTTTCATTGTGAACAATCTTCCTCACAAACGCCGTGACGAGCGGGTGCGGCTTATCAGGATAGGTTTCTGTAGCTATTCCGGCAGAGCGAGATTTGACCGACAGCCATCCACGCGATAAGTAAGACGACGCATCGTTGCACAATAACGATGCTGAGGTTTGTCTTATTTTTCAGATGGTCGCACTTGGCCTGTGTGTCGGCTAGTCTATCCGCGAATTCCCCGAGGCGGGAATCAGTCTGACCGAGCGTGGCGACTACGTGCAGAGTTAATTGAGCAACTTGATTAATCCGTTCGTCGAGCGCCTTTCCTTCGGCAGGGTTGCTCAATTGTTGGTGGATTGCGTCGAGTGTCTCGGTGGATTGTTTCAATTGGCGCTGTATTGTGTCGAACCTCTCCGTTAGCGGGTTTACGATCGATGTGTCTGCTGGAGCACCGATCGCGTTCGCAATTGGGTGCATAACCCGTAAGAGGCATTAAGCCGAATAGGTTTTCGCAGAATTAACATTAACAAATCGTTCACCTTCTAGTGAAAGCCACGCGCGCAATCAATTCTTCGACAGAGATAGACGACGAAAGTGCTGGTAATTCCACCCTTGCGCGGTAGGATGACCGGCGCGGTTCTCACCGGAATCTCGGTTGTCGGCGAACACACTTCGAAATAAGCGCGCTGCGCCGATCGCGGCGTCCTCCGCAATTCGCAAACGGGACCGCGGTTACTCTTCGCTCTAGTAGGCCCGATCCTTTTCATGACCGGCGGTTCTCTCGCAAGAATCGAATGTTACGTCGTCTCATTGAGATTAATTGCAGGCAACTGCTCACTGCATGTTCGAATAAGCGATTGCGCTAACTAAGAATTCCTTAAATCAGGACTATGACATGAAGACTACACACTTTATGCGTTTGCTGACTGTTTGCTGCATTTGCAGTTTTGTGTCGAATCTTTGTCGCGCCGAGCAGACCGACGACGAAGCGGAGATTCGTAAAAGCGATGAGGCTTACACGGATGCTTACAACAAGCATGACGCCAAAGCCTTGGCCGCGTTATGGTCGCCCGAGGCAGTCTACGTCGATCCGGAAACTGGCGATCAGGCTGTCGGGCGCGACGCGATCGAAAAGGAGTTCACAGAAACGTTCGAAGGCTTGAAGGACGTCAAACTGGAAGTCGACGTTAAGTCGATCAAGTTTCTGTCGCCAAACGTCGCGGTCGAGACCGGAATCGCGAAGGTCATCCACCCGAAGGAAGATCCAGATGAATCGACGTACTCTGCATTGTTCGTGAAGCACGAAGGCAAATGGCTACTAGATCGCGTCACAGAGGAAGAATCCGCCGCGCCATTGCCTCCGCCCTCTTCGAACTACGAACACTTGAAGGACTTGGAATGGATGGTCGGCTCGTGGATCGATAACGACGAAGATGATCACGCCATGATCCAAACCGATTGCGATTGGACGAAGAACAAGAACTTCATGCACCGCTCGTTTGCAGTTGTCATCGGTGATCAGGTGAACATGGCGGGAATGCAGATCATTGGGTGGGATCCGGTGGCGAAGCAAATTCACTCTTGGGTGTTCGATTCGGATGGCGGTTTCAGCGAAGGCAAGTGGAAACACAAAGGCGATCGCTGGTTGATAGAGCAAACCGGCACGTTGCCGGATGGAAGTAAGACATCAGCGGTCAACATTCTGAAGCAGATCGATAACGCCTCGTTTACCTGGAAAACGGTGCAGCGCACGGTGAACGGAGATATG
>JABDGM010000042.1 GCA_013286045.1 Planctomycetota bacterium | reverse complement strand
ATGGAGAAGCGTGGATGGTAGCCCAGCGTTTTTTTCACGCCGCTGTTTTTGCTGCCGCGCTAACGATCTGGCCAAGTGCCGCACGGTGCGGCAATGACGAAGACGCAAAGGAGTGGCGGCGATTAAATGCGATGCAAGCGCTGCAGAGCAGGTCTGAAACGCTAGAGGGTCATGACGCCGCCCAGGATGAGAAGATCAGACTCCTGAGCGAGAAGTGTGCCGAGAATAGGGCCGACTACGAAAGCTTAATGAGCGTCATAGGTCCGCTGGCTGAGTATGTGAAAGCAGAGAAACTCAGAAATCCAAGGGCGGGGTACTGGGAGGAGCTAGGTCAGTGGGCATGCAGGACCTTGCGAGACTGCGAAATCAGGAAACGGTTCGCAACGCTTGACGCAAAGTATGACTCCTTGGATGGTCGGGTTCGCAAAATTGAAGATAAGCTAGGTCAGACATCAGCACCGTCTGAAAGGGCAACTTCGGGCGATCCATACGTGGCGCGTTATGCACCGTCGGTCTCCGCCGCAAAGCGGTCAGATAGGCCGCAGAACATTGCCTGGAACCATCACGTCGATTACATGCTTGAGCGCGAAAGCATGTTGAACACCGACGCCGTCTTAGTTGCAACATGCGTCGACATTTGGAGTTTGGACGGCTGGATTCATGGGAATGTGTTTCGTGATCCGAACGGAAAATTCGTTCTAGCACGTCACATAAAAACGCGTAACAACGCTGCGGTGCAATAGCGTTTACGCGTGTTCGTTTCCGCCAATTTTCAATGACCGATGCGGTCGGGGCGTACGGCGCGATCCGCAATCGTGTAGCGGATTTTGGCTTGCCGCAGGAGCTGGCCCGGCAGCCGTTGCAACTTCGCCCCCGGCATACCAGGAACATCGACACCGCCGCGATACGCTTTACTGCGTTGCGGAGCTGCATAACGTTCGCAACCGTTGGAGCGGCAAACCGGTAAATCGCCCGATCGCCGCAGCTCCAAATAGCGGCGGCGTTTCACTATTACGGGCCGACTGCAGCAGGCACACTCTAGGGTGAACTGTGGATTGTTTTCCATTCCGGCACTCCCATGCGATCGATTCGAAATTTAAGCCCCTCGCGAACGGCGACACGCGACAGCTCGGGGCCGAACTCGTGCCAAGCAAACTCGATGCCTTGTTGTGCGAACCAGCTTAGTTTTCGCAACGGCAGCGTGGGCTCGCGGTAGACGAGTTTGCCACAATTCGCGCGCACACAGGCCTTCATCACGTCAGCCCGCAGATTGTTGGTAAACGCTTGGATTTGGTGCCGCTGCTGCCGGTTGCTACGGCTCTGAATTGCATGGATGTGACCACGGCCATGGCCGCGCCCCTGGCCGAATCGTGTCGAAAATTCTATCGCCTTACGCCGGCCAATCATTCGCAAAAGCTGAGCGTACAGGTATTCGTCACTGCCGAGCTTGCGCGGCGTCGCATCGGGCAGCATCAGCGTAAACGAATTGTCGCCGCCGATGGTGAGAACGGCCTCGCGGCTTTCATCCAAATTGGAAATCTTCGCGGGCCGCTCGTAGAACAAATGCAAAAACCACTTGCCGCCGTCTTCAACGATGTCGGAATCGAGTGCTTTGATGTCGCCAGCGGCGATCCGGCGAAGCGTATGGCGGTAGGCTTTTCGCATTTTGCTAACCGCAATTCGCGCCAACACATCGACGCGATGCTGCCCAGCATCTCTGCTCCAGACCGGGAAACGCACCGCTGCGCTGCTCCCGGCGAACGCTTCAATTCGCCGGGTGATGCCGTCGCTCTTGCGATTGCACAGGCCACAATAAAACAAATAGACCGCCTTACCCGGCACTGGGAAGCTGCGAGATTGTGGGCGGTTGTAATTGCCGAGCTGAAACTCGTGCAGCAAAATCGCCTCGTGCACCTTCTTCGCTTTACCAGGGTGGTTGTCGGGCGTGTCGGCTTTCAGCATGTCGATCACGTCGTTTACGCACCGGCTCGTGATGAGCGAATAAAGCTCGGGCACGGCGGCGCGAGCGGCCGTGTACATCGCACGTTCTGCCGCTTGCGACAACGCCGCGTTTTCGAGCATCGGCTCGCCACGCTGGTTGAATTTCGGCAGCCCGTCTTTGTCGGTGCGTTGGGCGGGCTGCCAGCGTGGGTTTTGCGTTCGCCACAGATACCAGTTGAGGGCGGCAGCGTTCTTGGCGCGATTCGCCGCTCCCTTCGCGGTCGCGAGACTTTCGTACATGCGGCGGCGGGACATTCCGTCCGCCGCTTGCAGTTGCAATTTAAGCACACCGATCCGCTTACTCTGATGAGTTGCAAGAATCATCGAAACTCTCCTAACATCGTCACTTCAGGCTCTCGCATCACGTATGACGTGTGGGCCGACGCTATCCACACACTTTTACCCGTAGGGCGGCATTCAGCGAGAGTTGGCCTGCGTAGTGAACGGAACGCGGCGGAGCAAATTGCTCCGATATGGGCGTGCCCAAGTCGCGCGTTGGCCCGTTCGTGTTGTTGCGGCTACTACTCGCCTCTAAATGGGGCTGCGAGCACCCCGACTTGTACAAACTAGGCTGCACACTCGGTGGCGGTCAGCGTTTCGAGCTTCGCTTCCAGGCGGTAAACCTTCCGCGTCAGTTCTTCATTGGCGGCGGTTAGTTCCGCGATCTTGCGATCTTTCGCGGAGAGCTGTGCTTCGACGTTTCCGAGCTGCTCTTCTGCTTCGCGGGCTCGCGCCTTCCACGCCGGGCGCTCGTGCGTTTGCTTCGCCTCGGGCGGGTGCTCTTCCAAAAACATCGCCAGCATGTCGGGCAGCCTGTAGTGGTGCGACTCCCACGTCGATTCGTTCGGATATGCGCGGTAGATCGAAATGAGCCGATCGATTGTGACGAATCCGGCGACGTCTGAGAAATATAGATTCTCGAAACTGGCACGGGCGGCGTCTTCTTTGCCACCCCACTCGGTGTCGATGAAGTCCGCATCCTCGAAACATTCCGACGCCAGTTGGCAGCGGCGGAAGATGTTTTTACCGCCGGACAAAAAGAGCCGTTGCAGTTCGAGAACCTTCGCTTTTGTAGTAGTAGCCATGAGAAACTCCTGTTGTTATTGGTTGGTTTTGGCCCGGCAAAAGGCTGGAAAGAAGTGGTTGGAAGCTGTAAAAACCCGGCTGGGGAGAAGCAATCAACCCCAGCCGGGCCAACAGTGCCAACCGCCCTAATTTTCAGCGGCGACTCGCTCTAACAATACGGCGGCACATGGGCTGCCTCGCGCGGGTTGTTGCGCACAATGGCGTTAGTGCGGGCATCGATCAGTTTATCCAATCGCTCCGTCACCTCCGGCAGCAGCATTACCTCGTCGGCAGACTCGGTGTTTAGCTCGCGGAGTCGGTCCGTGGCGAGCTTCAACCCGTACGGAATAGACGTCGTCCAAAACAGTTCGGATTTCTGCTTATTCGCCATCGCCGCCTCCGCACGCTCGGAGCGCAGTTCGGGTGTCTTCGATCAGTAGGTAATTCACCAACGCTTGAGCCGAAACGGCCAGCCTCCCGGCGTGCTCGGCCATCTTGTACGCATCCCGCAGGGTTTCAGTACCTTCGGTACACATGACGGTGCGGGCGTCCATCTGGTTGAGCACCTCGTGGAGTTCGATTACTTGCATTTGTTATCTCCGTGTGTATTGAAAAGGCAGCCAGCGCCGGCGGAAGCCTGACACCACCGACGCCAGCCACCATCGCGTACGGCCCGATCCGCCGAGAGTGACAGCAGCGGGGGCCGACTCGCACTGTTACAAACCGCGACCTGTGGCGTCGTTCAACAGCCGCCACATATCGCAAGCCACGAGGCCCAATTCGTGGTACCGGTGCTGGTCGCCGTTCCGTTCGAACTTGCGGCCCGCCTCGCGCATCCGCTTGTGGTCGGCCTCAGCTTTCGCACGGCACCAGCCGGAGTTGCAGATGTCGTGTTCACTGGTCAGACCCTCGACCCCGAGCGCGGCGGCGCGTTTGTTTAGGAAGCAGTGGCGAGCTTCGAGGTCGCTTTCTTCACCGTACGCCTTGCGGTATTGCTCGGGCGTGAAGTGAACGTCGTCGTCTTCAACGATTTCGCCATCGGCGTTGCGGTTGCCGTCGCCAGCGTCGGTGATAAGGTCGATCAGAGCACCACCGAGTGCGTCCGGGGCCTTGGATTTGATGCACGCCAAGTACAGCTTATGAGCCGTCTTGAAGTCGTAGTCGGGTCGGTTGAACGCTTCATCCCGATCAACGAAGTGAACGGCATCAAAGGCGATCTTCTGCCAGCGCTTATCGAGGCCAGACCTCGATGCATCTCCGGGCTTAGGCAGCAACGTCACCGCCGTGTACTCGATGTCCCGCACGATTCCGTGGATTCGATGCTGCACGAAGCCAGCCAAGACAGCGGCTTCGCACTCCTTGCCATCCTGCGGGAATAACTCCGCTTCGATTTCGACCACTAGGTCGCGCAAATCATCGCGGATTTGGGCGAGCGTCGTGGGCTCGCCCTGCAAATCGCCGGTACCGGTTAGGCAGTGGCGAACGGCCATCCAATAGGTCTCGTCGGTGACTTCATTCTTACTCATGGCGGACTTCCTTCTGCGCAGCATTTGCCACGCTATGAACGTAAGCTGCCGCAAACGCCGAAGGCGAAAGTGCCGAGGACGCGGGCCAGCTAAGAGCGGTGGATGCTGGCCAACCAGGAGCATGAGCCGCAAAGAAGCGGTCCCAGAGGCTATGTGCCCAGATGGCGTTCTAGGGTAAGTGTTGCCACTCACAAGCGAACGCTAGCCCGATGATAGGAGCCGCCGATTTCGTTTTCAAGGGCACGGCTTTGATTTTCTTACCGGCCATTTTGACGGGGGTTAGTTGAGGGGGTGCGTTGCGTATTGGTTGCTTCTGTAGCCGGAAACTTTTGCGAACAACACGAGGACAACCGACCATGCCAACTCTCGCCGAACGCGCCGCCACCGAAAAAGCTGGGAATGACGAGTCAGAGCGGAAAGAATTGATTAGCTACCTAGCTGATCTCGCTGACGATCTCAACTCGGCGTTCGCACGCCTGAACGAGCTCGAAATGCGATACGAAGCACTAGCAGGCTTCGTAAACATGCCCTGCAACTTGCAGTGGCAACCCTAGCCAAAAATAGTACGAAGCAGTTGGTTGTTCGGTTTACAGCAGCCAACTGCAGACGTATTTAAAACAGCGACTCAATCGAAAACCGAACAACGCCCGTGGGAGTTCATCGCTGTCTCTCACGGGCGTCTGCTTATACCTGGAAGAAAATTACAGCGATGCGAGACAACGACCAACCCGGCGACGACGCCGACAATTCTCCTACACCCGTTCTGCCAACGCCGGACACCGCGCCGAACGAGCAGGTCGGAGAATCACGAGCCGAGGGCCGCAAGGTTCTCGACACTCCTGATCCGGTGGACGCGCTCTGCGTTCCGCAAAAGCCCCCGTTCCGCGATTTGGAGCAGGCGATTATCGACGTGATGTTCGATTACCCAGAGGTGATCGGCAGTGACATCAAGCTTTTGGAGCCGCAGCATTTTGCGAAGCCGGAAATGCAGTGTGTCGTCGGTGCCTACAAGAATCAGCTTGAGAAATATAACGCACCGCCGACGCGGAAGATGGTGACGACGTTCCTGGCGAAGAATCTCTTCGAGGACGACCCGTGGCAACCGATCATCGCGGTCGCCGAGAAATGCCGCAGTAAGCCGGTGGAAATGCTGGCGGCGAAGCAAGAGCTGTCGATGTTCATTCGCCGGGCGATTCTCGCCGAGCTCACCACCGAAGAGGCATTAAGCGCCAAGATCACCATGGAGCCGCAGGAGTACGCGGCCTTCGTCACCGACGTGATGACTCGCCAAGCGATGGTGGGCGAAAAGCACACTCGCTACAAATCAATCTCCGCTGCCGCACTCGCGACCGGCGATTACACCGTCAACTATCTCATCGACGGAATACTCGTTGAAGGCCAGAGCTGCATCATCGGTGGACCGGCCAAGGGTTTGAAAACCAGCATCGCAGTAGACCTCGCAGTTGCGCTCGCCACGGGCGGCTACTTTTTGGGCCGCTTCCCGGTTGCTGCCAAGAAACGTGTCGGCGTGCTGTCGGCCGAAAGTGGCATGGGGAGCCTGCAAGAAACCGCCTTCCGTGTCTGCCGTGCGGCCAAGCGCCCGCTGGCCGAAGTCGAGGGCTTGGTTTTCTGCGACGTCGTCCCGAGGCTTTCCGACCCCGCCGACATGGGTGCTTTCGCCCTGTGGCTCGACGATGAAAAGCCGGATGTAGTAGTGCTCGACCCATTCTACTTGATGGCCAACGGCGAAAACGCCGGCAACGTGTTCGAAATGGGGCAACCACTACGGGCACTCGCCGAATTGTGTCTTGCTCGTGGCGTCACGCCGATCGTTTGCCACCACTTGAAAAAAACGCGAATCAATCCCCACGCGCCCGCCACGCTCGACGACCTGACTTACAGCGGCTGCGCAGAATTCTTCCGCCAATGGGTGCTGCTATCCCGCCGCGAGCCATACCAGTCGGACGGCAATCACCGCATGTGGTTCACCGTGGGCGGCAGCGCCGGGCACAGCTCCGAGTGGGCTCTCGACATCGTCGAAGGTTCGCGGGACGACGAAGACGGGCGCCGTTGGGAAACAGCCCTGCTACGCCGCGACGAGGCGGTCGAGGCAGCCAAGGAGGCCAAAGAAGAAGCCAAGGGAGCAGAACAAAACGCCAAGGCGGGGCAATGGGTCGACCAGCTCCGCAAGTTTCTCCAAGCGTCCCCAGAGGGGCGAACGGAAAACCAGATCAAGGAGTACAGCGGCGTGCCAAGTAGGAATACTTTTGCAGTGCTGACGATGATGCACGAAGCAGGAGTAGTGGAACCAACACAACTCACATCGGGGAATAACAAGAGACTCCATCCAGGGTGGAGATTGAGGACGACTCCGACAAACTGAGGACCACTCCGACAACGCGCCGGAGTCGTCCTCTCCCAGCACCCCGTAGGACCGCTCCGGCGCGTCCACGGGGGTGTGGGGGTGGCGGCGGGGTGGTGCTCCTCGCAGGAGTGCTGCGCCGGAGTGCTCGAAACAGAAAACAACAAACCAACAAGGAATTAATTATGTGTGAATGCTCCTGGCAGGAATTACTGCCTCTCGATCAACAACCTGCTGCCGATGATTGGTCCCGATGATGCTGCTGGTGATACCAAGCCGCTGGTCGATTCCGCTGGCAACGTGCTGACTCCTGATCAGAAGCGGGACTACGACGCGCTGCGGCGGCGCACCTTGCATGGCAAGCTCAAGCAACTGGTGGACTTGGAAGCGTATTTCGACTTGGATCGGGACGTTAACATGCTCGACCTGCTGATCGAGCGTTGCGAGTGGCGGAAGCAATTCCAAGTGCCGTGGCCCAAGGCGCAATACCCCAGCGACCGGAGGAATAAGTAATTATGGGAAATCTCTTCGACCAACCGCCGCGCGAAATCGACCGCGTGGGAGACACCGAACTGCTACGGTGGGTCCGCTGGGCAGACGACTACGCCGACAAAGAAGGCTACACGCTCGAAGCCGTGATCGAAGCCAAAAAGGCTCTCGAAATGGAGCGAGCCAACAACCTGGCCGTTCGCGATGGTGACGCCAAGGACGAGCAGCTCGGTGGGTTCGGCGATCTGCTTCGCGAGCTTATTGCTTGTTGCGGGCGTCGCCTGGACGGTAGTTGAGAGAATTCCTATCTGGTCCCCAATTATTGTTTTTCGGGTACAGGACGAATTCAAAAGTACCCTTCTCGATGCCGCCATCTCCGTTGTCGTAAGTGAACATCCCAATAAAATCGAGCTGCATGTCGTCCTTGGGTTCAAGCTCGCGACCGCTTTCATCTTCCCAGGTTAGCGTGACGGGCGATCCCGGCGTAATAGGTTGATCCAGCGTTTTGCTAGACTTTGAATTGGCGAGGTCCAAGTTCGTCAGTGCGTCGGCACCTGCTGCGAAATAGATCTTATCTGGATGTGTTTCTGGATCTGGCCGTTGCCGCATGATCGCCGCTGCCGCCGTTATCCTGCCAGGTAGCTCCCCCATGTTTTCGACAGGAATATGGTACGTCCGTTTTTTGGCGTATGGCGAATCGACGGTCGGCAATCCGACCACCTTGATCAATGCGGGCTGTTTTTTAACGACTTCGCGTTTAGTCGGCCGCGAGCCTGATTGAATTACATCTGGCTGAACTCGGTGAGCGTGCCAAAACCAAATGGCGACTGGAGCAGCAATAAGAAGGGCCAGAAAGAAAAGGCTCCGCCGCCGCTTGCGAATAGCTGCAACGCAACGTTCATCAATTGCGGCAAGCCTTAAGTCCATCTTCTTCGCACGAGCACGGTGGTACCCCAAAGTCGTTCGATCTATGAATGCCAGTGCCCCTTCACGGCCGCTAGCGTCTAAGAACGCGTTGTCGTTTTCTGAAAGGCCAAAATCGAGCGTGCCCACGGGCGATGGATCTATAACGACAGTTCGGTCCAAATAGCGCTCAAGTGACTCAGTGTCTCCCGACCCCACCAGGATGCTAAGCAGATTGGCCCACCATTGCTGCTTTGATGAATTATATTCTTGCGGCCCAAGGTATAACCCAATGAAATCAGTGCCAGGGAACTTTTCCAGGAATGCTTTTACAGGATAGTTGTTTTGCAGTCCACCATCGAAGGTGTCATCACCGTACGTTCGTTGCGGAACGAAAACGAAGGGAATAGACATACTGCAACGGGCTGCATAGGCCGCCGGGACATCCGGATTTTCGATTGAGTCATAGCAGAGATAAGTCGTGCCCTTGCGGCTTGCGAAAATAGTTACACGCTGTGGCAGTTTGCCTAGCGTTACTTTTATCGGACTGTGCAGTTTCATTGACAACAATTCGTCGATCCAACTTGTAAAGGCATCCGCCGTGTAAAGCCCCCCATAACGAACTAGGTTAACTAGCGAGCGTAAGCGACCTGCGTCAAAGAAGTCTCGAAAGTCCTTCTTTTCTGAGATTTCACGCAGTTCCTCCAGTGTGTAGCCAGCGCCGAGAAGAATCGCTGTGATCGCACCCGCCGACGTTCCCACATACCAGTTAAACTGATAGATCTTTTGCAATTCTTCAATTGCGCCGATATACGCAAGGCCTTTAACACCGCCGCCCTTAATTATCAGCGCTTTCGGGGTTTTGGGATCAGGTTTGGACGGTTTAACCACCGCCTTCTCGACCGACTTGAGGGAAGCCTGCACGAATGGTGAGGTGAAATCGAGGTCTTGGTAGTCTTCACTCATACCTATTTGTGTATCAAACAGGCGGCGAGTTTTCTAGCATGGCAATCAAAGTTAGGGCTTTGGAGATATCTATGCCTGATACTTTCCCAATCACTGACGTTTCGCTCTTGCTCGATATGGTTCGTGGCACAACGCCATTCAACTTGGTCGTTGCCCTCAAGGCCACGCTCAACATCGCGACCTACGCTGTGGGGCTGTTCGACGCGAAATCGCTACCGGTGAGCGAAACGCCAGACTTCTCGCTCGAAGAATGCTTGATGCTGTTGAAGGCGTGCGGGACAGGAGCACACACTGAAGCGGTAAACAGTGGCCTGTGGCAGCTCGTCATTCAGATGGTGTTGGAATGGCTGAGCCAGAAAGCAGCAACGGGGCAGAGCTAACGTACGACGGAAAGCGGTGAGGGTGATCGTTCGCCCCTCACCGCTCAATCAGTGTGCTGCCCGCTAGTTCTCATCCGAATCTTCTTTTGCGTCTGAGATTTTTACCTTATACGTCTCAGTCTTTGGACTGCCTTCGGCGGGAGTGTACGTTACTTCGACCGTTTCCATGTCCGATTTGTTCACCGGCTTGAACAGAAACCATGTATAACCGCCGCCCATTAGCGGTTTGCCGCTATTCTTGTCGGTGTGAATTCCTCGCAGTTGGCCAAGACGTTCGAACGCGCGCCCAACCTTCACGCTCATGTTCTTTGGAGGCCGGCTCCCAGAATCTGTGATTTCAACAACCAACAGCCCGCCAACGTTTAGAGGAGTCGGACCGCTGCCACCTCCGGCAGACATGGCGTGAATTACCGCGACGCGGCCCTTCAATTGATCTGCTTTCGAGTCAGAATCGTCGCCAAGTGCGTACGATACTCCAAACGCGACAACGAATAGTGGCGCAATAAATTTCAGTGATCTCATCGCCTTCTCCTAAATTGGAAGTAATCGACCTAGGTGCACAACGCGCAAAACCATCCTAGGAGCGGTCCCTCAATAGGGGAAGTCTCTTACCCCCCCCTGTCCGCTGAGAATCATTTACGGTTGCAAAATATATCGCGGTTTTACCGGCGAAACCGGCGGGGAATTTTCGCAATTATCGCGAGAGGTTACCCCTTTTCGGTTTTTCATGACCTAAACTTCTTCGGTAGCACTTTTTGGCCCCCCAGACCATAAAATGATACGCCGTTTGATCCTAGGTGCGATCGCGCTCGGCACCTTTGGTGCCGAACCTGCACGAGCTCAGAATCCGGGGATGATGGGGCAGCCCCGGCTAATCCAGTATTACTCGCCGACTGGAACATGCAGGCCGCAGCTTTACGATCCATTCGGCCAGGCACTTCCGCCTGATGTAGTGTACTGTGGTCCAGTATATGATTGTGGCCCCCCAATGTGGTACACATGCGTCCCTAAGATGTCGTCCAGAAGAATTACGAGTGATGCAGACCCGCAGCTGCTTGAGCTACAGGAGCATATGCGAAAACTTGAAAGCCGAGTACACGCGATTGATGGGAAATAGGCGACTTCTGGGGGTCAATTCGAAACCACAATGAGGAGTTCGAAGCATGAAGGTTAAAGTAATGGCTGCGGCCTTTGCTGTTGCAATGCTCTTTTCTATTGGCTCGGCCGAAGCCCATGGTTGGCGGCGCTGCTGCAATGCTCAGCAATGTTGCCAACAATCGTGTTGTTCAAGCTGTTCAAGCCCATGCAGCAGTACACAGGAAAAAAGCCCTAGCGGTCCGGTGGAAGCGTCTTCTAAAGACGGTCCAAGCGCAGCGGTTCTTGAGTTACAGGACAACGTTCGGGCGCTGAACATAGAGGTGGGGGCGCTCAAGGCGAAAGTCGGCGAGTTAGAAAAGAAAGCCGATTCAAAATAGATCGACATGCCGGCTGTTTATTTTGGCCAGACAACTATCTTGCAATTCTTTAAATGTGCACCAACAGGGTTGGTTTCTTCGGAAACCAACCCTTTTATTGTTATGACAGGGAAGGGATGGGGTTTCTGATTAGCGGAGGACTTCCCATCTCCTGCGGGTGGCATTTTTTTCTCACGATCAGCTTTGGCTGCCTCTATGTCGCTTTTTAAGTCTGGCACATCAACAAAGTTGCCGGGTTGGAACGTAGCACGCAGGTGCCTCGTCAAAGGGTCCACATCGGAATCCGTGGGGGCAATTTCCAGCGCTGGGTAGGTCTTATCCGGCAGGTAGTCGATTACGACGGCATCCCAGTTCACCTGTCGATCATCATACTTGTAGTTGAAGTCTTCGAGTTTACTGCGGTCATCTCGAACACCTTCGTACTCGTCCAAGAATTTCCTGAGGCTTATATGTGCAGTTCTCGGAATCTGCGACCACACTATTAATCCCAAAAGAATCGCTGACACGATACCAAGACAGATGCGGCGTACCCGCTTTTTTTGCGCTGCTTGTGTTGCTCGTTGTTTGACCACTGCGGCTTTTAGAGTGTCCCTCGTAATTAGTGCCGCTTTATGGTCGGGGCTGTTTCGGTCTAAAAAGCCGAGCGCACCTTCTTTACCTGTCGCAAGTAAGAACTCCTTATCTGTATTCGACAAACCAAAATCCAACGTGCCGATCGGTGTCGGATCAATAACAACTGTTCGGTTTAGGTTTCGCTCTAACGAATCCACATCTGATGCTTCCGTCACGATGCTAAACAAATTGGCCAGCCACCACTGCTTGGATGATTTGTACTCTTGCGCGCCAAGGTAGAGGCCTATGAAATCCTTTCCCGGGAATTTGTCCAGAAAGGCCTTTACGGGATAGTTGTTCTGGACTCCGCCGTCGAATGTGTCTTGTCCGTAAGTTTTCTCTGGGACAAAAACGAACGGAATCGACATGCTGCAGCGTGCGGCATGCGCAGCTGGGACGTCCGGATTATCGACCGAATCGTAGCAGAGATAAGCCTTGTTTTTACGGCTAGCAAAAATCGTTACCCGGTAAGGCAATTTGCCTAAGGTCACTTCGACGGGGCTATGCAGTTTCTTCGACAGTAGCTCGTTCATCCAGTCGGTAAATGCGTCCGCCGTATAAAGTCCACCATAACGGATGAAGTTGACTACGGAGCCGAAACGGCTCGCGTCAAAGAAATCTCGAAAGTCCTTTTGTTTCGAAATCTGTCGAAGTTCGTCAAGTGTATAGCCTGCCCCAAGTAGAATAGCCGTGATCGCACCTGCAGACGTTCCTACAAACCAGTCAAAGGTGTACTTCTTTTGCAGCTCCTCAATGGCGCTTAGGTACGCTAGTCCCTTTACTCCACCGCCTTTGATTATTAGCGCACGTGGTGCATTTCCTACGCTACTCATATGCTTCCCTTTCGATAGGCGAGAAGTCTAGCGCGCCAGCTGCCGAAAATCAATCAGCGACAAGACATTATCTGCGGGTCCTTGCCGTATTTAGTAATTCGCCGAGGTTCCACTGAAAAGCGTCTCGGCATACTCGGCCTTATATATTGGCAAATTCTAATGGGTGCCATCGAAGAAGCGTCCGACACCCGAGAAATCCAAAGCTGAATACGGCCAAGCTCAACGCGATAGGGTCGCACGTAATCAGCGTATCAAGTCAACGGCTGCGGCGAACATCGGCCCGCCGCCGCCCGTCGATCGCAAGCTCTTCAACCGCTACCGCAAATCGCTGTGGTTGTTTCTGACCGAGTGCTTTCCCGAATCGACATCGCTCAGCCCGCTCTCGCTCGATCATCGCAAGGTCATCGACCGTATCGAGTCCTGCCTACTCAAAGGCGGGCGCGATCTAAACCTCATGCCGCGCGGGTTCGCCAAAACGAGCATTATGGAAGGGGCTGCGATATGGGCCACGGGTTTCGGCCACCGCCGTTTCGTTCTACTGCTCGCCGCCACGGGCGCCGCCGCCGAGGCTTCGCTCGACTCGATTCAGAAGGAAATCGAAGAGAACCCGATTTTGATGAAGTTGTTTCCCGGCTTGTGCCATCCGGTACAGGCTCTCGCGGGAATCAGCAATCGCGCCGCCTCGCAACACATCGACGGCAAACGCACCAACATCGAGTGGTCGGCGGAACGCTGCGTATTTCCAACCGTCCGCAACTTCATCGGCAGCGGTGCGATCATCTGGCCGCGATCGATCGACGCCAAGGGTTTGCGCGGCATGAAGTTTAAGAATCAGGGCGAGCAAGTTCGCCCCGATTTCTGCCTCGCGGACGATCTGCAGGACGACGAATCGGCGCGTTCGATGACGCAGACCGAGAAGCGTTTATCGATTCTCAAAAAGACCGTGCTGCCGATGGGCGGGCACGGTAAACGGCTCGCCATCGTAGTCAACGGCACGATCATCGAAGTCGAAGACTTAATCGATCAGCTAGCCGACCCAAAACGCAATCCGTCTTGGCGAACGGTGAAAGTCGGCATGATGAAAAGCTTGCCGACCAACATGAAGTTGTGGCTCGAAGATTACGCACAGATTCGCCACAGCTACGACCCCGACAGCAATACCGATCGCGAGCGTGCCGAGAACGAGGCCAACGCCTTTTATCTCGCCAACCAGGAGGCGATGGACGAGGGCGCAGAGCCCACTTGGGTTCACTGCTTCTTTAAAGACTCCGAGCACTCGGCAATTCAGCATTCGCTGAATTTAATTTGCGACGACGGCATGGACCAGTTTCGTTCTGAGTACATGAACGAGCCGGTTCGCAAAGAGCCGAGCGGCGTTAAGCTGATGACCGTGGCCGAAATCGTGGCCAAAACGGCGGCACCGGTTCCGGGCGCCCATACCGTAACTGCGTTTATCGATGTCAGCGAGCAGGTTTGTTATTACCAAACGTGGGCATGGTGCCTCGATGGTACCGGCTACGAGCTAGCTTGCGGCACCTATCCCGATCAGAAGCGCCCGAATTTTTCGCACCGCGATCCGCCGTTTCCGTTCTCGAAGTTGTATACGGGCACGACCGAGTCGGTGTTATGCCAAGGGCTGCACGACATGCTCAACGGCGACAAGCGCGGTTGGCTTGGCATTCTCAATATGGAATGGAACATTCACGGCGTGGCTTGCCCGGTGCGATTGTGCGGTGTGGACGTCAACGGCAATCACAATGAGGCGCTCACCAATGTTCTCAACGCCTCACCAAAGAAGGTGCTTCTATATCCGAGTATCGGTCGTGGTGTCGGCGCGGCTGACTGCCCGATGTGGCGTTACCCGCAATATAAGAAGAACGGCGGCGTCGAGAATTGGTTCCCGACGATCGGCAAGCCCGGCATGATTAAAGGCGTTATGTTCTGCGCCAACAGTTGGAAAAAGCGATTCCATGAACGCTTGGGTTTGCCAGCTTTCACGCCCGGTGGCCTGTATCTGAGTCCCACGGCGATCAATCTCAAAATGCAAGCCGAGCACGCCCTCGCAGAATTCCCCACGCTCGTAGTGGCCGACACACAATTCGGCCTGCAGGAGATGGTTGAGTTTAAGGAAATTCCCAATCGGCCCAATCACTACCTCGACACGTTTGTTGGCAACCTCGTTGCGGCCAGTGCTCTCGGGATTGGCCGTATGGCTACTGGCCCGCCGAAGCCCCGCCGCCGCCCGCGCACACGATACGGCTAACCAAAGTTACCTGTATGGCAACTAAAACCAAGAAACCCAAAACGAAGCCCGCACCGCAGCCCGTCGCCAAGGCTGAGCCGCCGAAAGCTCGCCCCGACACGATGTCGATTCCAGAAACTTGCCGCTGCGGCTCGGCAGAATACTCGCCGCTTGCGAATCGCAAGCCAATCACCCGTGTGATTATTGGCACGCTGAATGATTTCGATTTTTGGCGCGTGAATTGGGTTCACCAGCAGTGCGACGGCTGCGGCAAAGTGTTCGTACAACGAATTTTCGAGGAGGGGTAATGACCGATTCAGATAAGCCTATTGAGGTCCAGAATCTCGAAACGCTTGAGAATAGCGCCACCAAGTCCGTCACGGCTGACGGCCTTACCGTGCAGTACGATTTGGAGTTCGCCGAAAAGCGACGTTTACAGCTTGAGCGATTGAACCCGACCGATCGTCGGCTCGTTCGTCCTCGTATCTATTCCATTCGGCTCGGTGGGATTCGATAGCTCCTAGTTAAAGCTATCGTATGCCCAAGAAATCCACATCGAACAAGTTAAAGGCTGCGCCAAGCAAGAAGGCGAAGTCCCTCAGTATAAATGGTGCGATTGGTGGCTACGAAGCTATTAATCACGACAATTCTCGCCGCCGTTCGCCGCCCCGTTGGACCGCCGCCGAAGAGTGGCACCTGAATTCAACGCAGCGTATCGCGATGAGCGCTAACGCTCGCGACCTTGCGCGCAATATGCCGCTGGTCGTCTCCGCGATGAAGAAGCACGTCTCCTTCATTACGGATCTCAACTTCCACGCCTGCACCGCTGATCGCGGTTTCAACCGCGCACTTGAACAATGGTGGATCGAGGAATGCCGGCCCGAGCGGTTCGACGCGGCTTCGCGCCATAGTTGGCAGCGATCCCTAAGGCTCACCGAAGCGTGCCGCCTACTCGACGGCGATGTGGGTTGGCTGAAAATCGGCAACGGTGCCCGGCGCGGATGCGTGCAAGTGATCGAAGGCGATCGCATCGGCACGCCCACAATGATGCTTCCCGACGATTTCGACCCGCAATTCTGGTCGAACGGCGTACAGATCGATACCGCCACCGGTCGCGCCCTCAACTACGCAATTTGCAACCGTATGGGCGGCACCGGCAAAGTGCTCGACCGCGTCGTGCCTGCCCGCAATTTGATGCTCCACGCTCACTACGGTTTCCGCTTCGACCAAGTTCGCGGCGTATCCGTAATCGCCGCCGCTATGAATCAATTCCGCGATTGTGCGGAAACGATTGATTATGCCTACGCCAAAGTAAAGCTGTCCCAAATTATGGGCTGGATCGTTACCCGTGACGACGACGGCACCGGCCCGGTGTTCGGCGCCGGCACCGTCGATTACCAGCAGGACACCGATGCGGATGGCGAAAACGATGCCGCTCCGGTAATCGATCCGAAAATGTCGGCCCCGTTCGTCACGGAGTTGAACAAGGGCGAAGACATCAAGCTCTTGGAATCGGGCACACCTTCTACGGAAACGATGGCATTCATTCGCTTCACGGTGCAGCTCGCCCTATCGACGCTCGGAATTCCATACTGTATGTGGGACGAAAATTTCGGTTCATACGCGGGCCAGAAAGCTGCGATTTCGCAGTATCTCTACACCTGCCGCGATCACATCGCTGATCTACGTTGGCTGGCTATGCAACACGCCCGTTGGGCTATGGGGCTCGCGATTATCGACAACGAGCTGATCCTGCCGAGCGGCAAAGATTTCGACTTCGTTGACAATTCGTTCGAGTTCGTCAGCGGCGAATTTCCCTGGTCCGATCAGGTTAAGGATGCTCGCAGCACAGCGATGGAAATTGCGATGGGGCTCACAAATCCGTACCGCGCCGCACAAGAGCGGGGCACGCGAGCGGAAGACAACGCCGACAAAACGCAGCAATTTATTGAATACTGCGAAAGTATCGGGTTGCCCGTCACGTACACAGACTCGACTCTTTTCGCACCCAACGTTGTGTCGGACGGAAACGCCAATGATTCTACTAAGCCGTATTAGGCGAGGCGAGGCTTCGCTGCTCGAAGTGTTCGCCCTATTCGCTATCGTTGCAGGCGTGGCATTCGTGGTGTGGTCAGCGTACGTAAGGTGGGTACCGTCAGCAAAAGCTACGGTATGCACATCGACGCCAAGCAAGTCCTCGCCTCAAAGCCCCGTTACCTGCGTTCGCCCACTAGCTACGCAGCCGGCGACCTCGCATCCGATGGTAACTCGACGATTCAGAACGTATCGATGGTGGCGCGGGGCGAGGCTTTAGGCCACGACGTTTGGCTCGACAACCAATTCTTGGCCCAAGTTTATCAAGCCGCGAACGCGGAGGAGAAGGGCGTCAAAAGTCGCTTCACGCACCCAAGTATGAGCGGCGATGGGTTCGGCACGTTTGTCGGCCGCGTGGTAAATCCGAAGCTCGCTGGCGACAAAGTCATCGGCGATTTGCGTTTCGCTAGGGCCGCAAGCAAGAGTCCTGGCAAGGGTGATCTCCCTGCCTACATCTCGCAGCTCGCCGCCGAAGACCCCGCGTCTTTCGGCATGTCGATCGTGTTCGCATCCGACGAGCAAGCCGAGCGTGACTTCTTCATTCAGTACGGCGGCCAGATTATCGAAGACCCGATGGCAGGCGAAGTCTGGGACAACTCGACATTTCGCTCGCCCGATCCGCTCAACACTAAGAACCTACCGCACGCACGGCTCGCCGATCTGCAAGCCGTCGATTTCGTCGACGAGCCCGCTGCCAATCCCGATGGGTTGTTCCACCGCGAGCAAAATCTACTTTCAGAAGCCAATAACTTGGCCGCCTACGCACTTGGGCTTGCTAACAGCAAGCCGGAATTAGTGCAGCTCGACAGCTTAAACGCCGAACGAGTTCGCGGCTTTGTCACCCGCTTTTTATCAACGCACAAATTAGAGGTACGCCCGATGGCCGACGAAGCCAAGATCGAAATTGACATGACGCCTGTTGACGACGCTGTCGCGTCGGATGAATTACAAGCCGTCGAATCCGACCTTATCACCGAGGTCGTTGGCGAACCTGCCGGCGGAGAAGTCGTCGTCGAAGCTGGCGAACTTGTCACCGCGTCTGCCGACCGCACCGAAGCTCTCCGCTTCCAGAAGGCGTTTGGCGATCAGGGGCTGACCTATTGGGCCAGCGGCAAGTCGATGGAAGAGGCTTACGCCACCCACACGACCTCGATGCAAACCAAG
The DNA here is from genome assembly GCA_013286045.1 of Planctomycetota bacterium. GTDB lineage: Bacteria > Planctomycetota > Planctomycetia > Pirellulales > Lacipirellulaceae > JABDGM01. The sequence goes on along the minus strand of JABDGM010000042.1, from coordinate 19,256 downwards.
ATTGAATCGCTCACGCAGGAACTCGCGTCCGCGCAAAAGGCGATCAAGTTGCTTTCCGGCGAAAAGTCGCCCATCACTTTCGAAGCTGCGGATAAGACGCCGCCCGGTGGATTCGTCAGCAAGATTCGTATGAGTCGCTAATCGCTGCGAGCAATCCACAAAAACTTATTACAGAAATCACTCTCACCTGAGGTTCCCATAGATGGCCGATACTTTGCTCACAGTAGCAGACGTTCTGTTCAATGCGTTTGACGTTTCCGACGCTGATGTGAGCGATCTGCGTCAAGACGCGGTTCTTGTTCCCCGTATGCCCGCCGAGCCTTCCAGCAATGGAACAGTTCACAAGTACGTTAAGCGGGTCACGGCTCCGACAGTTGGCTGGCGTTCCGTTAACGCTGGCCGATTCATGTCGAAGTCTGGCGATCAGACCGTTACCGCGAATTTGACGTGTCTCGATTTTTCATGGGACGTAGACGCTGCCCTGATTGACGGTGCTGCTCGCCGTGGTGGCCCTGAGGCTATTATCGCTCGCGAAGGATTGGCGCACGTCGGGGCTGCACTTTTCGCTTACGAAACCCAACTCATCAACGGTACGATCAACGGCGATGCCGCTGGTTTCTCCGGTTTCGCCAACGCCCTCAGCGCGCTGACGAACAAGATGGTTGTGGACGCTGGCGGCGACGCCGGTGGTGTGGGCGGTAATACGAGCGGCAACACGAGCTTGTACGCTATCCGCCTCGGTCGCAACGACTGCACTGCGGTCTTCAACGGCGATCAAACGATTGAACTTTCGCCTTCCGTCATGACCAAGAATCTCGACGGCAGCAGCAAGTCTTACGGTGCTTGGTTCACGGAAGGCCATGCTTGGCTTGGTTTGCAGGTAGGCGGTGCTTACAGCATCGGTCGCATCGCAAACATCGACGAAGATCACCCTTTGACGGATGACTTGGTCGCCACCTTGCTCTCCCGGTTCCCAGCCGGCCGTCGGCCCAACTTGCTGGTGTGCAATCCTGCCGGCCAAGAGTTGCTCCGCCAGAGTCGCACGGCGACGAACCCAACGGGTACGCCCGCTCCGCTTCCGGAAGACGTTTTCGGCATTCCGCTCGCCATCACGGACGCGGTGCTGAACACCGAAGGCGTAATCAGCTAACAACCGTCTCGCAAGTGACGTTTACATACGACTGGCCGCGATACCCAAACTCAAAACGGGACGCGGCCAGTTTCGTTTTCGGGACCAAAGATAGGTTGTGAACCTATTTAATTCCGCAATACAGCTGCTCAATACCACGCTGAAAACGGTAGCCGGCGAGCCGGTCACCTATCGGCGTGGAAATGACACGATCGACGGGTTGGTACTAATCCCGGCTAGCACAGCGCCGGAAGACTACAGCATCGAAGCCGACATGGCACTCACGACCCTCGACCGAGATTGGATCGCATGGGCCACGGACTTGGCATTTGCTGGCGAACGAACGCTGCCAAAGTCGGGCGACCGAATCGATTGGACGGACGCGACGGGAACCTTGCGTACGTATCTCGTGACGGTGCGCTCGGGCAAGGGCGGTCGAGCCTATCGTCACACCGACCAAACGATGCAACAGCTCCGCATTTTCACTTCCGAGAAGCGGCCCAATAACGAGTAACAATGGCTGACACTGATCCAGAAACCGAAATCGAAATCAACACGCCTGCAAGTACGTGGTCGCAGGAGGGCGTTGTCTTGGAGTGGCAACACCTCGACCCGGCGTACGGCAACAAATTCACATTCAGCGCCGGTGCATTGTTGGTCGTAGGTAACGACGGCGGGACAGGCCCACTCAATTTCCAAGTTACATCCCAACCTGATCCAGCCACGGGACGAACGGGCGACATCAACGTGGACGTCGAAGCGAACGAGTTTCGCTGCTTCCGTTTCACGTCGCGAGGTTGGACGGATGAACTTGGCTATGTCCTTATCCCGCCCGGTTTGAGTGAAAACTTGATCGTCGCGATTATCGCGTTGCCATCCTAGGGACTATGAACGCAGAAGAACTCGCAGATTTCGTCGTCATGCACCTAAGCGAGTACTTTTATGCCACGACGGACGTCTCGCCGCTGATCCAGTTCACGCCGGAGAAGCCCGCCACGATCGGCGAAGCCGAAGCTGAATCGCAATACGACTCATTCCGCGTGTTCGTGACGCCGTACGGCGAATCAGAAACCAAGATCAATCGTGGCGACGTGTGCGAAGAACATCTCACCGTCTCGGTTGTCATCAATGGCCCGCTCGATGACACGATCGATAAAACGCTCGCACTGGCTTTCCTGAAACAGATCAAGCGATCGTTCCGCCGCTCCGCATTTGAAAACTACCTCTGGCGAAGCAATGATACCGTCACATATTACTCGCCGGAAGCGATGCAGAAGGGCCAGTTTTACAGCGTGTTTCGCGCGGAGTATTTCGGGCTCGCATGACAGATTTCACATCGTCGATTCGCCGCGAGCTATTGAAAGAGGCAATCACCTCGAAGGCTGAGCGTGTTTTGTACAAGACCGGGGCCTACGGTCTCCAGGTAATCCGCCGCAGTATTCGACCCGCACGCAAGAAGAAGGATCAGACCGTTGTTGTCGGCAAGCGTCGGTTATTAGTTCCCGCCAAAGGCCTGGTTGTGGACGCGAAGACCAAGAAGCCAGTTCCGAAGAAGCTTGCGGCAATGGCTCGGCGTACTCTGTCGGCAAACTCTAAAGAGGATGGGACAGGCAAGCCACCACGGCGTGGGCCAACGGACAACTTGCGGAAGGCGGAAAAGTTCGTCGTCGATCTCGACACCTACGAGGTCACGGCGGGTCCGATCATCTTCGGCAAGCAGCCAAAGCTGGTGGACGCGGCGGACGTGCCAGAGCTGCTGGAAGGCGGCGGTAGCGAGCAGATAGGCGACGAGCTTGTGCAATACAGTCGGCACCCGTTCGTCGAGCCTGCATTAGAGAAAGCAAAACAACGCATCGCCCAGCTGGTCGAGTCCGAGCAGCTGCGGTAGCGAGAGGAAGAATAAATGTCGGAATTGCTTGGCGATAGTTTTAAGGTCTTCTACGACACTGCGGCGAGCTTTTCGTCGCCGACGTGGGTTGAGCAAATCAGTGTTGGCGACGTTGGTTACGACACCGCGAACGAGCAAGTCGAAATTCCGAAGCGAACCGGATTTAAGCAATACAAGAAAGGTCGTTCCGATTTGACGTTCACGTTCAAAATGAACCTCGATCCGACCAACACTTTTCACACCGCCATCATCGCCTCGATTAACGATGGCACAAAGAAGCATCTTGCAATCGCTCCCGGTGCAGTTGCAGGCGGTGGCTATTGGCATGGCTTCTTCATGCTAGCCGGCCCGGTAGATGCCTCGTTGGATAAGGCAGCCACCATCGACGTCGAAGCCCACGTTCACAACGACGACACGAATCTGCCAGCGTTCGTCGCGTTCGCCTAGTACGTAGATATATGGAAAAGACCTTCGAAATTTGGAAGAACAAACTCGCCGCCGCTCGTGCATTGTACGAAGGCCGCGTGCAGATTCCGCTTGACCCCGTTGATATGAAGGCGGTGCTCGATCAGCATTGCCCCGAGTCATTCGGCGAAATACATGATGACCTCCGCAAGCGTACGCCAACCCACGTGTTGGTGACGCCCGATCAGTTGGCCGAGCTGCTTACCTATGTCGAGGCCGCAGAGTGAAGACTTGGCGAGATGATAAAGGCCGTGAATGGACGATCAGGTTAACGCTTGATCTCGCCGACCGCGTGCTCGCGTCCACCAAAGTCGATCTAATCCCGGACGACAACGATTTGCGTGCTGTGCTGGGACTCTGCTTCCAAAACCGCAAGCTCGCTGCCGTATTGTGGGAATGCTCGAAAGATGCCGCCAAGGAAGAGGGCATCGACAAAGCTGCATTCCTCGACTCACTCGATGGGTCCGCACTCGTTGCGGGCTGGGAGGCCCTCAAGAACGAGACCCAGGATTTTATCGAGGCCCAAAATCCGAAGATCGCGGAGCTGGTGCGGGCGGCGTCCGACGCGCACCTGCAAGGGATGGAGCAGGGACTCGACATGATGATCGAGGAAATCCGCAACGGAGCGGCGGACGACGCAATGAAAGCGGCGGTGCAGCAGATCCGGGACGAAATGCACCAGGCGCTCGCGAATATTGCTACCGGTTCGCCGGAATAATTGGCGTCGATCCCCGATTCTTTACGCTATATCAACTGACCACGATGGTCGAAGCCTGCGTTCGCGAGCGTTGGAATCACACATCCGCGATTCTCGCCCTCATCTACAACACGGCGCAGGGCCGCAGAGGTCCGAGCCGAACCCCGCAGCAGTTCCACCCGCTCGCACCTGAACCCACGCCCAAAGATAAGACGGCGATTCACGAACGTTCCGTGAGCGTCTTACACGCGATGGCGGGCGTTCATGTCAAAGGCACTAGAGTTCGGTAAAGCTGCGATTCGTCTTGGACTACTGTCTGACGACATCGAGAAGCAGCTATCTGGATTTGAAGCCCGCTTCGAAAAGTTCGGCAAGAAGCTAATCAGCATCGGTAAGAGCTGGTCGATCGTTGGAGGTGCGATCACCGCACCGTTCGTAGCCGGCCTCAAGGTCTTCACAGATTATGGCGAAGCACTCGATAAGACCAGTATCCGTACTGGTATCTCCGTCGCGAGTTTGCAGCAGCTTGGTTTCGCCGCCGAGCAGAGCGGTGCTACGTTCGAGGATGTTGGTTCGGCTGCCCAAAGCATGGGCACGCTCTTGTTGCTTGCTTCGCGTGGCAGCAAGAAGGCCACCGCTACGCTCTATGAGCTAGGCGTGTCGCTCGATGATCTCAAGGGGAAGTCGCCCGACCAAAAGTTTCTGATCCTTGCGAACGCGGTGTCGAAGGTTCAAGACCCGCTCCGGCGTGCCGCCTTAGCCTCGAAAGCGTTCGGGGATGCAGGTGTGGCTCTGCTGCCCATGATGGCGGATGGTGCTGCTGGAATTCAAAAGCTGGCACAGGAAAGCCTCGAAGTGGGTCCGCCGCTGTCGCAGGCCGACACGCAAGCCGCCGCCAAGTTCAACGACGCCCTCGACAAGTTATGGGGGTCGGTGAAGAACGTTTCGATGCAGCTTGGTGCCGCGATCGTCGGCCCGATGCTCGCCTTCACCACGGCAGTTCAGCCGATCGTCGCGTGGGTCGCAGCCTGGATTCGCCAGCACCAGCTCTTGGTCGCAATGGTTGCGGCCACCGGGGCGGTCATCACCGCTATCGGCTCTACGCTCGTCACGGCGGGCGTACTGTTCCTGTTTGTCGCCAAGGCGATCAGCGTTGCGAAGAACGTGCTGTGGGGATTGCAGATGGCGGTAAAGGGCGTATCGATCGCCCTTACTTTTCTTGCTGCGAATCCGATCGCACTCGCGATCACCGCGATTCTCGCTGTGGTCGTCGGCATTCTGTATTGGACCGGCGCGCTGCAAAAGCTGTGGTCGTGGCTTAGCTCCACGATCGGCAAGCTGCTCGGATTTTCCGATGCGGCGGACGGTGTCAACGATTCGCTCAACGGCATCAAAGCACCGACCGATCAGATCGACGAAATCAAGAAGTCAATCGCTGACATGAAGCTCGGCGATCTTGGGCTCGACAAATCAGGGGTCGGTGCGAGTGCGAACGTCGGACTCGACAACGCCAAGCAGGCCCAAGCGCTTTTCGACGTGAGTCTCGCCCGGCAAACGATTGGCGACGGCGGCGTCCAAGAACAACAGCTCGTAGTGCTGAAGTCGATCGATCGCAAAATTGACGGGAGCGGCGGCATCCCCGTCAGATAACGATGGCATTAACGATAGACACATTCGAAGAGCAAATCGGCAGCCGCCGTGGAAACAGTACGGAGTTCACCCGCAAGTTCACTGCAATCGGCCGCAACGGCACTACGCCGATGTCCGAGACGGAACTGTCTTCATTCGTCAACTCGCAGATTGGAGTACACCCGGACATTCCCATAACGATGGATGGTCTCGGCATCAATGATGCCTCATACGACGAAGTCAGCAATCCGGTAACGCAAGACGCGAATCCTTCGAAGATCAACGGCCACTACGAAGTCACGTTCACCTGGAACATTCCGGGTGAGATTAGCCGTCGCTTCAATTTCCAAGCACAGGGCGGCCATTTCGTCCAATCATTGCAGACGATTTCGGCTTGGGGACCAGGGCAAGTTTCGGTCACCGGCGTGCCGCTCAATTTGGCGGGTGCGAAGCTGCCCAACTTTCAAGGTGCCATCAACGTGGTGCCGCAACAAGACGGCCCCGCCAAGGTCGAAGGCTTCGACGTTGCGCCGCCCGCCGAAACTCACACGATCACTTATGCGGCCTACGAATCCGTAATCACTCCGTCTTACCGTCGCCTCATCTATAACCTGTGCGGCAAAGTCAACAGCGTCACGTTCGATGACAACCCGCCCGGCACAACGATGCTCGTGCGGGTGAATGGCGAACGCAGGCTCGCGCCACTAGGTCACCTGTGGACCATCGAATTCGGCTTCGGCTACGTGCCGAATTTGGCCTCTGGTTCGCCGCTCGTCATCGGCGACAACACTGATCTGTCGCTGTCGAAGAAAATCGTCATCACGCAGAAGGATGGTCTCGATCTGCTTTGGATTTACCGGGACGCGCAGAAGGAAGACAACTACCACAGCGTGTTTCCGCTGCCGATCGCCGCCTATGTCGAGCGTGTTTGGCCCCGTGCTGATCTCAACGCACTCAACTTGCCGGGGCTCGACTGATGGAAAGATTAACTCCCGGCCAGCCGTTACGTGCAGTTCCCAGTGCGACGTGGAATCAGTTCACGGATACGTCGAAGGCTATCGCTCAATCGGCACCTAAGCCGAACACGCAGGGGTCGCGTGGAGCCCAAGCCCTCAAAGTTCTTGTACACAACGGCACCGGCAGCGACATGACCGCCGATTTTCCGATCGTGAAATTGGGCGGCCCGGTTCACTCGCCGGCCGCTAGAGCCGGTGTCGTATATGAAGGCTTACAGCTCGAAGCGACCGCACCCGATGCTGATACGAAGGCCGCCAGTATCGCGATCGTGCAATCGCCAATCGCTGATGGTCAATTCCGACCGGCCGTCACTCGCGGTCCATCCTACTGCGATCTCTTGTGGACGGACGCGGCTCATACTTGTGCCGCACCAGCCGCGACTAATACGCATTTGACGAGCTCGGCCGTGGGCATCCGAGTTTTGTGGCATGACACACTTCCCGATTCGTTGCCGGCCGTCGTGAAGGCGTTAGTTTGGCTCGACCCGCAAGGCGGCCGTGGCTTTATTCGCGGTGCTTCCGTCGGCGCGTCGCCACCCGACCAAGGCTGGATTCAAGTCACTGACCCGACGCCGTTAGGGGAGAACTCGGTGGCACCATCAGGCGACGTGTTCATCTGGAAAGGTGCTCGCACGCTGGGGACGGTCGAATACACCACCGCCGATCTCTCCTGGTGGAACGTCGAACCCGGCGAGTATGTGTTCGCTGCCTACCTACCTGGAGTTCACACCTCAGGAGTGCTCGAAGGCAGCACGGAAGAAATTACCTTCGATTGGATTTGGTTGCCAAATGATCGTGGCTACTTCATTGCGAACTGTTCGGCGCTGACGGCAGGACCGATCACTAATCCCGGAATCACCAGTGGTTCTGGCGAACTGTGGTATTGCCCGCACGGTAGCGCATCCGATGGCAGCGATTCGTATAAGGTCTCTCTTGGATCGGTGGGCATTGCAAATCCGTTCCCCTATGCCTTTGATGGAGGTTGGCACATCGTCGAGTACATCGGCGATTGGGTTGGTGCGCCGGGTGTGTTCGGGCTTACTGGAACCGATCTAACCGGCTTGCCGTCGTTTTCGACTGAGACACAGCAGTTACTGTGGCATGACGAAAGCGGCGGCCCTCAATGGGGCGATCTCGACGACCTCGCCAGCACGATCATCGAGGTCGGCGGCGGAGGCGGCGGTGGTGACACCGTGGCCGAAGGCTACGCAATCGACGTGGCCGGTAGCGGCACGGTCACGGTATCGCTCGACCCAACGGAGATCACGGGGTTCGCCACGACGGCGAATACGATGCAGTTCTTCCAGCACTTGCCGGCTGACACCAGTCCCACCGGTCCCGCTTGGAAAACAATCACCAACTACAACTCTGGCGCAGATCAGTTTTGGTGGAAGCGATCGGCTGCATTCCAGTTCGTGACGCTCACGGGCTACAACTCTGGGCCAGCGGCAGGCACGCCGCAACTTATCGTCAACACGGACGGAAATAGCGGGTGGAAGTTCATTGATACGAGCGGCTACGACCCCGGAGCCGGAAAAACGCAACTACTTGGACAGATTGCTGGCGTCTGGCAGTGGAAATCAATCAAGGATTGGCTCAATTCGCACCTTGCAATCGAGCTTGTGCTAGACACGAGCGGCCATCATCTAACGGTCAATCTGAAGTGTGACGGCACTACGATCTCCACGTCGTCGGTCGATACCAGCGATTGCGGAGACAGCTAACGTGGCGGCTTTAGTAACAACTAACGGTGGATCGAAGCTGCGCGTGGTGCGTACCAGCACTTTCATCACGCTCGGCACAAATTCAAGCGGCCATCATGGCTGCTGCACGCCGTGTTGTGCGCTGTGGGGCTGCTTGGGAACTTTCGGCCCTAATGAGTCTCATGTAATCCACCAATACAACTTTTCAAAAACCGTGCAGGTCACAATCAGCGGGATCACGAATGATTACTACCCTTACCACTGTGCAGACGCGCCTTTCGATACTAATGACGTTTATATTCTGTCGTCCGATGACGGCGGGGGTGGTGGTGATGCTGACCTTAACAAATTCGAGGTCGGTAGTGCATCTGTCTGCGACATCATTCTGTGGTTGGATGTTTCCAAGAACTGTGCCAACTCGATTCGTTTTACCCTGGCGTTTAATGAGGGAGGGAATGTCGCTTCCTGTGCTGTCGCCCTCAGTGGCACGGACATGTGGGGTATTACTATCCCAACCGACAAAGACGCTGCCCTTGATCTCGCGCACAACTTCTGTCTCGGCAATTCAATCACCCTTCCGAGACTAAACCCGTTCGACGATTTTACCACAGGCTCCACTTGCACCGTCAACTTGCTGTCATGAACTACTGCGAATGGCCAAACCTCACTGCTGGTAGTCGCTGCATCAACTGCGGCTACATGCTGCGGATGGACTACGCGAAGCCACCGATCAAGAGGTGTCACGGCGACAAGCCGGTCGCGACGATCCCGGTCCCGGTCGAGCCGGCCGAGCGACCCTGCTGCGGCCAGCAGCAAGCAGTTATCAGACCAGCGACAGCCCGAATCGTCCCGCCGCCGCGATGAACGGCTGTTGATTGACACCGATCATCAAAACGATACGTAACGTCTCTCGGCAATAAATTGTGGGCAATTTTTCCGTGTGATCTCTTGGAAAGTGGGGCAAATGCCCCCGCGAAACCTTCAACACAGGAGATCAACGATGTCCACTCTCACCAAGTCCGAGCTGCTCGCCGCCGAAACCATTCTCGCCAAGAAGTACAAAGGCGTGGTCCGCGGCTCGCTCACCAACACACAGAAGCGTGGACGATTTGCCAACAAGCGAACCATCAAGGTCGTTTGTCCACATTGCAAGGGCAAAGCGATGACCACCAGTACACAGGAGTTGTTCCATCTAGTTTGTGAGCATTGTGGCGAGTCCACGCAGAAGAAAGTGGCGAAGTGATGGACGAGAAAACCAAACTGCTCGTATTGAACTCTTGGTTTGACAATAACGATGGTCGCTTGCCAGAAACCCCGGCCGAAATCGAGTGGTTCATTGACGGTGGAAACTGCCCCGAAGTCGCCCCACGCGAGGAATTGATCGCATACTTATTAACAGAGATTTTGTAGCCACAGTCGCTGCCGTCGCTGGAGAAAAGCGGTGTCCACTTGGCGTAAAGTCTGAGGGCCGAACCAAGCGGTTCGGCCCTCTCTGTAGGTGCTTTTGTAATCTCGATGGAGCTCGTCCTCACGCCAATGTGACCTATTGCACAAACCTTGCATTTATTCCACCGACAGAGGTATAGTACGGCGCGATCTAAATGCACTTGGAGAACGACGATGTTCCTTATCCGCGGCACTCTTGTTGGTCTCTTAATTGGCGCAAGTATCTCTAGCTCATCTTTTGGTGCGATAAACACGGCTACTTTGGTCTTTACAGATACGCCGCAGCCAATCGATTTTGGTTCCGTCGAAGTTGGATCGTATGTTTACAAGGTCATCACAGTAGAAAATTCAATCATTGTCGGCTCCAAAACGATAACGAACATGACTATGCAACCACTCACTGGTCCATTTTTTCTAGCTGGTAATGAGGGCAACCAGGGCGGGTATCCGGGCGTCGGTGCTAATTGCTGGGATTCGTTGGCACCCGGTGCAAGTTGCACCATTGCAATCGATTTCGCGCCGTCAACTACTGGACTCAGTTCAACGACGATAGCCTTTACCTACAACAATGGTTTGAAAACGGTTTCCGCGAGCGCCGTGATTGAAGGCACAGGAGTCCTTCTCGGCGATTACACGGGCGATGGCATCGTCGATAGCAGTGACTATGTCTTATGGCGCACTAATGTGGGGTCGACGACAGCAATGCCAAATGACGTGATTGGCGGAACGATTGGGCAAGCTCAATATGACCAGTGGCGTTCACACTTCGGAGAGTCGTCGGCTGGCGGGATGACGGCCCTTGGAAGCAATTCCGTGCCAGAGCCGAGCGCACTGGCTCTCTTTGGTCTGATGTCGGTGTTGACTGCTACGCGTCGACGTTAGTCTTCTTGTTCGCGCCACACGGGCCACTTCGCGTGCAGCCTCGTTAGCTCGAATAGTCCGCTGACGTGACCAAGCGTAAACCAAGGATACGTCCGCAACCAATCGATTGCCTTTAACACGGCGATCGGTCCGCACAGATCATCCTGCGACAAGCCTACGGGGAGCGGCTCGCCATCCTCGTGTATGTATAAGCTGTAGGTCTTATCGACCGGATCGAAGGTGACTAGGTCTGTCATGATTTCACAATCAGGGTGACGACGCCTTCCGACGTTCCGCCACCGTCTGCGTCCGAGTAGGTGACGTTGCAACCAATCTGATAGGTACCAGCGGAAACGAGGTGCACCTTGAACTTCGCCTCGCCGCGATCGACGCCTTGGTCGCTGTCCACGTTCGAGAATACGAGGCCACCGAGCGGGCCGCTGATCTGACTGATGCTGTCGAGCGACACGAGCCGCCCGTTGGCAGCCAAATCGACGGCGAAGCTGATGGCGAAAGTCTGATTCTCGCCCAAAGGGCGGACGAGCGGCACTTCGCCAACGAGGCTGTTGCCACCAACCTTGAGGTTCCAAGTACGGGACAGCGGAACGGCCACCTGATTAACAGGAATGACGGTGCCGCCGCCACCCTCAAGTTCCGATACTTTCGCGTCGAGGTTTGTGCTGATCGTGTCGAGGCCAGCGGCAATGTCTTCGTTGCTCGCCACGGCTGCGGCGATCGTGAGTGCCGAAGGCGGCATTGGAGCGTTGTCGTGCACGATTCCCGGCAAGTCGTCCGAAAGTGTGTCGATACTGTTCTGAACGGTGACAACGCTGTTCGTGATGTCATCGACCGTGCCTTGCACTCCGGCCACATTGCCGGTGACATTATCAACCGCGTTTATCAGGTTGGTGAAGCCGTTGCTCACATCGCCTATTTGGTCAGAGGCATTCGCTGCGTCACTCGCCGCTGATTCTGCGAAGCTGCTCGCTTGTGCCGCTTGATCGTAGGCATCGAAGGCGTGCGTGTTCGCATCCGAAAGGGTCTTTCCAGACGTGCCGCTTGTTGCGTGTCCCGACAAAGCCTCGTCCCATACGTCGTCTATACCGGCAGCGGAGAGACGGTAACCGGTCTTGTCGTTGTTAGTCGTGACCGTGACGCCGGCCGTGACGCTTGCGGCGACTTGCGAAGTGCTGATCGTGGTGCCAGTAAGTCCGTTCGTCGTCGTCGGGTTGCTGATCTTGGCCCAATCTATACCAGATCGGGTATGCGTCCCCACAACCTTCGACATGTCGATGTTCGTGCCAATCTCGATGACGGAGCAATCAGTGGCTCTGGAATTCTTGATTCCGCCTGCGCCGGTGTTTGACTGCTTGAATGTGATCTTATTCAGCACAACGAAGCCGTTGTTGCCGCTCGTATGTTGGGCGAGTAGGCCGAGTGATTCTGATACGCCACTCGCGTTCGTGACTGTCGCTTCGAGTATCGTGTTCTCGATCGTGCAGTTGTCGCCAGCGAAGAGGGCGATCGTCTTGGCCGCTCGTGTATCGGTACGAGCCGACTTGAAGTGGCTGTTGCGAATAACTGCTTCGCCGCAGATACCGCCACGAAAATCGACATCCACCGCACCCACGTTGTAGGTGTTGTCGGTGAACAGGTAGCAATTATCCACGAGCAAATTGCGGCTGCCAGCCAGATTGAAGCCGTCGTAATTACCAAGCATTTCAGTGTCGATCACCCGCATATTCACACTGGCCTGTGAGAACATGCAATCGAACGGAGCTTGCAGAGAGCAGCCTTCGACCTTGACGTTGTGCTTGCCGCTTAGCGAGTGCAGGGCAGTGCCGCCACTATTTGTGTTGATGAGCGTCAGACCCTTGAACCGGCAATTGTGGGTGAAGCGAATCGTAGGCGTGCTCGCACTCGTCGTGACCGTGACAAGCTGGCGACCAGTGCCGACATAGCTCAGGGCCTTACCGGTGCCGTCGATCGTCTCGGTGTATGTGCCGTCCCCAATGAAGATTGTGTCGCCATCAGCCGCCACCGTGACGGCCGCACCAATCGTGAGCAGTGGCGAAGCGTACGTCCCCGTGTTGGAGTCGTTGCCGGATTTTGAGACCCACCATGAGCGAGTCGACGGGAAGACCACGCTGGCGAATGCGGTGCCTGCGAAGTGCGTGGCGTTCACTTCCGGCCGACCGTTCGAATCGAAGGTCGCCTTGGTAAAGTTGGCAGGCACCGTATAGATCGTCTGCGGTACGACGACAATTCCGGTCGTCGATGATTTGCCGCTGAACACCAGTTTGTCGCCATTCGTCTCGCCCTGCGTGAGGTCGAAGACGTACATGCCTTTGGCGTTCGTCGAATCGGTTTCCGTAGCCGATGTGTCGCCAAGGGCGGTGACAGTGCCGTCGTCTTTACTGACGTAAGCAGTGAGATTGGCGGCATCGCCGGTTTTGGGCAGACCCGTCACGCTGTCGAATGCGAATACGGTGAGCTTCTGACTTGCTACGTTCTTGAACAATTCCTAATCCCCTACGTTCAGCCGCCGAAAATGCGTCTGTAGTAGGTTTGGGCTGCGAGATTCCCACCGGACCAAGCAGCGAGAGCAGCCACATCAGCCGAAGTAAGTTCGCGGGAATACACTCGCACTTCGTCTACCGAGCCGTTGAAATAGACTACGTTGGCTGGTTGGGTGCAGACGTTGAGCGGATAAGTAGTGCCGGTGTTGATGGCGGTCGTGCCGCCCACGTAGCTGCCGGTTTGCGACACGCCGTCGATGTACCCCTTGATTTGATTGCACAAACCGCCCGATGGCATGGTCATAGCAATGTGATGCCAGTTGCCGTCATTCAGACCGCTCCCAAATGAGGCGGTCACACCCACCGAGCGTTCCCACAGCACACCATTTTGGATGGCGATTAGCCATTGGGCGCCGGCCCCGGCTGTGCCCCAGTTAATGACGGGGTCGGCGGTAGTGGCGGCGTTGGTGTCTGTCGTCTTCGCCCAAAATGCCACGGTCCTGGCACCCGTACCATTAATTCCCGCGTACGAAGTTGCGACGTACTGCGAACTCGAACCAACAAAGGTGAGGGCACCCCTGATCTTGCCAGTGCCCCACGTCGGGGAGTTGGTCAGCGTGCCGTTGCGGCTGTTGCCCGATAGATCGGTTGCCAGTGTGCCGGTGCCTTCGTCGAAGGCGAAGTAGAGTTCAAGATTGGAAGTGAAGTCTGCCACACAGTAGCTTTGGGTGGCAATTGCGGCGGCGAGCAGATTTGTGTGCGATGGCGGAAGTGGTGACGCCGAAGTTCGCGGGCGAACCGACATATACGGACGCGATCAGGGTGCGCATACCGTAGCTTTGGACTACTGCAATGAGCCTTTTTCAACGCAATCCGTTACATGTCGGAGGGTTGCAAAATCGCATTGGAATTCATAGACTTCTGCCAGTCGACTTCCGTCCCTTAACTGTTTGCGGAGCCTATCGATGCCGCGTAAAAGCGCCGTTGTGTTCCTAATCGCAATTCTCGCCTTTTTGGCAAGCGACAAGCCGGTAGCTGCACGGGCGCGGCGAAGATATTGCCAACAATTGTGTCATGTAAACTGTTGTGCCCAGCCGAGCGAAAATTCGGTCGTCGCAGTACCAAGTTCGTCGAAGAGTGATAACTGCGGCTGCTCAGACGATTCAACTCCGCCAAATGGGAAGTATTATCGAGACCGATATCTCTCGTTCTACGGCCGGGATATTAAAATTGGCGCAATAACCCTGGGGAACACCGGGGGTGATACTCCGTGGAACGAAAATTTCGCGAATAACTCAGCTCTACACGTGGCCGAAAATCCATTCAATACCTTTCCTAACGATGGCAAGCGCTATTGTGTATGCCTCGATCAGGACTGGGATGTACAAGACGAGTTATTTGTGGTTTGGGATGCGACACACGACCAGCTCGTCGGATACGCCGACGTACGGAGGGTTGGCGACTTCATGAAATTTCTCTCAAGCAACAATACGAATCGTTGGAATGACCTTAATCAGAACAACATCCAGCAAGGTACAACATTCACAATTGGAGGCCACCCGCTAAGCATCCTTGTCAGCCGACCCACGGCCAATTCAGGCTTTAGAGCGTCAACGCTCTTCTATGAAATAGATTGAGAATGACGAAGACGTAACATCGCGCCTTTCCCGTCTTTCGAGACACCACAAAACGGGCAGGGCGGGGCGGAAGCCCTCGTAAAAGCTAGCCGCAGAAGAGGCCAAAGGAGACGCTCGGACGGCTAGATGGCTTCGAGTTCGCTTTCCTGCACCAGCTCTTCCGGCTGGGTGCGGTCATCCCACAGCACCGAGTACGTCTGGACGCGGCTGTCTCGCACGTAGTCGTCGTGCGCCGCCGACTCAACTTCTGTGATCACGCCTTGCGTTTTCCGAGGCTCAGACCAAACCGCTTGGCCCACTTCGAACTTCGCCATGTGTTTTCCTTTCGCCAGTCGGGGGCCGGCACCCTTCGGCACCCTGGCGAGGCGGTCTAAGCCGGTCTTCGGAAGCGCCCGGAGGTGCGAGAGAGACGGGACGTATCGTTCGGAGCCGTGCGAGAGACACGGCAAAAGTGCCTTTCAAGACCGGTGCCTTAAACCACTCGGCCACCCAACCTTGGTTGTGAACCTTATGATATGGTGCATTGTGTTGGGGGACTAGTTCGGGCATGGGTTACGATTTTGCACTCGTACAGTCGAGTCGTGGGAGCGAAAAGTAGGTCGTCCTCGCGATTCGTGGGGTTTTGCACGGTGCGTGAACCATGTCGACTGCGTAAGGTTTGTGGCGCTAAGCGGATACGTTTTGCACGGAGTTAGGGGTCCCACAAAACGGGTGCAAAACAGTCTGATTTTGCACCGAGTGGAGGTTGCGCGACGCGTGTTTATTCGAAGGATGCGAAGGACAGGGCGCGCACAATCGCGAGAGTTTCGTTGCATTGATGCGCGTCGCCGAGCGCACCGAGCGGGCTGCGCGCGAACGGCCTCGCAGACGCCAGCGACGGGATTGGCCGATGGGCCGGTAGCAACTTATTGAATTGTCAAAGAGCGGGCTGCCCGCGGCGGATAGCGGCTGCTGAAGTGCAGCGTGGTGAGAGTCTAGCAATTTCGCTGAGTCGATTCCACAAGTATTTTTGGCCACTTAACGAATTGAGGTCCGGGTGAGGGGCGGGCGATTGGGAACTCACGCTAAGCGCTGTCACGTATCGTTGAAATACTATTCTTCTCTTCTTTCGGAAATAAATCTGATAAGTTGCCCGGAATGGGCGATGGATGAATCGGTGTCGACCTAAAGTACTCGGTCCGCATTCACGACGCTTTCCGTACACCGACTCCATTGCATGGCGAGGCGTGCTGATGAAACAGATAATGTTTCTTGTATCAATTCATCTCGCCTTCGCGGCGCATGCCTACGGCATCTTTCCATCGATTGAATACCCGGGTGCCGTGGACACTGCTGCTTTGGGAACCGACGGTAACAAGATTGTCGGCTGGTATGAAGGCGAAGGACAGACGAACTACCACGGTTTTTATATGACGGAACCGCAACATATAGTCGCGAGGAGACTAAGAGACTCTAACAAAACCTAATTTGGAAACCGAACGCTAGCGCGTTCCGGCTGATTAGATTAGCCGCGGGGCGCTAGCCCTCGGTTTTGTTAGAGTCCCCTAAGTGCATGCGGCCCTGGCCATCGCAAAGTGCGGAAATCGGCCACATTAATTCGCTGCTTTTGGGGAGTTGGCTTGCCGACCCCCCCTCGCGTTGACGTTATGCGTTACGGCTGATACAAAGGATCGTTCGTAAGCCGTGCTATAGCAGAGGCTTTGAGCTATTTCGGTCCCTCCTATTTTAGATTTGTTCCGATGAGCATCAGTAATCGCGCCAAAGAGATCAAGCGCCGCCGCAAGCGCAGTGAGAAGTTAACGAAGCTAAAGAAGCGTCTGGGCAAGGCTACCAAGAGCGAGCAAGTTGAAATGGCTCGCAAGATTCGCGATATGACGCCCGGCGCGGAAGTGGTTATCGCGAACTGGGGTCTCGCCGCGGTCGATCGCTAGGGCGGAACGACCAATTGCCAAATCCAAATGACCAATCGCGCTCAGCTGAATCAATTGGTCATTGCTGCTTGGTCATTTGATTTCTAGGTAACATCCGCAGAGACGATTTTGTCGCCGCGGTCTTTGGCACCGCCTTTGCGCGGCAGGCCGTTGCCACCGCCGACAGCAACGAACGTGAACTCCTGGCCGTCGTAGTCGATGCGGATTGTGCTGCCTTCCGCGAACTCGCCACGCAGCAGTTCCGACGCTAGCGGATTCTGCAGTTGTTGCTGTACGACACGCTTGAGCGGCCGTGCGCCGAACGCGGGATCATAACCGCGATGGGCAAGTTCATCGCGGGCCTTATCGGTGACCTCGAGGCCGTAATCGCGTTGTTCGAGCAGTTTCGCGAGGTGCGCAACCTGCAGATCGACGATCTTGCGAATCTGCGAACGATCGAGTGGGCGGAAGACGATGATTTCGTCGATTCGGTTGAGAAACTCGGGCAAGAACCGCGTTTGAAGCGATTCCATGACGCCAGCCCGCATTTCTTCGTAGCTACCGCCGGCTTCAAATGATTCTTGAATCATTTGGCTGCCGACGTTCGAGGTCATCACAATGATCGTGTTGGTGAAATCTACCGTGTGGCCGTGGTTGTCGGTGAGTCTGCCGTCGTCAAGCACTTGCAGCAGGATGTTGAACACATCGCGGTGAGCTTTTTCGATTTCATCGAGCAGCACGACGGAGTAGGGGCGGCGGCGGACGGCTTCCGTAAGCTTGCCGCCTTCTTCGTAGCCGACGTATCCCGGGGGCGCGCCGATGAGGCGGCTCACGGTGTGCTTTTCCATGAATTCGCTCATGTCGATGCGGATCATGGCGTTTTGATCGTCGAACAGTACTTCGGCGAGAGCCTTACAAAGCTCGGTTTTGCCAACGCCCGTGGGGCCGCAGAAAATGAACGAACCGATCGGGCGATTCGGGTCTTGCAAACCGCTGCGACTGCGGCGGACGGCATCGGAAACAGCGCGGACGGCTTCGTCTTGCCCGATGACGCGTTGGTGTAGGCGTTCTTCGAGCACGAGAAGTTTCGCGCGCTCTTTCTCAAGCATCCGGGAGACGGGTACGCCGGTCCACGCACTCACGACCTCGGCGATTTCATCGGGCCCGACTTCTTGGCGTAACAACCTTCTGGCACTCGTTTTTTCCGCGCCGTTGGAATCGGCTCCGTACTGCTTTGCGGCAGCATCCTCCAAATGTTTGGCGAGTTTCTTTTGCTCTTGATCGAGCTCGTACAGTTTTTGGAAAGCGGTCTCATCGACGTGACCAGCCGCCTGTTGCTCTTTGATTTTCGCAAGCTGCTGATCGTAGCGAACCCGGGCTTCATCCATGCGGCGCTGCACACCGGCGACGTCGCCGACGCCCATCTTTTCCGCTTCCCACTGCTCGCGCAGGCTGGCGAGCTTTTTGCGCAGCTCCTCCATTTCGTCTTTGATTTCGGCGAGCCGATGTTTGGCGTGTTCTTCGGTTTCAGATTCCAATTGCCTGGCCGCGAGTTCCAGCTGCATGAGCCGTCGCTGAACCTGGTCGATTTCCGTCGGCACGCTTTGCAGCTCCATCGCGAGTCGGCTCGTGGCCTCGTCCATCAGATCGATCGCCTTATCCGGCAAGAAACGATCACTGATATACCGGTTCGCGAGCTCGGCCGCGGCGACGAGGGCGGAGTCCTTGATTCGGACTCCTTTGTGGTGTGCCTCGTAACGCGGTTTCAGGCCGCGGAGAATCGCGATCGTATCCTCGACGTTGGGTTCGCCGACCAAGACTGGCTGAAACCGCCGCTCGAGCGCCGGGTCCTTCTCGATGTACTTGCGGAATTCATCGAGCGTTGTTGCTCCGATGCAACGGAGCTCGCCGCGGGCGAGCGCTGGCTTGAGCAAGTTTGCGGCGTCGTTGCCTCCCTCAGCGGCACCCGCACCGACCACGGTGTGCAGCTCATCGATGAACAGGATGACATTCCCAGCATCGGTAACTTCTTTGATGAGCGCTTTGAGCCGCTCTTCGAATTCGCCGCGGAACTTCGTGCCGGCGATGAGCGCGCCCATATCGAGCGCCACGACGCGGCGATTCTTGAGACTTTCCGGCACGTCCCCTTGGAAAATGCGCAACGCCAGCCCTTCGACGATCGCAGTTTTACCGACGCCCGGTTCGCCGATGAGCACTGGGTTGTTTTTCGTGCGCCGCGACAGGACTTGAATAACCCGGCGAATTTCTTGATCGCGACCGATCACCGGATCGAGCTTGCCCAGGCGCGCTCGCTCGACCAGATCGATGCCGTACTTTTCGAGTGCCTGGAATTTGC
>JABDGM010000041.1:189-37616 GCA_013286045.1 Planctomycetota bacterium | reverse complement strand
GTTTGTAAACGTATCGAAGTAGCGCAGGTAATCGAAATCCTTGGGGGCGAAAATAGCTCTCGAAACGACGATATCTTGAGCCAAAAGCGGTGTGATCGAGTCGAACCGTTCGCCTCCGTCGAACGCCAGACCGAATCCGTGCAAATACTCGTTTTGCGTCAGCGGCTTCCCACTTGCCCCGCGAACTTGGAGCTTGAGATAACCAAAACCGTTAAAGGGATTGCACCGCCCACCGGTGGCGATGCCGCCGCTATCCTGTGCCCACGCGGAGGTGTCTTGAATGTCCCAGAACTGGCCGTCTGCAGAAGGCAGCGGCGTGACTGCGCGAGCCTGCTCGAATGCCAATACAGCGATAACAGCAACAACAAGCCCTGCGCCAACCGATTTTTGCAAGCGGCCGGCGCACCACGAACGTACGACAAAAATCATCGCATAAAACCTTGGTTTAGTGATCTCAGCCTACCCGAGAAGCTAACACGCCCAGGATGCGCTTGCCAGCCGACGCCCATTTCAACTGTCCGGATTCACCTCGACTAGAATAAGTTAATCGAAAATCGCCGCCCGCTAGGGACGGCCCCGTAACCCGAGGAGAGAATCTGCACGTGGCCCACTCGATACGAAACTTTTTGTGGCGGCTCATCGCAACGCCGTATCATCCGGATGCCACGCTACAGTCCTTCGTTTCCCGCGCGCAAACGCAGGAAAACGCCAACGCGCAGGTGACCGTCGCCGTGCTCGATGCCAACGAAGCCCACAAGTTCTTCGGCATCCCACTCGCCAAACGAGGTATCCAGCCGGTCCGCTTGCACATAGTGAATCGCTCCAAACGGCCCATTCGGCTGCTCCTCGTACGAATCGACCCGAATTACTACACGCCGCTCGAAGCAGCGGCCGCCAACCATTTCTCAATCCTCAAACGCCTCTCGACGCTAAGCGTCTTCGGCTGGTTGTTCTTACCCCTGCTGCCACTCCTGCTGCTCATCCCAGTTAAGCTCGTAACCGCCTACCGGGCCAATCGGCGGATGGACGACTTCTTCCGCTCTCAAGCCTTTCACCTTCGCCCCATCCCGCCCGGTGGCACTGCCGAAGGGTTCGTGTTCACAACGTTCGATGCCGGGACAAAAGTCGTCAACGTATGCCTTCACGCAACGGATGATTTGCTGAATGCCGAGACCGGACAAATCGAATCCCACGGCACTTGGGACGCCGATAACGACTTCACGTTCTCGATCGCCGTCCCCGGTATCGCCGCGGATTATTTGAGACGCGACTTCGCGGCCTTGGAGCCGCCCGGCTCCCTCATCGAATGCGATCTCCCCGAACTCACGAAGCGGCTGGTCGACATGCCGGCCACGACGACCAATGCGAAGGCGACCCATTTCGGCGACCCGGCAAATCTTGTCGTCATCGGCGATTTTGAAGCGCTCATCGGAGCGTTCGCCGCCCGTTGGGACGAAAGCGAAATCATACGTTTCAGCACCTGCTGGAAAACGACGAGATCGTTCCTGCTCGGTTCGCAATATCGCTACTCGCCCGTCAGCGCGCTTTACCTCTTCGGCCGTAGTCAGGATATAGCACTACAACGCAGCCGCCGGTCGATCAACGAACGACTTCACTTGCGGCTCTGGCTCACCCCGTTACGTTTTCAAGGCAAAAGCGTCTGGGTCGGCCAGATCAGCCGCGATATCGGCGTTCGGTTCACGACCAAAACGTGGAACCTGACAACCCACCGCGTCGACCCCGATGTGGACGAGGCCCGAGACTACGTCGTCGAAGATCTACTTCACGCCGGCCGCGTGCAAGGCACCGGCTACGTTGACGGCGTAGGCGCCTGCGAAAGCACCGCGCCACGACACAATTTAACCGGCGATCCGTATTTTACGGATGGCAAGCGCGCCGTGATCGTTCTCTCCTCGACACGCGTCGACCCGCACTTCGTCGCCCTCTCGTAAGCAGCACGCCCGGCCCACCGCTGCTCAATCCTTTTCTGGCGTCTTCACGTGAAACTCGCGCTGCGAGCAAAGCGCGGCGGCAATCACCGTGCAAACGACGCTGATTACACTCAAGACCAGCACACAACTTAGCAGCCGAGGGTGCTCCTTAAGCTGTGGATCGCTGGCAACATCCAAAAACCATGCCTCGGCCGCAACATCGTTCTGATCCCCATTGGGCCAGGTCACACCGAAACTCAACGTCCGGTAGGCCATGATGCGCGTGTAGTAAATCACCGTACTCATTCGCACGCTGAGCGGCAGATTGGCAAATAACCCTTCCACGACGACCGTATACAGAATGCCAACGATAAGACTTCGCTTCGTCAGCAACCCGAGCAAGCCGAAAATGCTGCAATAAGTGACTACCGCCAGCGACTGAATGGCCGCGGTCTTGAAGCACCTCGCCGCAACGTCGGCGACCGGAACGTCGCTCCGTATGTAAATCGCCGCGTAAGTCAAAACCGTGAGCAAAACGACGAGCACCACCGTCGTGGTCCAAGTAGCAATCATCTTGACGATGTACAACAGCCACTTTGGCAGCGGCCGAATGAGCAAATACGTAATCGTCTGGTCTTCCTGCTCGTCCTGAATGATACCGGACGCGTACAACAGCGCAATGAGCGGCAGGAGCGCCTGTGGAATCAATATCCACGACAGCAAAAAATCTAGAAACGTGTCCGGGGCCCGCGCCCGCGTGCTTTGAATAACGACCGCCAGCCCTGCTGGCAGCATGAACAACACCGCAAGCGCGATCCATCGCCTGCCATGCAAATGCTGCCGCAGTGTCAGCAAATACAGCGTCCAGCAGGAGCCGAGCCGCGACACCTGCGCGCCCGACAAATCCGCCCCGCCCGCGCCGGTCGAAATATCGTCCAACTTTGCTGAAATGCTCGTCATAACTCGACCAGATACTTGAACACTGCCTCGAGGTTGTCGTCATCCGAATACACCGACTTGATAGCCAGGCCATCTTCCAGCGAAAGCGAGGGCAGCCGCCCGTAGAACGCATCGGGGTCGTGCGTTTCCACCATCAGTGCGCGGTCTTTCGCAATCACGCGCACTCCCTCCACGTCATCCCACCCTACCATCCGCGCGGCAAGTTGCCGGAAGCCGTCGCACTCAATCTTGATGTGATGTGGATGCTTGTCGATCAGGTCGCGAATCTGCCGAACATTGCCGTGCGCGACAAGCCGCCCGCGATTAAGCAGCACAATGTTCGACGTCAGGGCCTGCACCTCATACAAAACGTGGCTCGAAACCAGAACGCTTTTGCCTTCGTTACCGATCCGCGTGATGATGTCCATCAACTCGCGCCGCGCAAGAGGGTCCGTCCCCGTCAGCGGCTCGTCCAAAAACAAGACCTCGGGATCGTGCACCAACGCCTGAGCCATCTTGATGCGCTGCCGCATGCCTTTTGAATAGCCGCCGATCGCCCGATTTTGATGTGGCTCCATGCCCACAGACGAAATCGTGCGCTCCGCCGCCGAACGCGCCGCCCGTCGCGATAACCCTGTCAATCGAGCGCAGGTGAACACGAAATCCCACCCGGTCATCCACTCGTAAAACGCATCCTGCTCCGGACAAAGCCCGATCCGACGATTGAGATCCGCGTGGTTCCACACGTGCTGCCCCAACACACGCACCGCACCCTGGCTCGGGTAAAGCTGTCCCGTCGCCAGCTGCAGTAGCGTCGATTTACCCGCGCCGTTCGGCCCCAGCAAACCGGTCACGCCGGGACCAATGTCGACCGTCAGCTTATTAATGCCGATGACGTTTCCGTACCACTTCGAAACATCTTGGAAAGTAACGATCGGCGTCATTTGATTCGGTCCAGCGACTTCACGGTCAGATTGAGGACGCACGCCGAGAGCACCGCGAGGCCAATCAGCACCCCGGCAGACCAATACCAGGGATACTGCGTATCCACGAGGTTGAACATCAATCGCCCGCGTTGGCCGACGGGCGTCAGCTCGATCAACTTTTGCCACGCCGCGTTCGTGTGGATCAAACTTTCTTCCATGCGACGCAGATTTGCCGTGTACGAAACGAGCGGCCGCCAATCATGTTTAGCGGCATCCAGCTCGGCGGACAGAAACTGCTCGTTGTCCCACCGGTGATACCGAGCGCCGACCGCCCGGCTCCGCTGCGCTTGATCCACTTGGATCAGCACGACCGATACCGTGCCCGTGATCAACCACACGCCGAGCCATAGCAGTGCCACGTAACGCGAATTGCGCGTCAGCGACGACATTGCCAACATCAGCAGCCCTGCAGAAATCGCCACAATCACGCCGTACGTGATACTGCCGAATAAAATCGGCAAAGTATCGCGCACGATCGTAATATCGAGGCTGAACAGCAAGCCAAGACTATAGGCCACAAGGATGGGCCCAATCACGATCAGTCCTATCAACGTGGCAATAACACCCAGCTTGCCCGCGAAATAATCGATCCTTCGCAACGGCCGTGAGAAATAAAGCGGCAGCGCGTTGCAGCGCAGGTCCTGGCTCACAAGATTCGGCCCGGCCATCAGCACGAGAATCATGATGAACCCAAGCTCCCACGTCAGAAAATAGTGGAAGCACAGCGTCCATATCTCCACGCGATATTCGCGCGGCCCCGCGACCACCGGCCGGCCAAGCAATCCCGTAAGAAACGGCTTGAACGTTTCAACAAGGTCCGACTGCCGCTCCACGAGTCCCCACATGCACAGCACGAAGGCCAGCACTAGCGCCGGCAACCAGGCAACCAGTATCGCCAGACGAATCCAGCGGCCTTGCAGCGCGGTCTTCACTCCGCGCCGCGTAATCGCCAACCAACGCCACGCCTGGCCCGAGAGCTCGCCCGACCAATGCTGATACCCTTGATCGATAATTGGCATCAGGGTTTCTCCACGGCGTTGAGAAAGACTTCCTCCAACGTGCTCCGCTGCGGCCGGAGATGGCGGATTTGATCGCCCGCGGCAGCCGCCGCTTCCCACAGTATCTGCGGCGACGCGCTCGCCGGAATCCGCACGCGAAGCAAATCGCCGTTCGGTTCGGCGCTGCAGCCTTGCGCACTCAACCGCTCGATAAATGCACCTGTGTTCGACTTCACACGCACATCGAACGCCTGCTCGTGAATTTGCTTGAGCGCACTGATCTCACCCTGAGCGAGCAGCTTGCCGCGCCCAAGCACAATTACGTAATCGCACACCGCTTCCACATCCGGCAAAATGTGGCTCGAAAAGATGAGATTTATGCCCTTGTTGTGGGCCAGGTCGTGCGCCAGCTCGAGCACCTCCTCCCGCCCAGCCGGATCCATGCCGTTGGTCGGCTCGTCCAAGACGAGCAGCTTCGGATCGTGAACAATCGCCGACGCCAACTTGAGCCGCTGCTTCATGCCCGTGGAGTACGATTCGACCTTCCGATATCTCGCTTCTCCCAGGCCCACATAGTCGAGTACTTCGTGCGACCTCTGAAGTGCATCAATCGGCGACATCCCCACGAGTTCCCCGGCATACGCCACGAACTCCACACCTTGCACGTGCGGAAACAGGCACTCGTCCTCAGGCGCGAAGCCCACCTTGCGGCGAATCTCGAGCTGCCGCCTGCTAAAATCCAGCCCTAGCACCTCGCCCGTCCCGCAGTCGACCGGGATCAGGCCGAGCAGCGTGCGAATCATCGTGGTCTTGCCCGACCCATTCGGCCCCAGCAAACCAATGGCCCGCTCCGGCACAGCAAGCGTCAAATCGTCCAGCGCCCGCACCGCACCGTAGGTCTTCGAGACATTCGTGAATTGGAACAACGTCGGCATCACACACCAGTGTATCCGCCACGTGGGCCCAAACCAAGAAACTCGCCACTCCGCGCAACTATGGCATCTCGCCAAATTTGCAGCTATTATCCAAGGGTTCTTTTCAGGCGAGGAAATCAAAGATGATCAGGGCATTCGCGCGGTCGGCAATCGTGTTGGCATTCTTGGCGATCCCCCTTCGCGCACAGGCGCAGGCAACGCCAGGCTACGCCTTCGTTACCAACGGCGTAGCGGATTTTTGGAACCACGCTGAAGCTGGCGCGAAGCGAGCTGGAAAAGATCTCAACGCCGAAGTTACGGTCATCATGCCAAGCTCGATGACCGACCAAACGCGCAAAATCGAAGACCTGCTCACGCGCGGCACCGACGGCATCGCGATTAGCGCCATCGACCCTGCGAACCAAGGCGACATCCTCAACAAGGCGGCCGCCGAAACCATTCTCATCTCGCACGACTCCGATGCGCCGCAAACCAACCGGCAAGTCTACATCGGCATGGACAACTACGACGCCGGCCTCCTCTGCGGCCGCACGCTGCGAAAGGCCATGCCCGAGGGCGGCTCGGTCATGATCTTCATCGGCCGCATGGATCAGGACAACGCCAAGCGCCGCCATCGCGGATTCGTCGATGGCCTGTTCGACCGCAAGTCCGACCCCGCGCGTAACGACGTCCCCTCGGACGAACTCAAAAGCGACGACGGCAAATTTACGGTCCTCGGCACAATGACCGACCAATTTGACCGCGCGAAAGCAAAAGCCAACGTCGAAGACACTGTCACCCGCCACCCCGACATCGCCGGAATGGTCGGCCTGTTCGAATACAATCCCCCGCTGATACTCGAGGCGCTCGACCGCACCGGCAAGCTGGGCAAAGTAAAAGTCATGGGCTTCGACGAAAACTCCGCCACGCTGCAAGGCATCAAAGACGGCACCGTGGTCGCCACCGTCGTCCAAAATCCCTACCAATACGGTTACAAGTCCATCTCGGTCCTCAATGAACTCCATAAAGGCAACAAATCGGTGATCCCCACGAACAAGTTCATCGATATCCCCGCGCGCGTCATCGACTCTTCCAACGTGGACGCCTTCCAGAAGGAACTCCAAGACGAAGTGAGCAACAAGTAATTCGCCGCCAACTGATTTCACTCGTCCTCAGGTGCCATGACCAACGACTCGTCGCCCCCGCTGCTTGAAGTTCGCGGCATCAGCAAGCAGTTCTCGGGCGTGCAAGCGCTCGACAACGTATCGCTCACACTGTCTCGCGGCGAGGTGCTCGCCGTTGTCGGCGAAAACGGAGCCGGCAAGAGCACGCTAATGCGAATCGTCGCCGGCGTCACCCAGCCCACATCGGGCTCGATCATTGTCGATGGCACGCCAGCCGAATTTCCCTCGGTTGCACAAGCATTGAAACAGGGCATCGCCTTAATCCATCAAGAGCTCAACCTGGCCGACAACCTCAGCGTCGCCGCCAACATCTTTCTCGGCCGCGAGCCGCTACGGTTCGGCACGATCGATCAGAGGCGAATCGACCAGGAATCGCAAACGTTTATCGACATGGTCGGCCTCGACGTCCCACCACAAACGATCGTTGGCACGCTCCCCATCGGCAAACAGCAGCTGGTCGAGATCGCCAAAGCGCTCAGCACAAACGCCCGAATCTTGATCATGGACGAGCCCACGTCCTCCCTCTCCGAGCGCGAAACGCAAAAACTGTTCGATGTCGTCCGCGGTCTCCGCTCACGAGGCGTCAGCGTGCTTTATATTTCGCACCGCCTGCACGAAATCGAGGAGCTGGCCGATCGGGTGGTCGTGCTGCGCGATGGCAAATATTCGGGCGAATTGCCGCGCGACGACATCCAACGTGCGAATATCGTCCGTTTGATGGTCGGCCGGGACGTATCCCGTTTCTATCAACGCACTCCCCACGAGCCCGGAGACATCATCGCGACAGCCAACGACCTGCGAACGACCAAATTCCCCCACCGCACCGTCAGCTTCGAACTACGCGCCGGCGAAATCGTTGGCCTCGCCGGCTTGGTCGGGGCAGGGCGGAGCGAACTGCTCACCACGCTCTTCGGCGTCACTCCCGCCGTGAACGGAACTCTCGCCGTCGGCACGCTGCATCGACCTCCGCGTACTGTGCGCGAAGCGGTCGCCGCCGGCATTATGCTCGCGCCCGAAGATCGTCGCCGAGCCGGCCTCTTTCTGCCCATGAGCGTCAAGCGAAATCTCTCGCTCGCAAGCCTACGACGCGATCAGCGACACGGCTTTCTCAACCACGCGGCCGAAAATCGCGTGTCAGCAGAAATGGTCGCGCTCATGCGAATCAAAACCGCGACCGACCGGCAAGTCGTCCGCTATCTCTCTGGCGGCAATCAACAAAAAGTCGTGCTCGGCAAATGGCTCTGCCTCGAGCCAAAGCTTCTTCTGCTAGATGAACCAACGCGCGGTATCGACGTCGGCTCCAAAGAAGAAATCTACAAGCTGATGGATCAATTGGCCGCCCGCGGCGTCGCCATCCTATTCGCCTCCAGCGAATTGGAAGAAATCATCGGCCTTTCAGATCGTGTCCTCGTCATGCACGAAGGCCGCATCACCGGCGAGCTCGATCGCGCCGCGATCACCGAAGAGTCCGTCATGCAACTGGCGACCGGCGGAGCAGACAGGCGCGAAAGGATCGGCGCATGACAAGCGATGCGAAGCAACCGGCCGTTGTCGAAGCTACCGGCGCTCGCCGCGCGTTCTCACCACAAGGCGTGAAAATCTGGGGCATCTTCGGCCTGCTCGTGGCGATTTGCCTTTTCACGGCGATCTCGAACCACCGCTTCCTTCGCTTCGGAAACATCGAAAACCTCGTCCATCGCACGGCCCTAATCGGCATTCTCAGCGTCGGCGCCGCGTTCGTCATCATCACCGGCGGCATCGATCTCTCGATCGGCTCGCTGGTATGCCTCGTCGGCGTCTTGCTACCCTACTTGCTAGTGGAGCACAGCTGGCCTGTGCCCCTAGCACTCGTAGCCGTACTCGGACTGTCCGTTGCTATAGGCATCGCTCACGGCTTGCTCATCACCAAAATGCGATTGCAACCCTTTGTCGTGACGCTTTGCGGATTGCTGCTCTACCGCGGCATCGCGCGCGGCCTCACGGGCGATCAATCCCAAGGCTTCGGAGTCGGCTTCAAAAGCCTACGCGCCATTGCCACGAGCAAGCTGCCGATCTTCGGTTCGCAACCAGGCGTCTTCCACCTGCCGGCCACCGCGCTCATTCTCATCGTCATCGCCGTAGTTGCCGCGATCTTTCTCAATAAGACCATCTACGGCCGTTATTTGCTCGCGTTGGGAAACAACCCCGAGGCCGCGAAATACAGCGGCATCAACGTCGATCGCACCACGATCATGGCCTACGTCGTTTGTTCCACCCTCGCCGGCATTGGCGGAATGCTGTACGTCCTCGACGTCAACGCCGCCCAACCAAGCGACTTCGGAAACTTCTACGAACTCTATGCCATCGCCGCTGCCGTATTAGGTGGCTGCTCGCTCCGCGGCGGCGAAGGAAGCATTACCGGCGTCGTCATCGGAGCCGCGGTCATGGTCGTTCTCAAAAACACCATCAATCTCGTTTTTCCGCAATACGAGAACATGGAGTTCGCAATCATCGGCGGCGTCATTCTGATCGGAGTGATCGTCGACGAACTCGCCCGACGATTCGTCACGGCCCGCCGCGAGGCCGCGCGACAAAACAAAACTAATCCGCCTGGCTAACTCTGACCCACCGCGACACGCGCAAGCATCGCTCGCGGTTTAGCTCGACCACCAAACTCCAACCTTCGCGGACCTCACGCAATCAGCTCCCTGATCGCCTCAACCGCCTCCACGCCCACCAACTTCTGATCCAACCCACGGTAGAAGTAAGAGAGTCGGTTCGGATCGAGGCCCAACTGCTGCAACACCGTCGCATGCAGCCGCTTCACATGGAAGGGCTTCTCCACTGCCGCGGAACCAATCTCATCAGTCGCGCCAATCGTTGCGCCACCCTTGACTCCTCCGCCCGCCATCCACATCGTAAACCCGTACGAGTTGTGATCGCGGCCCGTGCCGACGCCATACTCCGCCGTCGGCTGCCGTCCGAATTCGCCGCCCCACACAATCAGCGTCTCATCCAGTAGCCCGCGCTGCTTGAGATCCTTCAGCAGCGCCGCAATCGGCTGATCGGTCGCCCCGGCGTGACGACTGTGGTTCGCAATTAAATCGCCATGGGCGTCCCAATTGTCGTCGTTATGCCCACCACCGGAATAAAGCTGAATAAACCGCACGCCCCGCTCGACCATTCGTCGCGCGAGCAAGCAGCGCGTGCCAAAGTCGCGCGTTTTGTCGTTATCCAGCCCGTACATCTTCTTCGTCGCTTCCGTTTCCTGGCCGAGATCAACAACATCCGGCACCTCCGCCTGCATCCGATACGAAAGCTCATATGTCGCGATGCGAGCCGCCAACTCCTGCTGGTCCGGGCGTGCAGCGTGATGTACCGCATTCATCCGGCCCAGGGAATCCAGCATGTCCCGCTCGATCGGCCGTGTCATCTCCTGCGGCCGCGACAGATCGTCGAGCGGCGATCCGTTAGCGCGGAAAATCGTGCCCGCATAACTCGCCGGCATGAATCCGCTCGACCAATTCTTGGCACCATTGATTGGCCCCCCCTCGCGAGCCAGCATCACGACAAATCCCGGCAGATTATCATTCGGCGAACCAAGCCCGTAATTCACCCACGACCCCAACGCCGGGCTGCCGCTCTGCAGCCGGCCAGAATTCATCATCAGCAACCCCGAGCCGTGAATCGGTGACTCGGCCGTCATCGAGTGCACGAACGCGATGTCATCGACACAATCGCCCAGATGCGGAAACAAATCACTGACCCACTTGCCACACTCGCCGCGCTGCCGAAACTTCCACCGCGGCTCGACGATGCAACCTTCGCTCTTGTGACCGCCACGCCCAAACGTTTTCACCGCGACCGTCTTGCCATCCATCCCCACCATGCCCGGCTTGTAATCGAACGTATCGATGTGGCTCGGCCCGCCGTACATGAACAGAAAAATAACACTCTTCGCTTTTGACGGCATTTGCGATGGTTTCGGTCGAAGCGGATTTGCAATCGCCGGCGCGCCACTTGCCGACGACCCGAAAAATCCACCCACCGAGAGCAACGAAGCCAACGCTGCCGCCCCGAACCCGCAGCCCGTCTCCCAAAGAAACTCCCGCCGCGTTCGCCCACAAAAGTTTTGCTTAACTGACATATTTGTCTTCTTACTTCTCATCTCACGTTCTAGTCGAGATAAACAAACTCATTCAAATTCAGCACCGTTAGGCACCAATACTTAAGCGCTTCCGTCGACTTCTGCCCGCACTGCGACGTAAGTCGATTCAAGAAATCTAACCCTTCTGCAATTTCCTCATCCGACGCCGGCCGATCCAACCCCAAACGGATCGACTCCGCAATTTGAGCCTTTAGGTCCGACCCCGCCTCTTTCTCTACACGCGTCGCCAGTTTACTGGCCTGGTCATTCAAGAAATCTCCGTGCAACAGAGCCAGCGCCTGCGCCGGTTGCGTCGTCACGAATCGCGCTTCGCACGTCGCGTCAACGTCCGGAAAATCAAACGCCGTCAACAACGGCGGCAGCAGCGACCGCTTCACGTGCATGTAAATGCTGCGCCGCGACCGATCATCCCGAGGCGATTTGCCCCAGCCATTCCCCGGCCGCGATTGCGTGGCAAGCACTTCCTGCGCAAGTTTTGGGTAGTACCCTTGCCCGAACATTTTCGGGTTGAACTCGCCAGACGCGACCAAAGCAGCGTCGTGGATTTCCTCGGCACTCAGACGCCGCATATCGAATCGCCATAGCAAATCGTTCGTCGGATCGGTTGCGAGGGCCTGCGAGTTCCCAGCATCCGACATCCGATACGCATTCGACGTAAGAATCAACCGGTGCAACGGTTTCAGCTGCCAGTTGTGATCGACCAACCACAGCGCGAGGTAATCGAGTAGCTCCGGGTGCGTCGGCGGCGTCCCCAGCTCGCCGAAATTGTTCGCCGTCCGCACCAAGCCGCGGCCGAAATAATGCTGCCACACCCGGTTCACAATCACCCGGGCCGTAAGTATATTTCGCGGCGAAACCATCCAGTCCGCGAGCACGCGCCGCCGACCCGATGAGTGCGCGTCCGCGGCCGCTAGGGAAATCTTCGGTGCTTCATCTCCACAAATCGCAGGAAAGTGCGGTTCCACAACGTCTCCCGGCACGTGCGCATTGCCACGCATCAGAATATGCGTCTCCTCCGGCCGAGGATTGCATTTCGCAAGCGCAAGCGCTGCCTCTGGCGGAGGTAGCTTCTTGATTTCCTCCTGAACCGCCGAAAACCGCTTACTCGAATCCTGCCACTGCGCCCACTCCGATTCATTCAGATGCTGCTGCAACTTCTCTTGAATTAACCGAGATCGATCCGGCGTGCGCGCGATCTCTTGCTCGCCGGCGCTCATGCGCGCAACCCCCACTTCCTCAATCGCGTGCATCTCCTTGCCGATCTTGTCTTCGCTGCTGTGCAGTTCGGCCCGGTGGGCCCGATCCTCCGGCTTCGACATATCCCACTGGCTGAAGCGATCCGGATCTCGCTCGCTCACATCGGCGTACGGCGTGATGTCCGCAAAAAACGCCAGCAGACCGTAATAATCGGTCTGCGGAATCGGATCAATCTTGTGGTCGTGGCAGCGAGCGCATCCAACCGTCAGCCCCAAAAACACCTGGCTGGTCGTCGACACGACGTCGTCAAAGTCGTCGAATCGAGCTTGCAGCGGATCCGCTGGCTCATCATCCCACGTGCCGAGCCGATAGTAGCCCGTCGCAATCATCGAATCGTCGGTCACATGCTCGAGCTCGTCGCCCGCCAGCTGCTCACGCACGAACTGGTCGTACGGCTTGTCATCGTTAAACGAACGGATGACATAGTCGCGATACTTCCAAGCGTTCGGCTTGAGCCCATCGCGCTCAAAACTGTTCGTCTCGGCAAACCGCACCAGATCGAGCCAATGCCTCGCCCATTGCTCCCCAAAATGGGACGACGCCAGCAGCGAATCAACAAGCCGCGGCCAGGCATCGTCCGAGGCGTCGTCTAGAAACGCTTGCAACTGTTCATTCGTAGGCGGCAGCCCCGTGACCCCAAAATAAGCGCGTCGGGCGAGCGTCCGCCGATCGGCAGGCGGCGCCGCCTCCATGCCATTTTGTTCGAGATTCGCGAGAACGAACGCATCGATCGGATTCTGCGCCCAATCTTTGTTCGTCACCTCGGGCGGCGCATGCCGCTCCGGCGGCACGAACGCCCAATGCTTCTCGTACTTGGCCCCCGATGCGATCCAGCGCTTGAGAGCATCGACCTCCGCCGGCGTGAGTGCCTTTCCTTCTGGCGGCATCCGCTCAGATTCGTCCGCCGCGGTCACGCGCGCAACAAGCTCGCTCTCGTCGACGTTCTTCGGCACGATTGCGTGCTTCCCAGAATCGAGCTCGGCCACCGCCCCTTCCGGCTTGTCGAGCCGCAAACCGCCTTCATGCTTGTTCGGCCCATGGCAACTAAAGCAGCGGCGAGCCAGAAGCGGCTTGATATCTCGCTGAAACGCAACCGACGGTTCAGCTGCCTGCGCGCGCCCGATGCTGACCGCTCCCGCGATCAGTGCGAAAATCGCAAATCGAACTTGCGACAACATGCGGCCACACGCTCACTGGTGAACCGCCCCGGAAAACAGCGCGGCCCTTCCAGTTTAGCCCCGGCCGCGGCAGGCGTCAGCCAACTCGCCGCCTACGCCGACAGAGAAACAGCCAACAACTAGAAAGCAGCCCAAGTACCAGCCCCGCCGGCTCTGGAACAGCATTCTGTCCGATTCCGCTCCCACTGCCCGAGCCCAGGCTTTGCCACGTCCGGCCAAGGTTGGACCGCCACACCAAGTAGTCTTCGGTGTTCACCTTGCCGTCGCCGTTCCCATCGGCCACTAGCGACGTCGTGTCGCCATAACTCGACCGCCACACCTGGTAATCCGCCGCGTCGACCACTCCATCGCCGTTATAGTCGCCTGGCAACGTAACGAATGGGTTCGAGAACAACGAGCTTGTCAAAAAACTGTTGTCCGTCAACGTGTTCAAAAACGCAACCAAATCCGACACCTGCTCGGCGCTAAGATTCAGCTGTAGCGGGTCTTTGAGCCCCGCATCCAGAAACGCGCTGTTTTGAACCCCCGTGTTATAAAAATTGACGACGTCCTCGAGCGAAGAAAATCGCCCGTCGTGCATGAATCGCCCGCGCACGGCCACGTTTCTCAACGACGGCGCTTTGAATCGACCCTGCCCGTCGACGCCGGGATCGGTAATGGTCGAATCCAATCCCACATTGACCGCTTCCTGAATCAGCTGAGAAGTCGTCGTGTGGCATCCACTACAGCGCGCCTGGCCATTAAACAACGACATCCCCGCCTGTTCGGCAGGCGATAATGTCTGCGTCCCCTTCAGGTAGCCGTCAAATTTCGAGTTGTAATTCACCATCGACCGCTCGAATTGAGAAATCGCTTTTGCGACCCGGTCCGGCGTCACGTCCGGCGTTCCAAATGCCGCCTGAAACAACTGCGGATAAAACTTCGTTTGACTTAGCTTCGAAACAACGTCCGGCAGCGTTGAGCCCATCTCCGTCGGGCTTTGAATCGGAGTCAGCGCTTGGTCTTCCAGCGACCCCGCTCGCTCATCCCAAAACATTCTGCCGTTTTGATAGAACCCCACATCCGCCAAACCCATCGAATGCCGCGTGGTCAGTTGGCCGTTGATCCCGGCGCTAAATTGGTTCGCGTCCGAGAAACCATTCGCTTGATGATGGCAAGACGAGCACGACACCGTGTTGTTCGCCGAAAGCCGGGTGTCGTAAAACAGGACGCGACCAAGCGTCGCCCCCGCATTGGTCAGCAAATTATCGGCCGGCGTGTTATCCAGCGCAGTCACACCATCACTCTGAAAATAGGACGGCAAGTTGCTGATCGCATACGCGAAGTAATCCGCCGTCTGCGAGGGGAGCCCCGGAACCTGTGGCGGCGCAGCGCCGGCGGCATCGGCGCGCAACGTGAGCGCGCTAACGACCACCATAACCACCAAGGGCGACCTAAGTAGCATTGAGAGTGTTCCGTAGCTCGGCGCGCGCCGCGCGATCGCAGAGATAAATCGACGTCCCTGCCGCCCTGATCCGCTCTGCCAAAAAGAGCGCAGCCTCTTCTAGCGACGGCGTAGCGAGAACATCGCCATGCCGCCGACACCTATCAGTATAATCGTTCCCGGTTCAGGAACGGCGGATCCGGATCCCAGTCCGGCCGCAAGCGATTTACTATAATATGCCCGCCAGGTGTTGTAGTCATCCTGCGTAAAGACCGTTCCGTAGTTGGCCCGCCAAACCACGTAATCCGCCATATTCACGATCCCGTCGCCATTAAAATCGCCCGGCAAAGCGTCCGCGTAGGAAACATCGAGATATTGATCCGGGTTCACATCGTGCAGCCACTGCACCGTGCCATCCGGCCACACGATTTTCAGCCAATCGACAAGCTGGGCCAACCCCATTCCGAAATGAACGGGCAGATCGCTCTGATTGAACGTGTCTGCATCCGTGTTCGCCTCGCGGCGAAGCGTCACTTGATCCGCGGTCCCGATATTCATCGTGGCATACAGCGATGCGCCAATGCCCGTCGTATCCCAATTAGGACCGTGCAGCTTCACATACAACCAGTGATTACCGTTCGTCGAGGCGTCGTTGAGATAGACTTTTTCCGGCGTGGAAAAACCATTCAGCGTTGAGTTATTCACATCGATCAAGTCCTGGTCGCCGTCCTTGTCAATGTCGCCCCACGCGCTGTCGTAACCGCCCGCGCCCGTATTCGGGTTGCCATGGCTGTCGGTCCCGGAAAGGTGCAGTGTTGACGTGACATCCGTAAAGTTCCAATGACCATCATTGCGAAAAAGTCGCTGATTGGTCGTGCCCGATAGATTGTCGTGGTAATACAGATCTAGGTCGCCGTCGTTGTCGTAGTCAACAAGTTTCAGACCATTCGGGTCATACCCCACGCTCCCCAGAAGCGCATGCCCCGTGATTGTGTCGACATCCGTGAACGTCCCATTCCCGTTGTTGTGATAGATTTTCGTAGGACTGGCAGTCGTCAATCCATCGATATTGGCGCCCGTTACCACGAGGTCGAGCTTCCCGTCGTTATCCATGTCAATGAACTGCGATCCATACGTGTTCGTTGTGTTTTGCACGCCGGCCGAATTGGCAACGTCGGTAAAGCTCAGCGTGCCCGTCTCCTTAAGATTGTTCTTGAACAAATTGTTTTGAATGTTCCCGCCAGCGCGGCACGTCGAGATGTAGATATCCATGTCGCCGTCGCCGTCGTAATCGCCGATCGCCATGCCGTACGACTTCGTGCCGAAGGGCACCTGCAGGCCAACCGCTGCCCCCACCGCGGTGAACTTGCCGTTCGATCCCTGAGTATACATTTGGTGCATTGCCGGCCCTTCCATGCCAACCACAAAATCCATGCGATGATCGTTATTGAAGTCGCCAAAGGCCACGTTTTGAGTGAAGCCGTCCGTAAACGGCGACCCCGTCAGCCCAGTCTCCGTATTCGCATTGATAAACGGCGCCGCGCCATTATTCTTCAACAACGTGCCGGTGCCGCTCGATGAGCCAACAAATACATCGACTTTTCCGTCGTTGTTATAGTCTCCCCACGCCGCGCTCCAAGTCCCAGCAACGTTCGGGGCAGTCAGCTCCGCTGGCAACATTGTGTTGGTGACGTTTGTGAACGTCATGCTGGGCGTACCTGTACTTATGAAATTGTTTTGGTACAGTTTCGCGCCGTTTGATGTCTGAAACATCATGTCCAGATCGCCATCGCCGTCATAATCGGCGAGCGACACGCTGCGCGTCGTGTAATTGGCGCCGCCGAGAATGGCCGCGCTCTTATCGGTAAAATCTGCCCGCGCAGATACCGCTACAAATTGAGAAACAACCGCCAGCGCACTTGCAACGACGGTCAAACGATAGAGGGACAACAATCGCATGCCAATTCTCCGGTCCGGAAACGATACTCGCCCACGGCGTTCCAAGCCCGCGATTCAGCCGCGATCAACCGAGAAAGATCGCGTGCCTTCTAGCAGTTCGCGGCACGTATTTGGTTCACCCCGCCGTGGAGCGATTATAACATGCCACGAAATATTTTGCCGGGTCCAGAATTCTAAGAATCTCTTTATCCCAAATCCTCCCGCCCAGGGGGGAGAACTGCGGCAGCAACGCCGCGAGCGGGCAGTTAAGCGACCCCCGCAACTCCACAGAAACGCCGTAGTTTCAAGAGCTTACGCTAATCCGTCGACAGCTAGGTCTTCGCGTCCAATAGCTGATCCGCCGTCGGCGCCGGCTTCACCATCCCCGTTCGCTCTTTCGATCCTTCCAACTTTTTCGGCGTCTCGTGCTCCGGTTTCGAAGGATCGTAATTCGGATTCTTCGTCGGCATCTGCGCCCCCACCTCGGTCCGCCACGCATGCAGCCGATCCCGAAGCTCCTTCACCTTGTCCGGCATCTCGCCCGCCAAATCATGCTTCTCGCCGATATCATCCTTCAGGTTATATAGCTCCGTCGGCTTGTCATCGAGATACTCAATCAGCTTGAAGTCCCCTTTGCGAATCGCGCTGTAAGGCGTCGCCCCGCCCAATTGATAATGCTGATAGTGCGGATAGTGCCAGAACAGCTCGTCGCGCTTCAGCTTCCCATCCTCACGCAACAGCGGCACCAAACTCACGCCATCCACCGCGTTCTTCGCCCCGTCGGAAATCCCCACGATCGACATGATCGTCGGATACAAATCCATGCTGATGACCGGCGTGTCACAAACGCTCCCCGGCTTCGTAATCCCCGGCCAATAAACGATCAGCGGTACCCGCGTCCCGCCTTCATAACACGAGCCCTTACCCACGCGCAGCGGCAGGTTGGAAGTCGTCGGCACGCGCCCGCCGTTGTCCGACACAAAAATCACCAGCGTATTGTCCGCGATTTTCAGCTTCGTGAGCTCGTCACGAATTCGCCCCACCGACTGATCGAGGCTATCAATCATCGCCGCGTACACGGCGTTATTTTGCGCCATGTCCTTCGTAATCTTCGCCTCGTACTTCTCAATCAAGGGCTTCTTCCCCTGTGTCGGCAGATGCACCGCAAAATGCGGCAAGTACAAAAAGAACGGCTTGTCTTCCTTCGCATTCTTATCAATGAACTTGATCGCCTCGTTCGTCAGCCGATCCGTAACGTATTCACCCTTCGGCCCGTCTTCCAGCGTGGGAATCTGATATGGCGAAAAATAATGATCCGTGTTCGGCTTATCGGTCCCCGCAATATTGAAATCGAATCCGTGCTTCTCCGGATAATACGGCTCCTTACCCAAATGCCACTTGCCAATGCTCGCAGTCGCATAGCCGGCCTTATGGAAATCATTCGCGATCGTCGTCTCCTCAAGCGGCAAATACTTCGTCCAATCCGGCACGATCAATTTCGGATTCTCCGGCATCTGCCCCGGAATCCAGTCCGTAATGTGCGTCCGCGCAGGATACTTCCCCGTCATAATCGCCGACCGCGTCGGCGAACAAACTGTGCACGCAGAATAGTTCTGCGTGAACTTCATCCCGTCCTTCGCCAGCTGATCGATATTCGGCGTCTCGTAGAGCTTGCTGCCGTAGCAAGCGAGATCGGTCCACCCGAAGTCGTCCGCCAGTACCAGCACGACATTCATTTTCTTCGCCACGGGCGGCGCCGAGTCCGCCCCGACCGCAACCGCGCCAGTCACACCAGCGGCGCCGAATAAAAACCCAATCAAGACGAAACGAAGATTGAAAAACATCGCAGCCACGGACGACAACGTCATCCCTCCAACCGGTGCAGGCTCAATTTAGAAAGGCCTCTGCTTCGGACTGGTCGCTTCAGCGACCAGTGCCACACGCGCAGCCCCGTTCAGCGCCCCCCGCGCCAAACATTAGCCTGAAGCAGCCTCGCCCCAATGTCAATCCGACAGACGAGCTAGTTCAGCGACTGAAACCGTCGAATGACTTCATCGCGCGAGAAGTAAGACCCATCCCCGCGGGCCTCCAATTCGTTCGCCATGCCCGCCACCACGCGATTCAGCGGCGCCGCTTCATGAAGCGATTCGCCCAACCGGACGAACTCGCCATTGATATAGTTAACCTCCGTCCGCCGCCGCTGCCGCAAATCCTGCAACAACGAAAACTCGATCGGCCGGCGATTGTAAATCTGATCCGCAGCGAATGACACAATCGGCCCAACTACGGGCGCATTCATGCCCTGCAGCAGGTAATTCAGCCCGCGCAAGCTCGGGGTCCCCGGGATCCGCTGCATGCGAATATGCGCGTGCTCCGTCAGCCGCTGGCACTCCCGCAATAGCGGCAGCCCAACGCACGTCCGCCACTCTGCATGGCACAGCGCCTCGGAAATAAAATTCGACGCCGACAGGCAGGATGCACATCCCACCGCGTTGATCGTCAGCTTGTGATACTGCATCGCCGCCAAATCACTAGTCGCCAAAAACTGCAGCGACTCCGACCGAATGCGCCCAAATACCTCCGCAACCAACTTCACTGCGGTTCCCGGCTGCGCATTGCGCGGCGGCCCAAACGCCGTCGCGCCGCCCAACTGCAAACTTACGCGCCCCGGCTCCGCCACAAATACATTTACCGCCGTCACGCCCATCACCAGCCGATCCGCCGACACATACTGGCCGAGCGTCGCGTCGTTCATGCCGTTCTGAATCGAAACCAGAATCGCATCGCCCAAATGGGGCAACACCGATTGCATCACCGCCTCCGTATCGTGCGACTTTACCGTGAGCAGAACAATCTGCGACCCAGCCGCGGCCGAAACGTCCGAAGTGCACTTGATCTGTATATCGCGCGTGCCGCGCGCATCTTCAATGACCAGGCTCTTGCGCGTCTCCAACACCTCGCCATGCCTCCCGCGCGCAACAAGCGTCACATCAAGATCGGGCGCATCACCTTGGAGCAATCCGCCCATGAGCGAACCCACCGCGCCAGCGCCCACAACCGTGATCTTCATGGCAACCTACCTAAACTTTTGCCCAGCAGCTTTTGTGCCGAGCAGGGAAGGGCCGTAAGTCAGCCCCTCACTTGATGTATCGGCATGTTGCCAGCACGTTTTAAGTCCGGGCCGTTTATGCAGGGTTTGCCGCCAATTCGGCCTGCAAACAGCTTGTCGCCTACCACCCGTTTGATTGTCCATACGCGCCGGCCGTCATAAGATTGCTGACATTCCCGCGGCGACCACCAGGATGGCACAATGATTAAGCTTCTGCCTCGTTTACTCAGCCTCCTTGCCGCTTCGGCCGCAGCGGTTGCCAACGCCCAAACCACCACGCAGGACCCAAAATCCTTCGATGGCAGCCCTTGGAACCTTTCCACCGGCAACCTCTCGGTTTCCTTCATCCAGGCCTCACCGATCGGCTCCCACCCGCAGGAAAACTTCCTCGAGCCGCCCCCGCCCGCCGACTCGCTCACCACCATGAAAACCGCCGGCCTCGTCGCCGACGAAGACTACATCGCCTGGGGCGCCGTCGAGCGCGAACCCGGCGAGTGGGATTGGTCCAAACACGATGCCATGGAAAAGGCCCTCCACAAAGCCGGCCTCAAATACACCGCCTACTGCTGGGTCCACTTCCCGCCCGTCTGGCTGCGCGACAAACCCGCCGACCGCACGCTCATGCGCTGCATGGAGCACAACGAAGACACCAACTATCTCTCGATCTTCGATCCCCGCACGATCGAGTGCTACGACCACTTCTACAAAAACCTGCACGACCACTTCGGCGATCGCATCGACGACGTCTACGCCTGCATCCTCGGTCCCTACGGTGAAGGCAACTACCCGCTCGAAGTCCCAGCCTGGATCGACATGGGCCATTGCCACGAAGGCTACTGGTGCGGCGACGAGTACGCGACCAAAGCCTTCCAAGCCGCGATGGAAAAGAAGTACGGCGACGTGGAAAAACTCGGCGAAGCCTGGGGAGTCGCCCCCAACCACTTCGACGAGCTCCGCGCACCACGCCAACTCTCACAAGAAGACTTCAAACCCACGCCCGAAGCCTTCCCCACGCCCCACCAGCGTCGCCAATGGCTCGACTTCATCACCTGGTACCACCAGGCCCTCATCGATTTCGCCGAGCAATCTGTCAAAACAACTTTGAAGTACTTCCCCGCCTCAAAAGTCCGCATCAAACCCGGCGGCAGCGCCGGCGGCGTAAACCCGATCGCGTGGGGCACTTACTGCCCCGGCTACGCTCGCATGGCCAAAAACTACGGCATCACGCTACAGCCCGCCGACTGCCAAGGCGCGGTCTTCGCCGACAAATGGATGGGCACCGCCTACCAGTTCTACGACGTCAAAGAAAGCACCGAGCCCGCCACCGCGCTCGACGACAAAGCCTTCCGTCGCCGCATCTTCTCCGACGCCTCCGCCGGCGCCTCCCAATTCTTCACCTACGAATTCCCACAGCACGCCGATGACATCCACAAGCACATCCAGCTCATCACCGGTCGCCCCGGCGACACGCAAGTCGCCGTCTACTGCCCAACCACGATGTACCGCCTCGGCGCCGATCTCAAACCCACGATCGACGCCAGCACGAAACTTCGCGACCTCTGCGACTTCGACGTCCTCGACGAAGCGCTCATTCTCGATGGCGCACTGAACGCAAGAATCTACAAGACGATGATCGTCATCCAAGCCGACATCGTCGATCAGCCTGTCTTCGACAAATTCACCGACTTCCAACGCCGCGGCGGCACGATCATCCTCGTCGGCGATCCCGCCCTCAAAAACGTCGAAGACCAAACCTGGCTGCCAACCAAAAACGTGCAAGTCGTGCCCGACACGACCAAATCGAACTGGCTCGAAGAACTCGCCCCCAAAATCGCCGGCCTCACAGGCGTCGACGGCAAACTCGACGGCGTCTGGACCACCTGCCGCGGCAAACAGACCTTCGCCCTCAACACCGGCAACAAACCCGCCACCGTTGAAATCAACGGCAAGTCGGTTACGATCGAACCCAACGATATCTACGTTTCACCCACCAGGCAGAACCAATGAAGTCGCTCCTTCGCGCCGCCCTCTGTCTCTCCGCGCTCATCGCCCTCACGCATCCCACGCGAGCCGACGAACCCACCGACGACCCCTCCCTCAAAAAAGCCACGATCGACGGCAACGGCCCCGGCTGGGTCGCCCTCGGCGAAAAAGATTTCGAGCCCGTTAACGGCGATCCCGATACCTGGAGCTGGAAAGACGGCATCCTCCACGACACCGGCAAGCCACACGGCGTCATGCGTTCCGAAAAGATCTACACTAACTTCGAATTCGTCGCCGAATGGAACTTCGAAGAAGCCGGCGGCAACTCCGGCTTCTTCGTCTGGACCGCCCCCGAAGCCCTCAAAGATCTAAAGCCCGGCCAGCTGCCTCAACGCGGCTTCGAAGTCCAAGTGCTCGACCACGCCTTCAAAGACCAGTGGGAAAAGAAAAACGGCAAGAAAGCCGATTGGTTCACCACGAACGGCGACCTCTTCAAAGTCGGCACCGCCACTTGGACCCCATTCCCGCCCATCTCACCCAACGGCGAGCGCAGCTTCCCGCGCAACAACCTGAGCAAAGCCGCCGGCGAATGGAACCACTACTACGTCCGCGCCATCAACGGCGAAATCCGCCTCTGGGTCAACGGCGAAGAAGTCTCCGGCGGCAACCACTGCGAGCCCCACACCGGCTACCTCTGCATCGAAGCCGAAGGCGCCCCCATCAATTTCAAAAACCTCCGCATCCGCGAACTGCCGTAGCGCACTACGCCGCGCGCGTAACCGCAGGCCCCAAAAATCTCGGGGCCACTCGAAACAATCGGTTGCGGTTTAGCTAAACCGCCGCCGCTCGCACTTACGCACTTACATCGACACCACGTAGCACCGAAACAAAAAAACGCGGATCTCACGATCCGCGTTACTCGTTTTACACAATCCTCGTATCGA
Source organism: Planctomycetota bacterium (assembly GCA_013286045.1). Lineage (GTDB taxonomy): Bacteria > Planctomycetota > Planctomycetia > Pirellulales > Lacipirellulaceae > JABDGM01. Next base: position 14,685 of record JABDGM010000041.1, on the reverse strand, counting down.
CCCATCATTGCCCTTCCGGCGGCGGCAACGTTGGCCCACCACCGGCAGGCGTCCCCAACGTCTGCGGCATCGGCAACGCTCCCGATTCATCCGGTTCCGGCATCCGCACTAACTCCACCACGCGTTGATCGTTCGGGCCGAAATGAATCATCCCCGTCGACTCGTTCTGTGTGAGATTGTTGATGCTCGACTCTAATACGATCCGGTTATTATCGCCGTCCATGTAGGACCAAACCGCACGCTGCGTCTTTTGATCCACCGTGCCCTGCACGTTGAATGAAGCGCCGGCTTCGGGGTCCGTCGCCGTGCCGCCCAAGATTCCGTTCTTCGTAATCGCCAGCTGCATCATCACCGCTGGTCGATTATCCCCATCCGGCGTCACTGCGAACACGCCGAGCGGCATCCACTCCGCCTCAGCCGCCGCGTCCACGTCCAGTAGCGGTGCTTGGTCGATCAGCTGAACGGTTTGGGCGTAGTACTGCGGCACCGACTCATACATCCGACCGTTCACATACACGTTGCCGCCATTGCAGTAAATGTACTCGCCTTGGCCATAATCCCAGTAGTACGGGCTGCTCCAGCCGAATCCCGCGTACGTGGCCAGCGCCGGAGCCGACGCCCAACCCCACCAATAGTACGGCTGGTGGTGATGATGCATCGCATAGTCGCCCCAGAAATGCCAACCATGGTCGTGATCATGATGCGAATCCCACCAGTTCGCTTGGAACGGCATGTGATGCATGTCGTGGTCGTGATGTGAGAAGAAGTCGTGCCGAACCGCGTCGGCAGCCGAGAACCGGTCGCCCGATCGCCACTTGCCTGACCAATCGCGATTATCCTTGCCGCCGCCGTTCTTGCCCTTCCACACGTCATTCCACTGCTTGAACGCTGCCTTCGAGGAGTCATTGCCGTGGAAGTCGTGGTCGTGAAAGACCTTGTTCTGGTTCGGATGGTTGTCGCCCACCTTGTGGTCGAATAAATCCTTCACATGATCGACATGCTTCCCATCGTGAGGGTCATGGTTGAAATCTTTGTCGTGGTGATCGCCGTTCTTATCAAAGTTCTTATCAAACTTCGAGCCGTTGTTGGCGCCCGGAAAGCCATTCCCAGGTAATTTCGAGTTTCCGTTCGCACCATTGGCAGTGCCATTCTTGAACGGCGAGTTGCCACCCGGGTTCTTGCCGTTGCTCTGATTGTTGCCGGCGTTTTGATTGCTGCCGTTCTGATTGCCTTTATTGCCGCTGTTGGATTCGCCTTTGTCGCCGCCGTTTTGGTTACCAAAATTCTGATTGACTTTGGTACCACCGTTTTGATTGCCGTTATTTTGATTATTACCGTTTTGGCTACCTTTGTTGCCGCTGTTGGACTCGCCTTTGTTGCCGCCGTTTTGGTTCCCAAAGTTTTGATTGACTTTGACACCGCCGTTTTGATTGCCGCTGTTTTGGTTGCCTTTGTTGCCACCGTTTTGGTTCGAATTGCCTTTGTTACTGCCGTTCTGGTTCCCGTTGTTTTGACTACCCTTGTTACCGCCGTTTTGGCCATTCTGATTTTGGCCGTTCTGATTCTTGTGATCGTCGTTGTCCGCGAGGCGCACATTTTCATTAGCGCTCGCCTTCAGGACGCTCCGATCCAATTTCCCATTCGAACCGTTCGATGAGCCGTTTCCTTTATTGGATGACTGCTGATTATTTGCATTCAAATTCGAATTGTTTTTTTGAACGAACGACGGCTGCGAATGATTGCCCGAATCATTCGACGATCGCCCCCCGTTGCCCTGCGATTGCAAGTTGCGGCCCGCATTGCTATTGGAACTGTTATTCGAAGCGTTCGTGTTGCTCGGCCGGCTGAAACTCCGCGCCGCATTCCCACCATTACCGCTGTTGCCGCCATTCCCGCCGCCAGATGACCGCGCCGCAGGCGGACTCGAGGATCGCCCCGATTGCCCGCCGTTCTGACCGTTATTCTTATTGCGGTCGTTTTGATCGGCCCGAACGAGTGATGTCGAGGCCGCCACCACAACCGCGGCCAGCAACAGCTTGCCTTTGAAAAGTTTATAAACTTGCATGTCTGATACTCCCGAACGTGGCGCTTGATCCCTCACAACCACGTCCCTCCCGAAGGAGCCCCGCAGCAATCGTTGCTGCAACGTGTTATTTGTAATGTAGGTGTGTCTTCCCTACGCCAATGCCGGAGCAAAACCAGGCTGATGATACGTCCGCACCGTCTCAGACGTTCTCGAACCTCCCCTGGGAGCGATCCTAATTTGTCGCTCCCGACCTGAACGCGATTCCCCAACCAGCAGTAATAGCAACCCGCGTGCCACCACTGCAGATCGATGCACCCAAAGCAAATCACCGTGCAAATCTGGCTGGCGCTTAGGATCTGCGTATCCCATCGCGAAATTCGCAACCCAAAACGCGACGCCGCGCAGTCATTATGACAACGCCCAGCACTTTCGCACAAGAAGGCGAAATGCAAGCAACCCACGGCAACCGCGGAGACCCAACCGCCGTTCCACTTAGCGCGGCGAGGATGCTCGCCGCGCCTCAGCGTGTCGCGCCGCCTCGAACGCCGATCCGGTCACTCCTTCGCCGCCGCTTCAATCGCGTTGATCTTCGCGTCCTTCGCATCAAGGCTCGCCTCAACCACGGTTTTCGTGGCAACCACCGGCGTCGCGGCCGTCTTTTCGGCAACCTTGGCCGGTCCAGCAGAAGTCGTGGGAGCAACCGGCGAAGTCACCGGCGGCCGCCATTTCGTGGGGCTCGCTGCGGCGCTGTCACTCGCGAACATCGCTTTGTCCGCAGGTTTCCCCGAGTCCGGGTCCGTCGGTTTCATCACCACTTGCCGAATCGGCATCGCCGCCGGAATCAGTTGCACATACCTCTCCACGTGCCCAAGCGTCGCCGATTGCCGCACCCACAGCATTTTCCGCTCGCCGTGCGCGCTGCAGCTAACCTGCAACGCGATCGTCGGCCAGGTCCGCGGCGTCACGAATGTGACCGCCAACTCATGCACGCCCTCGAGCGACGTCTGCGACGTCCGCTTCAGCTTGAAGAACACGCCGCTCCCCTCGGCATACGTCCCGCTCACCACGTACACGCGCTTCGCCGGCAGCCGGTTGATCTTCTCCGTCGCCGTATCGCACCCAGCAATGCCCGCCGTAATTGATGGCGTGATCCTGGCCACCGCATCGGCAGCGCCGGGGATAGGGATCGAACCACCCAGCGTGCCGTCGAGCGATCGACTCTTCTTGCTCGTCGTCGTCGATTCAATTTCGTGCGTGATATCGCTCGCCAGCTGTGTCTGCGGCGCGAAGCTCTGCACCCGCAGCCCAGCCGATGCGCCGCTCACTTCGACGTCGATCTCATCCACGTCATCCGCCGATGCTTCCTGAAACCGCACCGAAATCGGCAGCGAAACTTCCACCAACCGTTGCATCGGGTACAACGTCAGCCGCTCCGGCGGCGTAACGTCATGACACTCCACCGCCCGCGCCACATCAAAGTCCACACCCGGTCCCGCGAGCGCGGCGACCGACCCCACCAACGTCATGCACGAACTCAGAATTCCTGCGAAAGCAAATTGAGAAGATGCGCGAAGCATTTGTCATCCCTCCATGTTCAGACAAGCGATCGACCAATGCGTTCAGCTGCTAGTGTCGCTCAAAAAGAGAGCGGCGCGCTGTGATCGACCCCTATCACTACGCACGCGCCACAAACGCGGTTTAGATAGCGGCGCGGTAGATCGCGCGATTATGCACGCCAGTAAAGATAGCGACGGCAGCACACGCGTTAGTCGTGCTGAGCTTCGCGATAAGTGGCCGCAACGCTCGTCTTGAGATGGCCCGTACCAATCACTTGGTAAGACGTGCTGTAACTGCCGCGCGTTTCGGACATACCGATTGGTCCGTCCAGATCGACTCGCACGGCCCGGCAGGTATCTGCTTGCACGACCAGCGGCCCCTCAACTTGCAGCCGCATCTGCGATGCACCGTTCGCGGCCGCTTCCACATTGGCCAAAAACTCGGCGCACTTCGCGCCATTTTCCACCGAGACTTTTCGCAGCGTCAACTCAAAGTGCGTCACTTCGCCGAACTTGTCGCCCAAATTGAACACCCGGCTGGCCAACTCTTTCGGCAGCTCAAAGCTCTCGCCAACTTTCACTTCGCGGCCAGCAAGAAACTGCGCCAGCGGGTTCGACCGACCGATCATGTCCATTTGCGCAACAACAATATCGCACTCCTCCGTAGGCGGCCGATTACCGGTTTCGTCTGTGACATTCAATTTCCCATTCTCGCCCGGCTCACGCATGCAAAGATACGTCTTCCCCTGAACCGGCTGCGCGACCGGTTGATATGCAGCGCTCACCTCGCCATTCTTGGCCGCGCCGTCGGCCGCAGTCGCTTGCTTCGTAGCCTCAGGGTATTGGACGCGTGCCGCCATAATGGTGCCGCCTTCAACGGCCGTCGCCACGATGACCCGGCGCTGCTTCGTACGGACCGTCGTCTGGTTGTTGCCCACCAGCTCACTTTCGCGCCGCATCGTGAGCTTCATCCGCATCTCAAGCTGCACATTCTGCTCGATGCGATCCCCAAGGCGCGATGGCTGCCGCCCAAAACGAACCGATTGCGTCCCAGCGTCATCCGACGACGCATGCGTAAACGCCGCCTGCTTAACTTGAGTGCTCGCCGCCGATTCCGGCGACTCCGCGCCGCTTCGTAACGAAATCGCACAAGCCACACAAACAACGACCACGGCCGCAATCCGCAATGGGAAACGCATAGTTCGCACGCATCGAGACGAGGAAGAGATATAGCGTCGAAGAAAAGGGCCGAGCATCTTCGGCACGACCGCCACCCCGGTCAAGATCGAACCGCCGCCAGACGATAGCACGCCAGAGGCAGCATCCACGGCCGGCCCCCAGTCGGCCTAGGTCATTCGACGCTCTGCCGCTATAGTTCCCGACCCCGCCCAACGCCTTCACCTTCCTCTATACTTCTGCCCAGCGAGAACGCGGATGCATCCATTCACGCGCCCTGCCAGCATCGCGCTAACGTTCGGTTTGCCCGCGCTTCTAGCGTCTGGCATCAGCTTGGGTCAGCAGCCCGGCGCGCCCCAACCATATCCGCAAACGCAGGCCTATCAGCAGCCAGCTGCCCCATCGCCATACCCGGTCACAGGGCAAACTTCCCAGCCACCATCGACCGACCCAGCATCACCCGCCAACGCGGTTCAACCCGCCGGCGACCAGCCGGCAAACGCGCCGGCCCAAGCCCCAGCCGCTCCGCAACCTCCAGCCGGATTCGCACTCAACCCCCTCGAGCAAACGCAGCTCGATGCCGTCCTCACTGCCTGGCAAGCGGGCAGCTCGCAAATCAACACCTTCAAGTGTTCGTTCGAACGCTGGGAATACGTGATGGCGTTCGGCCCGGTCATCAATGGCCAGGCAGCCCCGCTCAACAAAGACAAAGGCGAGCTAACCTACAGCAAACCAGACAAAGGCAGCTTCCAAATCACCGAAATCTCGACCTACAAACAAGTCCCACCCCCAACCAACCAACCTAATGCGGCCGCGCAGGGCAGCTGGGTCGTGCAGACCGACGCCATCGGTGAACACTGGGTCTGCGATGGCAAATCGGTGTACGAGTACCGCAACGATCAAAAACAAGTGATCGAGCGCCCCATTCCGCCGGAACTGCAAGGCCAGGCGATTGTCGATGGCCCGTTGCCATTTCTGTTCGGCGCAGATGCCAACAAGCTGAAGCAGCGCTATTGGATGAAAGTCGACAACGGAAACAAGGACACCAGCAAGATTTTCCTGACCGCGCTGCCCAAGTTCCAAGCCCAGGCCGCAAACTTCAGCCAAGTCGATTTGATCCTCGACCGCCAGCTCAACTTGCCACAGGCCATGCGCGTCACGATGCCCAACCAAGACCGGCACGTCTACATGTTCGATCTTAGCACCGCCAAAACGAACGCGGTCTTCGATCGACTGCAGCAGGCGCTCTTCCAGAAACCCAGCATCCCGATCGGCTACAAACACGTGCTGGAACAAACGCCGGTCGCTCAAAACGACCAGCCTGCTCAACAGAAACCGCGGTAGTCGTCCGCCCGTGTAACAAACGGAGATCGGATATGAGCGAAGTACCAATAAGCCGCAGGGTGGCCCTAGGTGCGGGCTTCGCAACCGGTTTAGTACTTGCTACCGGCACAACGCAAAGCGTCTCGGCAAAGATTCCGTGGAAGCCCGAAGAGAGCCCGGAGTATGCTGTCGCCTTCGATTTTGTTATCAAGCAAAACTGGCGGGCTGGCCCAGGCTATTGGGCTGTCATCTACGCAGGTGACTCATTTAAGGGCAAACCGACGCTCATTGGCGATCCGCAGCTGATGCCGAAAGCACAAGCCGGCACCGTGCCCATCGGATGGGGAGCAGAATCCGGCTCGATCGTCGTAGGTGCTTCTGCCGTGTTGCGACTATTTCACAAAATCGACGGGCAAGACACTCACATCACGCTGCTGCCCTTTGAGCAATTTGCCAAAGTGGACACGTTCAAGCTCACGGATGGCCAATCGTCGTGGAAGCTGTATCCCGCCGGTGAATTACGACCGCCCTATTGAAACGCCGCGCTCGTAGGCAGCTTAAGCAGTTTGCGTCTCATCAGCCTGTTTCTGAAGGCGGGCGTCTTAAGCCCGCGCAGCAGCCTTCTTCGCCGCCCGCGTAGCCAGCACTTGGCGGTACACATCCGCCACGCCTTCCGCCATCTTCACGTCAGAAAATAGCTCCGCGTGGCGAACCCGAGCCCCGCGCCCCAGCGATTCATAGTCCACCTCGCCGGAGATCACCTCTTCGATCGACCGCGCGAGCTGGCTCACGCTCCCCGGTTCGACGAGCAACCCCGTCTCCCGATGCGCGATCGCCGCTGGTATCCCTTCCACGTGCGACGCCACCACCGGCAGCCCCGCGGCCATCGCCTCGAGCACAACCATCGGCAGTCCCTCGCCAAACAGGCTCGGCAGCACAAACAGGTGGATCTTCGCCAGCTCACGGTTCACATTCCGCGTGAAGCCGATCCAATCGATCGCCTCCGCCAGATCCAACCGCTCCGCCAGCCCTAGCACTTCCGCCTTGTAGATATTCGTCTCAAACCCGCCGACCGCTCGCAATCGCACATTCAGGTTCCGCGACCGCAGCACCGCGAGCGCCTCGAGCAGCACTTCAATGCCCTTCCGCGGCCGAAACAACGCCACCGTTCCGAGCGTCCAAGTGCCCGCCGGAACTCGCCGCTCCGCCAGATAGCTCGACGCCGGCACACCGTTCGGAACGCAAGTGATCCGCTCCGCCGAAATCCGCCGCCCGATCATATAGTCTCGCAAGCTGGGCGATACCGTAATCAACCGATCCGCCCCGCGCACCGCCGCCCACTCCGCCGCCCCGTTGATCCAATTAAAAACGCGCCGCGTCGAATCGCGACCCGCCGGACTGTGAACGTGATACACAAACGGCACCCCCGCGCGGCGAGCCGCCAATCGCCCCACGAGCGCCGTCCGCGGCGTGTGGGCATGAATCAAATCGTAGTCTTCATCGCGACACAGTTTTTCCAACTGCTTCACGATCCGCAGATCGAACCGCCCGTGCATCGGCATCTCGACCAGCGGGGCCGTCTTGGTTTCCCGCGCGCTCGGAAAGCGCTCCGGCTTCACGCACGCGAACCCGACTTCGCACCCAAACTGCGGCAACTGCCGAGCCAGCAAATCCTGCACGCGTTCAGCGCCCGAATAATGCTCGCCATTGACCAGGTGCAGCGCAAAAATCGAACCTTGCTTACGACCGGCGGCGACATGCGCCGTCGCGCCCCCCAAAGCATTCGAAGCGGGCGGCATCGGCACCACATTTACAGCGGCGGCGTGCGAACAGTCCGTAGGATCAGAAACAGTTGGCAAAGACATCCTTCAACTCGCCACGAAAGAATTTTCCGCCGCGTGTTAGATGGATCGCGCTAACGCGCACCCCCGCAGCAGCCTTCGCAACTCTACCACGTGGCAAGATTGATGCGTTTTCTCCACACTCACCTCGGTAACGGTCGTAACGCCTGCACCAATTGCATCGCCCCAACACCCAAATCTTCCCAATGCTTGCACCCCAAAAGCGAATACCCACCAGCAATTCCTTTTTGTGCCTTTTCGTGCCTCTTGGCGGCCATTCTCCCTCTTCGCACCCACACTTTTGCCCACCCCTCCAAAAGCATCTATAATTCGCACCGGGGGCCAGGGGGACGTCGGCAGGCGGGAGTTCTAGCGGATCAAGGATCTTTGTCGCAAATGACCCGAATCGTGCCGTATCGCCGTTCACCGCTCTATCCGGCCTGCACGGCGCTCTCGTTGATTTTTCTAGCCGCCCTCAGCAGTGCGGTACCTACCCTCGCCGCCACCGCCGGAAAACAACCGTCGTCGGATGACGCCGAAGCCGCGGCCCGAGATTTCCTCGATCCCACGGCAGAGTCAAAACCTGAAACGACGCCGGAAGCAAAACCCGAAGTAAAAGAACCCAAGGCAGAAGCCTCCAATCCTTCCCCCGAAGACCTTGGCCAGGCCCAGCTCATCCGCGTCCGCCTCCCTCTCACCGGCAACGCCGATGCCAACGTCATCAGCGCGATCCAGCGCGTCGTCGACGATCTGAATCGCCAACCAAAATCAAAAAACCGCCGCCCCACGCTCGTCCTCGAACTGACAACTAAGCACGGCACTAACGGCGAAGGCACCGATTTCACGCGCGCCCTGTCGCTCGCCAATTTCCTCACCAGCCGCGAGATGTCGGCCGTCAAAACCGTCGCCTACATCCCCCACACGATCAAAGGCCACGGCGTTCTCATCGCCCTCGCTTGCGAAAAAATCGCGATCGCCCCCGAAGCCGAACTCGGCGAAGCCACCGTCGACGTCGACGCCAGCCAGCCCGTCGATCCCAACGTCATCAGCGCGTACACCGCCGTGACCGAAGCCAAACGTACGCTGCCACTCGCCATTGCCCTCGGAATGGTCGACCGCCGACGCGAAGTCCTCAAGGTCGAAACCGACTCCGGCACCGAGTACATCCTCAAAGAGGATCTCGAAGCGCTCCAAAAGAAGCACACCATCATTTCGCAAGACGTTCTCAAGCCCGCCGGCGCACTCGGCAGCTTCACCGGCCGCGATGGCCGCGACTTCGGCGTCCTACTCACGAGCGATGTGGACTCTCTCGCCCGCGGCCTCGGCGTCCCCGCCGCCGCCCTCAAACAAGATCAGTCGATGCTCGGCAACTGGCGTCCCGTCCGCATTCAAATTGAAGGGCCCATCACGCGTCGCAAAGTCCACCAAATTCAAACCATGCTCGGCGAGGAAATCTCTAAGCGAAAAATGAATTGGGTCGGATTCACGATCGATAGCTCCGGCGGCCGACTCGACGATTGCAAAGAACTCGCCGATACGATTGCCAACCTGAACGCCTCCGAAGTGCAAACCGTCGCGTACGTCCCCGTCGACGCGAGCGGCGGAGCCGCCTTGATCGCGCTTGCCTGCGATCAGCTCGTCATGCAGCCCGAATCTCACGTCGGCGGCAAAGGCACGATGCCCATAGATCGCCCCACGCTCGACGACACCCGCGACACAATCCGCGACTCGCTCTCCAAAAAAGTCCCGCACAGCTGGTCGCTTCTCACCGCACTCATCGACCCCAGCATCGATCTTTTCGCTTACCAAAACACGAAGTCCGGCGAAGTCCGCTACTTCTCGACCGAAGAAGCCAAATCCCAGCCCGACGCCGATAACTGGCGCCGCGGCGCTCGCGTCAAACCCGCCGGCGAAGCGCTCCGAATGACCGCCAACCAGGCCAAGGAGCTCGGCGTCGTCACCCACGTCGTCGACAACTTCGACGATCTCAAACAAGCCTATGGCATCGACGGCGAAATCCGCGTCGCCCAACCCAATTGGGCCCTCGAGCTCATCGAAGCCCTGTCGTCGCCAGGCCTCGCCATCCTGCTGCTCGTCATCGGCTTCGTCGGCATTTACATCGAGCTCCACAGCCCCGGCGTCGGCATCGGCGCGTTTGTCGCTGCCGTCGCATTCATTCTCTTTTTCTGGAGCTACTTCCTCCACGGCACCGCCGAATGGCTCGAAGTTCTCCTGTTCCTCGGCGGCATCTTCTGCATCCTCATCGAAGTGCTGGTCCTCCCCGGCCTGGCCATCTTCGGTCTCGGCGGCGGAGTGATGATTCTCGCCTCACTCGTTTTCGCTACGCAAACGTTCATCCTCCCACGCACCGAATCGCAAATGATCGAGCTCCGCCATTCCCTCTCGATCGTCGCGACGGCAAGCCTCCTCGTCATCGCCACGTCGATCGCCCTTCGGCGTTACCTGCCAAACGCGCCCATCTTCCGCAAGCTGCTCCTCAACCCGACCCCCGAAGAAGAGCTCATCGACCTCGACTACCGCGAGTCGCTCGCCGATTTCTCCCACCTCCTCGGCCAACAGGGCGTCGCCGCCACGAATCTCATGCCCTCCGGCAAAGCCGAGTTCAACGGCCAGCTCGTCGACGTAATCGCCGACGGCCTCCCCATCGACCGCGGCGCAAAAATCGTCGTCACCAAAACGCGCGGCAACCGCGTGATGGTTCACGCGATTGAAACGGAATAACGGTGCCTTTGGTGTTTCCGTGGTTCGTTTCTTCCCATTTTCCTCTACGCGCTGCTGGCATTCTCCATTTCATGGCCGCCCCCCCATTCCACCCGCTATAATTCACGCAGACTCAAACTTCGCATCGCGAACCACCGCCCACCAAAAGCCTTCTTTACGAGCATGGTCATCCCCGACATAGCCTGGGCCATTCTCCTCATGGTCGCCGGCTGCGCGCTCGTCGTTCTCGAAGTCTTCATCCCGACCGGCGGCCTCATCAGCATCCTCTCCGGCGCAGCCTTCATCGGCGCGATCGTCGTCGCCTCGCTGCAAAGCCCGACGACCGGCCCATTCACCGGCCTCGCCTTCGCCGCCGCCACGGTGATCGTCGTCCCCATCCTCATCGCCACCGCCTTTAAATACTGGCCCAAAACGCCCATGGGAAAAGCCTTCCTCGGCGAACCACTCACCGACAACGATGTCCTCCCCGAAGACTCCCGCCGCGCGCTCATCGGCCGCGTCGGCATCACCCGCTCCAAAATGCTCCCCAGCGGCGCCGTCGAAGTCGACGGCCAGGTCATCGACGCCACCACCCAAGGCGGCCAACCCATCGAGCCCGGCACCTACGTCGTCATCACCGAAGTCCGCGCCAATCGCGTCATTGTCAGCCCCGCCGCCAAAGACCAACGCCCCGGCCACCAGTCCTCAAAAGAAATCAAAGACATCCTCTCCCAACCGATCGACGATTTCGACATCGAGCCTCTCGGCGACCCGCTGGCGTAGAAGAGGACCTCAGCCATCTGTTTCAATGCGACGTCGAGTGTGTTGGCCGGCGGCTGTTCCTATGGCGCGGCCGCGTATCTGTTGCGGCGCCGACACCCGCATTTAAAATTCGCGGCCGTCGCACTCATGGGTATCACCGCCATGCAGTGGGTCGAGGGAGCGCTCTGGCTAGATGGCCCCACACCCCACGGCGTCGTCAATCAGCTACTAACGATCGCCCTAATTCCGCTCGCCTTACTCGCACAAGCTTGGGGCCCCTTGTTCGGTTCGACATTCGTTCTCCCCGTCCGTAACCGAAGAGTCCCGTTCTATCTGCTGCTGATGCTGGGCCTCACGATCGTCGTGGGTGCGCGCGTCATGTACCAGCCGACGCACACGCAGGTCACTCCCGAGGGACATCTCAATTGGTATTCGCCGCAGAACCCGCCTGCATTTGCAATCTGGGCCTACAGTCTCTGGGCGTTAGTGATCGGAACACCATTTCTGCTCTGGTGGCGCCCCTTCTGGCAGAGCCTGCTGATCGTCTCCTGGGGCTGGTTCTGGGCGACCGTGAGCTACATCTACACCGACAGCGCCGCAAGCTACTGGTGCTTCTACGTGTCGTTCTACGCCGCGTTTGTACTCGTCTACGCTGCGATGGTAAGCGACGACGCGACGTCGCCGTAGAAACCAGCCAGCCCTTTGAATCGATAGAGCGGGTGCGCAAGACGGCTGAGCTACTTGCTCGATAACTGTGCGAACGCCTCTTCGAGAAAATCCAAGTGGGAGTCGTCCGCATAAGTCACGTCGTCGGTTGCCCAAGTCTCGGCTGAGCCTATTTCTGCAGTCGGCTCTTTGGCAGTAAGCTGCGGCGCAGACCAGGCCAATAAAGCATCATCGCGTCGGGTTGTAGCAAACGACCGTCGCACGTCGACCGACCCGCGAATAGCTGGCTTGAAAGCGGCGAAAGGTGAAGAATCAGAAACTAGAATACGCGAAATGCCCTCGCGCTGATCGACTGCCTGCTTCTCGCTGCCCGTTCGTGGTATCTCCACCGATTGGACTTGCTCGTATGCGCGGATACCCATTGTGGTTGCAACCTCGGTAGATTCATCCACAAGCGCAACAGGAGCCGCTGATGATTTCACACCACCTGCCGTGCCCGCGCCAACCGCTGGCAACGTTTGGCCGAAATGCGCACGCCACACGTTGTAGTCTTCAGCACCCACACTCCCGTTCCCGCTGCCATCCGCACCCGAGTAAGGCGCGACCTCCGTTGTCCCCGCTTTGCTCCGCCATAGCACGTAGTCGGCTGCGTCCACGGCGTTATTTTGGTTGTAGTCCCCCAACTGCCTCGACGCATTCGGAATGGTTGCGGCAAACACATCCGTGGAGGAATTGGTGTCACCCTGAACAAGATTGCTTGCATCGCTTAAGAACACAACCACACGCCCGTCCGCACTGACGCCTAAACCATAGGGAGAGTCCGCATTCCCACTGGCAGTACCATCCACATTGGAGCTCAGGAGATAGGTCGTACCGGTGAAGAGGTTGCGCGCGAAAACATCGTCGTAGTTCCCATTAGTCTTGAGACTATTCAGGTTGGTGGCTTGGCTATGGAACACAATGATATTGCCGTCGGCGCTAATAGATGGGTTAGCGGAATATCCATTCGCGCTCACTCCCGCCGAATTCATGCTCACCAAGAAAGTTGTGTTCGTCAGCAGGTTATGCGCATAAATCGAAAACACCGACGTGCCCAGCGGTCTCGAAGTCGTATTGCGGAACGCCACGACGGTACCGTCAGCGCTGATCACTTGTTCAATGCCACTACCGACGAAAGTTCCGGTCGGATCGATGCTGACCACATAGTCCGTTCCCGTCACGATGTTTCTTGCGTAGACGCCACCATCTAATAGGTTGTACGCTACTACATTGCCATTCGCGGAGATCACCGGGGCAAGTGCGCTACGATTCAAAGTCTCCAAATTCCGGTTGCTCACAAGGTACGTCCTTCCTGTCTGCAAGTCTCGCGCAAAGATATCGTCGCGGGTGCCGTCCGTCTTTGCTGGATCCAGGTTCGTCGCCTCGCTTTCGAATGCCACAACGCGCCCTTCTGCGCTGATTACGGGTTTATCCGAAGTGCCATTTCCAGTCGCCGTGCCATCCGAACTGACACTCACCAGGTAGGTCGTGCCCGTTACAAGATTCCGCGCGTAAACCTCATTGATGCCATTCGTATTGAGCGGCTGCAGGTCGTTAGCACTGCTGTAAAAAGCGACGACCGTCCCATCAGCACTGATAGTGGGTTCACCGGACGAACGGTTCCCGCCTTTGTTCCCGGCCATATTTACGCTTACAAGCGTTGTCGTGCCAGTTACAAAGTTTCGCGCAAAGATCTGTGTAGCGCCGGTTGAGGCAGAGGAATCCAGGTTCGTGGCTTCGCTTGTGAACACGACGACGCTGCCATCCGCACTAATCACCGGCGTGTCGGAATCGTTGTTTCCGCAGCCGGTACCATTGACATTGATGCTCACAAGATCGATATGGCCAGTCGCCCGATCCATTCGATACACATTCTCCGTGTCTGGTCGAATGTCTAAGCCCGCCACCAGATTCTGCGCTTGGCTCACGAATACTACATATCGACCGTCCGCGCTCACCGCGTTTTGATCGGTGGTCGAGCTGCCGCCGCCCGTCGTCGACGGCGTAGTCAAATCGAATTTCGTTACTAGCTGCGTCGATCCGCCTGGCAAATCACGCACGAACAAATCGGGTTTGCCGTCGAAATCTGTGGTGACGAGGTCACTCGCGTCGCTAAGAAATGACACGACACCGCCATCCGCGCTTACTCCTAGAGAAATGTCTTCGTACTTGTCGCTCCACAGGTTGCCGCTGGCAGTACCCGAAGCATTTACACTCACCAAGCTTATCGTGCCCGTGAGTAAGTTCCGCGCGAAAGTATCTGAATAAAAAGTCGTGTCCAAGGGGTGAAGATTCGTCCCATTACTGGAAAATACCACTACATTGCCGTCCGCACTGATCACCGGACCGTCTACCACTCCGCTGGCTACGCCGTTCGAGCCAACAC